>NZ_CP039934.1:3153376-3460140 GCF_009792295.1 Myroides fluvii | reverse complement strand
TTCGATGCCAATACGTTGCGTATTCAAGAAAGAACAGGAAGCGCAGGAAAAGGAATTTTTGATTTTTACGATGGAGCAACTTCTCTTCAAAATCCATTAATGACCATCAATACGCGTGCGAAGGCTATTGTATATGAGAATAATTCAACGAGTATTCAAGGGGATAATATACAAGATATCTTAGACAGTATTATTCAAAAAATAGAACAAGCACAAGGGAGTACAGCTTCTTTAAAAGGAAATGGAATCCTTATAAATAATCAAGCGGAAGTGCCTCATGCTGTTTTGAAGGATATGACCTTGACGATTGCAGATGATGCGGTTACAGAAGCGAAGATATTAGACGGATCGGTTAATACCTATAAATTAAAAAATAATGCAGTAACACCAATAAAAATTGCACCAGGCGGAAACAAACAACTCTTAATTACAGACGATAATGGCGCAGTTAAATGGGTAGATGCAACCGATGATATCATCAAAGAAATCGTTGAACACAATGAAACGGTTACGCTATTAGTAGATGGTGGAGATGGAACCTTTACCTATTACAATGAACAGGGCGTTGATGCCAATGGAGATGTAATTATAGGACAAGGGGTAAAGTTTGATGCCAATACGTTGCGTATTGAAAAAGCAGCCGATAACACCTTTAAATTTTACGATAAAACAAGTGCTACAACACCTATTGCCACGATTGATGTTGCCGAAAGTGTTATTGAAAATATCACGCAAATCTTAAATGATACTACGGTACAGAACGATATCTATAACACCGTAGCAGCCCAAGGAAAAGCGGCAACAGCTGCGGATGGTTCGATTCAAGTGGACAATGGAACGCAAGCGGTATTAAACGAAATGCAAATTTCCGTGGCCAATGCGGGAATTACACCAATAAAAATTGCACCAGGCGGAAACAAACAACTCTTAATTACAGACGATAATGGCGCAGTTAAATGGGTAGATGCTTCTGATGCCATCATCAAAGAAATCGTTGAACACAACGAAATAGTTACGGTACTGGTAGACGGCGGAGATGGAACCTTTACCTATTACAATGAAAAGGGCGTTGATGCCAATGGAGATGTAATTATAGGGCAAGGGGTAAAGTTTGATGCCAATACGTTGCGTATTGAAAAAACAGCCGATAATACCTTTAAATTTTACGATAAAACAAGTGCTACAACACCTATTGCTACGATTGATGTTGCCGAAAGTGTTATTGAAAATATCACGCAAATCTTAAATGATACCACGGTACAGAACGATATCTATAACACCGTAGCAGCCCAAGGAAAAGCGGCAACAGCTGCGGATGGTTCGATTCAAGTGGACAATGGAACGCAAGCGGTATTAAACGAAATGCAAATTTCCGTGGCCAATGCGGGAATTACCCCAATAAAAATTGCACCAGGCGGAAACAAACAACTCTTAATTACAGACGATAATGGCGCAGTTAAATGGGTAGATGCTTCTGATGCCATCATCAAAGAAATCGTTGAACACAACGAAATAGTTACGGTGCTGGTAGACGGCGGAGATGGAACCTTTACCTATTACAATGAACAGGGCGTTGATGCCAATGGAGATGTAATTATAGGGCAAGGGGTAAAATTTGATGCCAATACGTTGCGTATTGAAAAAGCAGCCGATAATACCTTTAAATTTTACGATAAAACAAGTGCTACAACACCTATTGCCACGATTGATGTTGCCGAAAGTGTTATTGAAAATATCACGCAAATCTTAAATGATACCACGGTACAGAACGATATCTATCACACTGTTGCAGCTCAAGGAAAGAAAATAGGAAGTAATGATGGGTCTATTGCTATAACAGGTGGTAATCAAGCGGTATTGAATGCCGTGACGATTAATATTGAAGAAGGAGGGGTAACAGAAAGGAAGATTAAAAACAAAACTATTACAGCGGCTAAAATGGATGCGACAGGAGTTGCTAATGGAGCTGTATTAACGGCTGACGGATTGGGGAATACCGCTTATAAAGCACCTCAATCAGTGGTAGCGCCAGCGATGCAAGGTGATCTAGTAGGAGAAGATGGAGTAATCAACGTAACTGGAGGGGAAAATGTTTTATTTGGTGATGCAACGAAAGAAGTAACCATCGAAATTAATGCGGGAGGAATTGCCAATGACCACTTGGGACATCAATCAATTAAAGCTGAAAAGTTTGATGCGACTGGTGAAACTGCAGGACATGTGGCAACCGTAAATGCGGATGGAACAGTAACTTATCAAGCCTTAACACCTGCTGCAATTACAGGCAAAGGTGATATTACTACAGATAATATCGTAACGGTAGATAATGGTACAGGAAAAGTATTGGGTAATGTACATTTAGGAATTAAAGACCAATCCGTTACTGCTGCGAAACTAGATGCAACAGGTGCAACAGCAGGTGCAGTTGCCACAGTGAATGCTAATGGAACGGTTACTTATAAAGTGCTAGATGCAGCTGCAATTACGGACAAAGGAGATATTACAACGGATGGTATAATCAAAGTCGATAATGGTACTGCTAAAGTATTGGGGAATGTAGACCTAAGTATTGAAGCCAATTCCATTACAGCCAGCCAAATTGCGGGTAAGACCGTTACAGCGGGGCAAATTGCAGATAACACCCTTACAAATGATCAGATTGCGCTAAATACCATAACGATTGATAAATTATCTCCAGGGACTGAACCAGCGAAGCGAGTTTTAGTGATTGATGATAATCGCGAGATCAAATGGGGGGAACTCGATGATTTAGTGACGGATGCTGCAGGTAATTTAACGACAGATGGCATTGTTGAAATTCAAACAGGTGATGGAATAAATACTTTGTTTAACGATGTGAAACTGGGAATTAAAGACCAAAGTATAACCAAAGAAAAGTTATTCTCTATTGATGTAGACGGAATTGTCGTACGCGATATGTTGTTGGTTACAGATGGTGCTGGTGGATTTGACTATGTAGAAAAAGAAGCCGTTCAGGCGGGAGGTACTGACTTAAATTTAGGAACTTCCTTAGATTTTATCGATGGAACAAACGGGCTTAATGCCGTTTTAGCTCCCGTATCTTTGGATGTGAAACAAGGAGGGATCTCTACAGCTAAATTAGCCGATGGTGCAGTAACTCTAGCTAAAATCAATGCCGTTGGTGCAGATGAAAATGCAGTATTAACTGCAGATGGACAAGGGAATGTAGCCTATAGAAAAATAAACGAAACTGCTTTTGAAGGGGCGGAAGCCGATTTAAAAACAGATGGATCTCTATCAATTCCGGAAGATAATAAAGCGTTATTGAGTGAACTTACGATTAGCATTGCCAATAGTGGAGTGAAAACGCAACATTTATCCAATCAATCGGTTACTGTTGGTAAAATTAATGCGGAAGCAGCAGTTAATGGAGCTGTATTAACAGCTGATGGATCGGGTAATACAACCTTTAAACCGTTAAATGAAGTCGCTCTTATACAAGGACAAACGGTATCTTCATCCGACCAGTCTATTGCTGTGCCAGCAGGAAATAAAGCAACCCTACAACCGTTGGATGTAACGGTTGCAGCAGCTGGAATTAAAAATGGACATATCGCTTCGAAAGCTGTAACAGAAGATAAGATTGGTACGAACAAAGCCGCAGGTTTTGTATTAACGTCAAATGGCAATGGAGGAACGGAGTTTAAAACCTTAGGCCAAATTATCGGAAATTCGGGTAAACCAATCGTTGGATCTTCGGCTGTTGACGTACAAGGAGGGGAACACGCAGCTCTTGCAGATGTAACAATCGATATTTTAGCAGGCGGAATTACCAACGATAAATTGGCTGTTGATGCAGTTGCTACAGCTAATATTCAAAATCAAGCCGTTACTGCGGCTAAAATGATTGGTGATGAACCAAGACATATTTTGGGTACGGATGCTAGTGGAACTGTAACCTGGTTAGGTGCTAATGATCCTATTTTGACTACGATTATTCAAACCAATGAAGCAATAACTTTATTACGTGATAATGAAAATGGTTCTTTTACTTATTTCAATGAAAATGAAGTAGATAAAAACGGGAATCTCAAGCCGAATGCTACGGGGGTAACTTTTGATGCCAATACATTAACCATTGTAGAAACACTGGATAATAAATATGAATTTTACGATGCGACTAGTGCAACGGTCCCTTTAGCTACCATTGATGTAAAAGGTTCAGTTATTGAACATATTAGTGAAATACTACAGGAATCTACGGTAAAAGAGGAAATTTACAATACCGTAGCCGCACAAGGAAAAGCGTTAACCCCTTCCGATAGTTCAATCACTCTAGTAGGTGGTACGAAATCTGTTTTAGAAGCGGTTCAAATTGCCGTTACAAATGAGGGAATTACCCCGGCTAAAATTGCGCCAGGTGTGGTTGGGCAATTGTTGGTAACCAATACCGAAGGTAAAGTAGAATGGGTAGATGCAAGCAGTGATATTATTGAAACCATTGTCAATACGCAAGAGCGAATTACACTATTGCGTGATAACGGCAATGGTAAATTCACCTATTTTAATGAAAATGATGTAGATAAAGAGGGAAATATCATTGGGCAAGGCGTAGATTTTGATGCCAACACCATGCGTATTGATTCCAATGAACCTGGAAAATATGTCTTTTACAACAAAGCATCCAATGATGCAGTGGCAACGATTGATATCGTGGGAACGGTAATTGAACATTTTACCGAAATTTTAAATGACACGACGGTACAAAATGATATTTATACCACCGTCTTAGCACAAGGTAAAACGGTAACGGGTGATACTGCTATCGAAGTAACCGGGGGGGAACAAGCTGCTTTACAGACAATGAATATTGCATTGAAAAATGAAGGAGTCACTACAGCGAAAATTAAAAACTTAGCCGTTACCGAAAGCAAACTGTATGCGGGAGAAGGGAAAGAAAACTATGTTCCCGTAGCGCAAGGAGATGGTACAGTTAGGTATCAACCGATGGCTGCCGTGCTACAAGGTAAAGCTTTGGGGGTAGATGGTTCGTTAGAAGTTGTGGGCGACGCGTCTAAAGCCGTATTACAGCCTTTCTCTTTACAAGTAAAAGCAGGTGGAATTGACCATACACATATCCAAAACAAAGCCATATCCAAAGCTAAAATTAGCGCAGAGGGTGAAGCAGAGGGAACTGTATTAACAGCCGATGGTTCAGGTAATGTCGGATTCAAAACAATGGAAGATGCCATTACACCACTGATGAATGCTGATTTAATCGGACAAGAAGGTATCCTTGTTGAAGGAGGAGCGAATGTTCTTTTTGGTGCGGATGGTACGCAAGCCATTTTGAAAATTAACGATGGAGGCGTAAAAGGCAAACACATTGCAGCAGGTACTGTTAAAAATGCAAATATTGCTGATACTACCATTGAAGCCACAAAACTTACTGCAGGAACAGGTTTGGCTAATCGCATAGCCACGGCTAATGCTGCAGGAGAAGTAGTTTATCAAACACTTTCTACTGAAATCCTTACAGGAAAAGGAAATATTAGCACAGATGATAGTATTACCGTATCCGATAATGGGGAAGGTAAAGTATTGTCCGATGTTACAATAGGACTTGCAAATAACTCCATTCAAGCAATTAAATTACACGGGGGTGGAGCCCCTGCCAATGCGGTGGCTATGGTAGCTGCCAATGGTACAACGGTAAATTATGAGCCCATTACTCCCGCTAAAATTGCCAACAAAGGGAAGATTACAACGGATGGCGTTGTGACGGTAACAGATAATGGTGTAGATAAAGTATTGGCGGATGTGAAAATTGGGATTAAAGACCAAGGAATTACATCCACTCAATTAGCTGATGGTGCTGTAACCAATACCCAATTAGGGGCTAATGCGGTTACGACAGATAAAATTTCGGCAGCGGGGATTGCATCAGCCAGTGTATTAGTTACAAGAGGAGATGGCGAAGTAATTTGGGGTGAACTGGGCGATATCGTGACAGATACCGCTGGTAATTTAACCACAGACGAAATTATCCAAATCACTAATGGAAACGGAATTAATAGCTTACTAAAAGATGTTACACTCGGTATTGCCAATACAAGTGTTACCAGTAATAAATTGAGTTCTAAAGTTGGTGGGGTCAATAAATCCAGAGATTTCATCTTGATAACGGATGGACAAGGTGGATTTGATTATGCCTTTAAAGATGCCGTACAAGCAGGTGGAGCAGATCTAGTACTAGGTACTGCCTTAACTTTTACGAATGATACAGATGGATTAAATGCAGTGTTAGCTCCAACGAATATCGATGTAGCGGAAGGTGGAATTGGAACAACTAAATTGGCTGCAGGGGCTGTAACAACAGCGAAAATTAGCGCTGGAACGGCAGATGAAAATACCGTGTTAACCGCTAATAGTGATGGAACCGTAGCTTTTAAAGCACTGAGCAATACCGCTTTTGAAGGACAAGGGGAAGATTTAACTTCTGATGAATCCCTTGTGGTTTCAGCAGGCAACAAAGCCTTGTTAGCAGAAACCTCAATTGTTATTGCAGCAGAAGGAGTAGCGAATAAACACATTAAAGATAAAGCCGTTACACCAGCGAAAATTAGTGCTATAGCTGGTGCAAATAACGCACCTACTGGAACGGTACTAACTGCCGATGGCAATGGAAATGCCGTATTCCAATCTTTTGAAGTACTCGCAACGACACAAGGGAAAGCCTTGCTTGCAGGTCCTTCGATTACCGTTTCACCAGCAGCAAATAAAGCAGCTTTACAGGATATAAGCATCAATGTAGCTACAAGTGGAATTAAAAAAGAACATATTGCTGCTCGTAATGTAACCCTAGATAAAATGGGGACAGAAGATGCTGAATATGGACTAATATTGGGTACAGATGGACAAGGTGGTGTTGAATTGGTCAATATGATTGATATGATTGGTGAATCTGGAAAACGCTTAACAGGTGGAGTAGGAATCACGGTGACTGGTACTGGAGCTGCTCACGCTTTATTAGCAGAAGCCACTGTAAGCATCATGGATGAAGGTGTATCGGAATCAAAATTAGGTCCGAATGCTGTAACCCAATTGAAAATTGCAGATAGAAACGTAACGGCTGAAAAGTTAAGTTCTAAAACAACGACTGGTTTCATAAGAAGCGGTCATGTACTAACATCCGATGGCCGTGGAGGGGTAGCCTTTTTAGAACAAGGTGCAGCGGAACTGACAGGTAAAATTCACGGGGATACGACGCCAATTAGCGTGGTTCAAGGAGTGAATAGTGTACCTCATGATGTACAATTGGGAATTAAAACGGAATCCCTTGAGACAAAATATTTAGCAGATGGTGCTGTGATTACAAGCAAAATTGGCGAGGAAGCGGTAACGGCAACTAAAATTAAAAGAGCTCAACTTCAAGATGGACACTTTACTACTGGAGCTGTAATGTCAAGAGCGATTGCTGATGGTGCTGTTAGCAATGCTAAATTAGCCAATGATGCGGTAACAGAAGTAAAAATTAAGACCAATGCGGTAACCTATGACAAAATTAAGCCAGAATCTATTTATGGCAATGTTGTAAAAGACAAGGGAATTACTGCTTCTAAAATTGATGGAACAGGGGCAACTACAGGCCATGTTTTAACGGTTCAATCCAATGGAACAGTTGAGTTTAAGGCTCCAACTGGCGCAGATGTGACCAGAGGGAATTTAAATGGCAGTACAACCATAGAAGTAACCAACGGAACACAAGCTGTACTAAAGACTGTTGATCTAAAAGTAAAAGATGGATCTATTGGGTATTCACATATGGCTAATAATGCTGTGGGATTTGGCCAATTGAGAAGCAATTCAGTGTATGATGCCGCAATCAAAGACCAAGGGGTACACGCCGATAAAATTAGTTCAAAAGGCGATGGAAGTAGCAATACACCTGATGGATACGTTTTGACCTCAGATGGAAGTGGAGGGGCTTCTTTCCAAAAACCAGCAGGTGGTTCTGTGGCAATGCCGAAGTTCTTCTATGCTCCTTCTTTTTACATCCGAGTGAAACCAGGAGAGCGAAATGTACAAGTAAACGTATACAATTTTTATAAAGACCAATACGGAACACCAAAAGCGGTAAATCCAGGAGCACAACAAGCTAGTTTACCTGTTTTAGCTAAAACAGCACTTGATTACTATGTGATCTATTATGATGAATACATCTTTAGCGAAGTTGAAATTTCAAATGACGGTATGCTGAAGTATACAGTTAATAGAAATGTTGATGTAGCTACAGATAGTTATATGAACATTATGTTTGGCGTTCGCGAATAACTGGATAGATAAGAATGGCTCTGCGATAGGTATGTACCTAAAGTAGAGCCATTTACTAATTTTTTTATAAAAATTAAAGCATTGATAATGAAAAATAAAGTATTCTTTTTTATAGCACTATGTATTTCACTAACTAGTTTTGCACAGCAAGCTAGGATGTTTCCCTATTATTTACCGCTTACAGGTACAAGCAAACCACCCGAAATTGAAGAATATTTTGGTAGTAATGCACCTACTTTAGCCCAGCGATATACAGAAGATGGATTGGCCTTAACCTTTGATGAAGATGAACATGCCTTCACGGGATTTGCGCTAAGTAATTTATCTTTTACTTCGAATTATGGGATTGAAGTAGAATTTAAATATGCGATGATTGATGGGAAAAAGTACAATGGTAATTATGGAGACGGGTTGAGTATGTTTTTGTATGACAGTGATAAACCCTTTCAAATCGGTGGACAAGGAGCTAGTTTAGGTTATGTGTACCGAAACTCATCAACTAATGCAGATATTCCAGGGTTAAATGGAGCCTATCTAGGTGTTGGATTGGATCTTTATGGCGATTTTAAAACCAGATCAACAGGAAGTGGAGAGAAAAAAGAAGGGATAGCAGGAGGGACCTTTTCAAATAGAGGGTATAGTCACATCACCATTCGCGGAGGATCACATGGGACTAATCGCTATAAAGGCTATCCTGTATTATATAGCACAGCTACACGGGGTAGTTGGGAAGGAAACGCTCGATTAGATTATGATACAGGAGAGTATGAATTAAGAGATTCAAACTTAAATAAAAGCTTTGATTTGCGTACAGGTTACGATAGGGAAGGAGAAATCATTTACCATACAGTGAAGGTCATGATTTTGCCCAATCCGAGTAACACAGGAAGTTATATCTTTATGGTGGTTAAGCATCCAGATGGAGTCAGTGATATTCTATATCGATATTATTATAGTCATGCCTTTAAAACCAAAGATCAAGACAATGTACTCTACAATTTTCAAACCTCAATGCCGGCTAATTTTAAAGTTGGTTTTGCTGCGGGGACTGGTGGTGCTACACAAACCCATTTGGTGAAAGATGTCGTGATTCGTTTGCCTTATTCACCTATTACTTATCCAAATGACGTTATTTTCTGTATAGGAGATGGAGATAATAAAGATAGAAATGTATCCATAGACCCCTATAGATATACCTATTTTTATCGAGGAGAAATGAGCTTTCCAATTGG
The DNA here is from genome assembly GCF_009792295.1 of Myroides fluvii. NCBI lineage: Bacteria > Pseudomonadati > Bacteroidota > Flavobacteriia > Flavobacteriales > Flavobacteriaceae > Myroides > Myroides fluvii. Next base: position 3,450,592 of record NZ_CP039934.1, on the reverse strand, counting down.
AGGAAATTCAGCGGATAATATCGATTTCGATAGTTTTCGATTCGAGGATGAAGAAGGGTATCCACTCAATGCATCTACTCCCTATAAGCATACGGTTCCAGGGGTCGGAATTTGGGAATATCAGCGCGGTTCGAGAAAAGTTAAATTCACAGCTACAACAAATAATTTAAGTCAAGGGGAATATTCCATTTATTATTCTGCTAAAGGACATAATAAACCCAATATGGGACCCTTTGGAGATGAAGTATATCGCTCTCAACCAACGAAACTTACGGTTATTATGAAAGAATGTGAACGATTGGTTAATCCCTTGATCCCCGTAAGGATTGAAGTTGAGGAGGAATCAGGAGAATTTGAACATTCTTGGAGTTAATTCTAAAACCAACAGAATAGAAAGTATCTTCCTTTATTTTAGCCGAAGTTAAGACCGAAAAAAGGGGCTGCGTGTAATCCATGCAGCCCCTTTTTTCGTAATTTTAAACTTATTCTTCTAGATTATTTTCTTTTAGTAACGCTTCTGCTCGAGCTACATCTTGCTCCTCAACAAAAACGTGAATAGCTTTGCCTAAAGTTCCGAAACCAGCAGCGCGTCCGGCTTCGATATCATCGCGGATGATATAAGCTATGTTGTTTTCTTCTAATAAGTTGCGAACGGCTAAAACCATTACTTCACTACCGGCGAATATTTTTTTGTGTTCCATATCTTGACTGTTTGAGTTAAATGTACACTTTTTAAACGTAAAAAAAGAAAGTACCCCCGTTTTTTTTAACAAATTTTTCGCTTCAACTCCCTTTCTTTACTCGAGAAAGTTCTATTTTTACTTGCCTAAATGATTGCGATAGGTACAACTTCAAAATTGATGATGCAGCGGGAGCTCCCCTTGCTATTTTAGATAAATTAATTGAAGCGAATTTCAGGTAACAAAAGGGGTAGAGTATCGATGAATATACCTTAGAATTCAAGGCTTTTTTGCCTAGCACTTATTCAGCGTTTGCAAGAAAAGGTTGATTTCTAGGTAGGGACACCCATTAATCCAGATTATGCAGCCGTTCGATTGATTTCTTCTTGGACAACAGATGAGAAGATGTTAGATATTTTTATTGCGATGTTAAGCGAATAGTATAGCATGGAACAATTTTTTATAACCGATTTAGACGGAACCTTGCTCAATAGCACTGGATATTTGAGCTTCGAAAGTGAACAAATCCTCCAGGAGATTGTCAATACATCTCCCCATAAACTAGGCTTTGCCACGGCAAGAGGATGGACGAGTGCCGCCAAAGTGATTCAACGTATCCCGTGGAATTTTCCGGTCATCCTAAATAACGGCGCGCTAATTTACGATTGGCAAGCCCAAAAGGTATTGAAGATTAAGGGGATAGAGTCTGGCGAGGTGCAAAAGGTATTGGAGTTAGCCCTTACAAAGGGAGTTTCTCCTTTTATATTCACGTTGAACGAAAACTTTGAGGAAGGAATTTTTTACCAATCCAACCCAAGTAGAGGATTGCAGTACTTTATGAATCTTCGTCCACACGATCCTCGATTCATAGAAGTAGTAGATTTGGCACAAGAGGCAACAGCTTGGGATGCACAAAGTCTCGTGCTGATGTTTATTGATGCGTATGATATTTTAGTACCACTTAAACTTCAGTTGCAAGAACAGCATGGAGAAGAACTCAAGTGTTTGTTACTGCAGGATCAATACATTCCCAATCACTTTGTATTGGAAGTTTCAAGCGCTAAAGCAACCAAAGAAAAAGCGATTGAATATTTACAAGAACAATACAATATTAAAGGAGAAAATTTACATCTATTTGGCGATAATCTCAATGATCAAGGTATGCTGAAATTGGAAGCACATACCTATGCCGTAGGCAATGCACATCCCTCTATTTTAGATTTGGCACAGCATAAGATAGCCACCAATGATCAAGATGGAGTGGCGCAAACCATTAAACACCTTGTAAATCAAGTCCTCTAAATAGGAGCGTGAGCAAAACAACTGCGAGGGAAAGGAAATTATAGTATTCTCTATTTTTTTTATACCTTCGGCTTTTCCTTTTCCTCTCTTTTATAGGAAGGAGAAAAAGAAGTAAACCAACAATAAAAACTAAAACATAAATTCATGAAATTAGCTAGTATCAACAATGGCACAAGAGATGGTCAATTAGTCGTTGTTTCAAAAGATTTGACAAAAGCAGTTGTAGTAAGTGAAATTGCAACTACCATGCAAGCAGCATTAGATCAATGGGCAACAAAAGAAACACTTTTAAAAGAAGTGTATGACAACTTAAACGCAGGAAAACTATCTAATACCATCGATTTCACAACCGCAAAAGTAATGGCGCCAATTCCACGCGCGTATCACTGGGCAGACGGAAGTGCTTATGTAACACATGTTGAATTAGTGCGTAAAGCGAGAAATGCAGAATTGCCAGCATCATTCTGGACCGATCCTTTAATGTACATGGGAGCTTCAGATGCTTTTATCGGAGCAACAGATGATATCTTAATCGAAAAAGAAGAATGGGGAATCGACTTCGAATCGGAAGTAGCTGTTATTACAGATGATGTACCTCCAGGAGTAGATGCACAAACGGCGTTAAAGCACATCAAAATGGTAACGATCTTAAATGACGTATCATTGAGAAATTTAATTCCAGCAGAATTAGGAAAACAGTTTGGATTTTATCAATCAAAACCATGGACCACTTTCGCACCTGTCATGGTAACCCTTGATGAATTAGGAGATGATTGGAAGGACGGGAAATTGCATTTGCCGTTACACTCAACATTGAACGGAACTTTAGTCGGATCGCCAAATGCAGGAGTAGATATGACCTTCAATTTTGGACAGTTGGTTGCTCATGCGGCAAAAACGCGTTCGTTAATGGCTGGAACAGTAATCGGATCTGGAACGGTTGCTAACCAAGGAAGCCCATCAGGATCAAGCTGTTTAGCAGAAGTTAGATGCTTAGAAACCATTAAGGAGGGCAAACCAGTAACCCCATTCATGCAATTCGGAGACCGAATCGAAATTGAAATGATGGATAAAGAAGGAAAAAGCATCTTTGGTAGAATTAACCAAGTGGTGAAAGAATACAAAAAATAGTAAAAAAAGGAGCGAATTTTCGCTCCTTTTTTTATGGGGATCAGGTTATCGGTTATGAGTTATCAGAGATCAGATTACAGTTATCGGTTAATTTTCTGATTTAAGGATATATATTCTTTCATCGATAATCTGCCGAAAAAGCAACTGGCGAAAAAACGAAAAAGCAAATCTAAAGGTTATGAGTTATCGGTTATGAGTTATGAGTTATCGGTTATGAGTTATCGGTTATGAGTTATCGGTTATGAGTTATGAGTTATCGATTGATTACTAGAAAAGACAAGACTGTCTTTAAACGAAAATTTCAACATCTCATCATCTCATCCTCTCATCCTCTCACCAAACAACAATCACCAAACAACAAACACCAAACACCAAACACCAAACACCAAACACCAAACACCAAACACCAAACACCAAACACCAAACACCAAACACCAAACAACAAACAACAAACAACAAACACCAAACAACAAACAACAAACAACAAACAATTGAGCTCCCTATATCCACGTTTGAGTGTTTATATTTTTCCGTTTCGGTATGTTTTTTTGAAACAAAACCCGAATTAGAAGTACTATTGTAGTAGGTTAAAACTTGTGAAGGAAATGAGGTACAGCTATTTAACTGTTTGTGATTCTTTTTTTGATATAAAATGGTTGAGTTAAAATTTTATTAGGATCACTTACGCGATAGCTTGTATTTTCTTTTACTAGGTTAGTAATTGATAAGGTGAATGAGAAGAACAAACTTGTAATGAGTTTGTTCTTTTTTTATGTTCTTTTTTCATTACTCATTTCGTTTTTCCATCATTCACAACTATTTTGTATTTTTGACCTTACAAAAACAAACCCAATGAAACTTATATTTGCCTCAAACAACAAGAATAAGATCCAAGAAATTAAAAACCAATTACCCGATTCAATTGAAATATTGAGTTTAGAGGATATAGGTTGTATGGTAGACATCCCCGAAACCGCAGCTACTATAGAAGGGAATGCCTTATTAAAAGCAGATTACATCAAAAGACACTATGGATTCAACTGTTTCGCTGATGATTCTGGCTTAGAGGTAGATGCGTTGGATGGTGCGCCGGGTGTATATTCGGCAAGATATGCAGGAGAAGAGAAAAATGATCAAGCAAATAATGCAAAATTACTTGGTGAATTAGCAGATAAAGACAATAGAAAAGCAAACTTCAAGACGGTTATCGCCTTACATTATAACGGTGAGCAACATTTGTTTACAGGTATTGTTGCAGGAAAAATTTTAGAAGTAGCCCAAGGAGAAGGCGGATTTGGATACGATCCTTTATTTCAAGCAGAAGGGATGACTAAATCATTTGCCGAACTAACGTTAGAAGAGAAAAATGCCGTGAGTCACAGAGGAAGGGCCGTGAGTCAATTGGTAGACTTTCTAAAAGAAAAAGAAGAATAGAAAACGCTTTTTTATTCAATAAATTCATTTAAAACACTAGCACTTAGTTTGTTACTTTTGTTTTTTTAAAACTTTGCACAAGTAGGAGAGTAGAAAAACCAGATTGATATGCAAGAAAGGTGAAAAGTTAAACCGAAAAAAGTTTTGTGGTCTGCGAGAATACTATAAATTTGACTAATTTTGCAATCGTTTAAATCAATAAAGTTACAAAAGAACAACTATGATACTATCAATTGTTGGTTATGGAGATCCTGTTTTGCGTAAAGTAGGAGAAGACATAACAAAAGATTACCCGAATCTAGATGAATTAATTGCTAATATGTACGATACGATGTATTCGGCTAGTGGAGTAGGATTAGCAGCTCCTCAAGTGGGATTGCCTATCCGTCTATTCGTAGTTGATTGTGCGCCATTTGCAGAGATTGAAGACAATACACCAGAAGAAAAAGAATTTTTAACTACGTATAAAAGAACATTTATCAACGCTAAAATCATAAAAGAAGAAGGCGAAGAGTGGTCGTTTAACGAAGGTTGCTTGAGTATTCCGGATGTACATGAAATGGTAGTTCGCAAAGAACAAATTACCATTGAATATTGCGATGAGCATTTTGTAAGCTACACCGAAACAATCAATGGATTAGCAGCACGTGTTATTCAGCATGAGTATGATCACATTGAGGGAATCTTGTTTACAGATAAATTATCAAGCCTGAAGAAGAAATTAATTGCCAAGCGATTAAATAATATTATGGAAGGTAAAGTATTCACAGACTATAAAATGAAGTTTGCCACTAAAAAAGGTAGATAAAAAATTGGAAATTAAGAAGTAATTAAGATATTTGTTACCAAAGAAAAATTTTAGAAAATGAGTTTAGAAAAAGTATTAGCTATTTCTGGTAAACCAGGATTATTTGAGTTAATTGTTCAAACACGCACAGGATTTATTGCAGAATCATTAGCTGACGGGAAAAGAAGCACAGTAGGATTAAAAAACAACGTTAGTTTATTATCTGAAATCTCAATATACACGCACGAAGGAGAAATTAAACTTTTCGACGTATTTAAAAATATAGCGACAAAAGAAAACAACGGAGAAGCAATTTCTCACAAGGTTTCTGATCCAGAATTAGTAGCTTACTTCCAAGAAGTATTGCCAAACTATGATGCAGAGCGCGTTTACAATTCAGATATTAAAAAAGTAATTAACTGGTATAATATCGTACAAAAAAGAGGGTTAATTCAAGAAGCTTTCCAAGAAGCAGTTGAAGAAAACAAATAAGAAAAAAAATAGATAAAAAGCTCGTTATACAACGGGCTTTTTTATTTTTACATGGAATTAATAGAACTTGCTATGCATACACAACAAGAAAAATTAGAAGCTGTTGGGCGTTTATTGACCCTTATGGATGAGTTGAGAGTACAATGTCCGTGGGACAAGAAGCAAACTTTTGAGTCGTTGCGCTCGTTGACCATTGAAGAAGTCTATGAATTAGCGGATAGTATTTCAGTTGGTGATTCCAAAGAAATGCAAGGGGAATTAGGTGATTTGCTCCTGCATATTGTCTTTTATGCCAAGATCGGTAGTGAAAAAGGATTGTTTGATGTTAAGACCATCGCAGATGGTATTTGTGATAAGCTCGTTTACAGGCATCCTCATATTTATGGAGATACTCAAGTAGCCAATGAACAAGAAGTCCTACAAAACTGGGAACAACTCAAGCTAAAAGCTGGGCGCACATCTGTTTTAGAAGGAGTGCCTACGAGTCTGCCAGCTATTATTAAAGCCCTGCGCATGCAAGAAAAAGCAAGTGGTATTGGTTTTGATTGGAGCGATAAAACAGAGGTTTGGGCTAAAGTAGTAGAAGAAATTGAAGAGTTTAAAGCGGAAGAAATAGCTGGAAATAAAGAGCTGATGGAAAAGGAATTTGGCGATATTTTATTCTCTTTAGTTAATTATGCCCGTTTTGTGGGAATTGATCCTGAACACGCCTTAAGTCAAACCAATCACAAGTTCATGACGCGTTTTCAAATGATGGAAAAACTAATACAAGAAGAAGGTAAGGCCTTGCCTCAAATGAATTTAGAAGAAATGGATGTGTATTGGGAGAAAGCAAAAAAAAAGGAATAAACTGAAATTAAGGACAACATGAAACAAATACATCGCGTTTGGGCTACATGGATCGTGGGATCTATGGTCTTGCTCTTTTCTCTCGCAACTTATGGACAACGCATTCAACAAGATATTTTTGATGATTTAGTGTATAAATCCGATCATTATAATGCAAAGCTGAAGAAAAATATCTTTGATGATTTGACCTTTACTGATTCAAATCAGAACACCCTCAAATTTAATAAAGCCTACCTGGAAAAGAAAATGGGGCTGAACTACAATGAGGTAGACATGAAATCCATGTTTTTTCAAGACTTAATTTTCGACTACATGCAAATTAACAACTATGAAGCTACGTATGCGGTTGATCTATTTGGTACCATAACAATTGAGGATAACCAAGGAAAGAAACTAGTCCTAAAAGAGAATGGCTTTGGTAATTTTCAAGTTAGTAAAGAGTGGGATAAAAAGCGTTGGAATATACAGACGACAAGTGCGGGAGATTTGGAGTATCTCGGTAATCAACAGACGGCAACCCTAATTAAAAACAAGGAAGGACATCGAATTTATACGGATAGTTATAAAACTAAAATAGTAATAGAACAACTTATTTGGGAGCGCCTACTCAAGAAGCATGGGTCAGAGTATCACGTATTCATCAAGTTTTTAGAGGATTACCTACTAGTGAAGTAGTGAAATTATTACACTTTATGATGTACTTTTGAATATAATGTATTAAAGTGAAGGCTATCTGCTGATTCTGCTATGTTTGTTTGAATAATTTAGTCAAAGCGGCTTCTGGTTTTGTCATTTAAATTATTTGAACTACTTTGCATGCCAAAATAAAACGAAAGTTCCCCACTTCAAGTAGACGGTTTCTTATAAAGAAGAGTTTTGAAGGGATCTTAAAAATAAAGAACAACATCAGTTGGAAATCAAATTAGACAAGTAGCCACGTCTTGATTTTATGGTAAAAAAAAGCCGACTCACTGAGTTGGCTTTTTCATTTCACCCCTTTTCCAATCTCGTGTTTGAATCAAATAGTAAAAAACACACCCTCGCTTTCACAGTCGAGAGGCAAAGGTGTGCTGAAATAAAAGATGACTTAAAATTTATAATTGAAGGATAAAGTGAAAATACGACTGTCTAGATTGTACTCTTGTTTTACTTTTGAATTGAAATTATCTCCTTGAATGGTATAGTTATTGGTTTTTAATACATCAGTAAGTGCCAATTTGATACTTCCTTTTTCTTTTAATACTGGAGTAGAGGCACCGATGGATAGATCAAAATAAGAATCTCTTTTGTATAAGCCGATATTTGATTTGGAAAAGTATTGCGCATTCACTTCGGCTTTTATTCCTTTAAATAGGGTAAAGCTATTTTGTGCATTTAGGGTGAAAGCCAATTGTTCACTGTCAATGGTTGTTCCTTCATATGTACCCTTGTACTTGTTGTTGAAAAGATTAAACATCGTACTCATCGTCCAAAAATCCGTTGGATTTGTTGTGGCAGTAAGGGTAGTTCCATAATGGTACGATTTGCTTAAGTTCTCTTGTGTTTTAACGAGAATTGTATGGTCTTGTTCATACTTGTAAACTTGGGTCATTACATCATGGGTCTGGCTAAAATAAACCGTCGCAATCAGGTATTTACTCCAAATATAACCAACCTCGGTAGCATGGGTAGTTTCTGGTTTTAGGTTTGCATTTCCCTGCCAATAATTAAAAGGGTCGTCGTAAAAGCGGAAAGGGTTTAAATCAAAGTGACTCGGTCTGTTAATGCGTTTGCTGTACGAAGCATAATAGCTGTGTGCATTGTCTGTTTCGTATTTTATCGAGGCACTAGGGAAAAGCTTATTGTAGTTCTTGTTGTATTCCTCTTTCGTCGTTTTTTGATTGATCTTGCGGTCCGTATATTCATTGCGCAAACCAAATTGAATCTGCCAGTGGTCTAAAGCAATCTTATAGTTGGCATATAGAGCGTGAATCTGTTCCTTGTAATCGTAGTGATTCGTCGTTACAGGGTCAATAATCCATTGACTATTTTGTTCTAATTCATACACGGAAGGATTGTCGTTGGATTTAACAATGGACTTCCAACCTGTTTCTAGCGTTTGTTTTTCATTGATAGGAATAGTGAAATCTAATTTTCCATTCCATACTTGTAGCGTGGATGGAATCTTTCCTTTTCTATTGGGATAATTCTCTGAGGATGGCAGGAGGTTTTCCTGTAATTGAGTTTGCAGTGATCTAAATTTGGAGTTCTCGTATTCCACATCAAAATCAAAGTGAACACCGTCTTCTGAAAATTTGTGTATTCCATTCATACTAAACGTATAATCGTACCAGTGTTCGTCGTTGTAATTATTGGAGCGAATATCAGAAAACAACGTGTGAATAGGGGTATAAATCTGACTGCTTCCTTTCGACTTATTCTCGTAGCGACCAATTTTTGCATCAAATAGAACGCCAAGAGTTGTTTTAGTGGAAACTTGGTAATCCGCACCAATCTTGAAGTTATTGGAGGTTAACGGTTCGCTCGTTCTATACGTTTGCGCCGTTTTTTTGATTAGGGTATTTGGCTGATTGGGATCAAAAAAGTCTTGATCAAATGCTTTGCGCTCTTCTTCGCCTCGAAACGTATAGCTGTAATCGGTGTAGAGACTTAGTTTATTGTGGGTGTAGTTTAAACTCAGTCCTGAATTGACGCGGTTTTTTCTTCCTCTTCCGCCGTTGACATAGACCGTTCCGTTGAGCCCTTCTAAAACGCTTTTCTTCAATACAATATTGATGATTCCCGCATTTCCTGCTGCATCGTATTTAGCAGAGGGATTGGCGATAATCTCAATATTCTTGACGACGGATGAATTCGTTGATCGAAGTAGATTGGCTAGTTCCTTTGAAGAAAGCGAACTCAACTTGCCATTGATCATCACACTTACTCCTTTTTTTCCTCTCAAAGATAGTTCCCCATCCTGTGAAACAACAACACCGGGTGCACGACCTAATACTTCCAATACCGTACTTCCTTCTGATAGTGTACTGCTTTCAACATTGAAAACCATTTTATCCGCTTTTTGTTGAAATACGGGCTTATCCATGCGGATAATTACCTCACCCAAGTTGGTGGTATGCTGTTGAAAGATACTGTCTAATTGTGCTTCGGTTTGAGCGTTTAAGTTCAATCCGCATAATGAAAGTAATAAAATATAAGCGTTATTCATGTTTAAAATATATAAGATATAGGCTGGTTTTACTTTTTTTATTTTGATGCTTGATTCAGTCTACTAAATAATACTGAACAAGAAGTGACAGGTAATCCTTACTAAAATCTACTGAATCCCCTTTTTGGATGAAGTAGTTGTATTAAATTCCAATCTCATTAGATAAAACGAATGTTTATTTAGATTTAATATAAATAAATAAACCAAAACGCAAATATAATATTATTTAGAATCATTTTAATCTTTAGAGAAAGTATTTTGTAAAGGTTTGTTTTTGAGTATTTTGTATTGTTTGTACGATGCTATTATGCTCTTTAATCGGAGCGTAATTTCAGATAATAAGGCATAATGAAGAAGATTTGCTTTAATTTTTAATTGCTACTTAAAAAAAAAGTAATTTTACTAATCATTAAAAAACGAATCAAAATGACACAGTTGAAAGTTGGTGATCAAGCGCCAAATTTTGTTGGTATAGATCAAGCAGGAGTAAAGCATCAATTAAGTGATTATAAAGGGAAAAAATTAGTGGTCTTTTTTTACCCTAAAGCCAGTACACCGGGTTGTACTTGGGAGGTATGTAACTTGAGAGATAACTACCAGGAATTGAAAGATCAAGGTTTTGAGTTATTAGGAGTAAGTGCTGATTCTGCAGCAAGACAACAAAAGTTTATCGATAAAAATAAGTTGCCATTTCCCTTGTTGGCAGATGAGAGTAAAGAAGTATTAAATGCTTTTGGCGTTTGGGGGCCTAAAAAATTCATGGGACGAACTTATGATGGCATTCATCGCATGACTTTTGTTATCAATCCAGAGGGAATAATTAGTGAGATTATTGAAAAGGTGAAGACAAAAGATCACGCAGCTCAAATTTTAGGACAATAGAGAACAGGATATTTTTACGCTTCTCTGCATGCTAAGTGCTTATAAAAAGAATATGAAAGAAAAAGAAAATAACATCTCAAAACAAGAGTTGTTCTTGCTTAAGGAGTATTCTTCTATGGATAATCAACAGCTTTCGGAGCTCTATGATTCCCATGGAACGGTATCCGAAAAGGATTGGAAGAACTTTGTTTATTATGCGCTACTTGTTAGTGGAGCAGGATTTTTAATTAGTGGAATTGTATTCTTCTTTGCCTTTAATTGGGATAATATGCCGAAAAGTGTTAAATTTTCACTCATTGGAGCTGGACTTTTGCTCAGTGTATATTTTTCCTTAACGAATCGTGTAAAAGAAGGGATACAAAAAATTAGTTTACTGGCGAGTACAGTGTTAGTCGGGGTTTTAATGGCTGTTTTTGGACAAACGTATCAGACAGGTGCCAATGCCTACGATTTATTTCTTACTTGGTTAGTAGTCATCACACCACTTACTGTGTTAAGTAAGTTTACTTATCAATGGTTATTCTACAGTATTTTAGCTAATACAACCGTTATTTTAGCCTTGGTACAGTTGCTGCAGGTGGATTCTATTTTTATGGGGATTTTGTATTTGTTAGGTACCAATCTTCTTTTGTTTATCCTTCCACAGCTCAAATTGGTGGCTGCAGATTTTAAAATTGACCAATTTTATAAGCAAATCCAATTGATTGCTATTTACCTTTTAGCAGCAACAGGCGTTGGCTTTTGGTTATTTACCAATACCCAACGCCATGAGGCTAATGATGTACAAGGAGCAACCTGGACATTGATTAGTGCCCTATTGGTGTTAGTGGCAGGATTAGGGATGGGATGGAAACAGAAACAAATCTACTTGTTTTCCTATGCGTTTATTGCGTGTATTAGCTGTGGATTAATGTTGTTAATGAAGCTTGTTGAAGACGGTGCTGAAGGCTTGTTGGTTTATATGTTATATTCAATAGGGGCTATATTCCTTATTATTAAAGTAGTGTCAATGAAATCTAAAGCGTGGAAGCATGAAGAATAAAGCATTAGATTCTTTGATGAGTCAATTGGAAAATCGTGGAATAACGATTCAGGAACAAGTACTTGAACGCATACAAGATGAACAGTCAATCAAGTATTCCTTTTTAAAGGTAGTAGCTATTTTAGGTAGTTTATTGGCCGTTGGTTTTTTCTTTGGTTTCTTGTATATGGCGATTGGCGATAGTCTTGGTACGGTTAGCTTTTCTTTGTTTGCTGTTATCTTATATGGAATCAGCTTACTCGGAAATAAAAAGAGCGAACCAGCCTTGAGAGATGGCGTTTTTGTAGCTACCTATATCAGTTCATTAGCGTGCTTAATTTTTGCTTTTATTGATTCAAATGCTTCAGAAACGACCAATTTATTGATTGTAACCGTATTCAGTATAATCGGATTTTTGTCGTTTAAAAGTAAGCTAATTCAATTTTTGTCTGTCGTAGGTTTCTATTATGGGCTTATTTATCTTTTAAAACTGATCCCTCTTTCGTACGGAGATAGCTTTGTTTTTTGGCTTGCACTAATCGGATTGTATTTGATGTTTTACTTTGAATTAAATCTTCGTACTTGTTCTGTATTTTTAGCCGCGAAGTTTAATGCGTTGCGCAATGGACTTTTTGTCGTGGTATTCTTGGATTTAATCCAGCAAAATTTTGAGCGTATTAACCCCATGCGTTGGATGCTAGGGCGAAGTTATGGAGAGTTTAATATCGTATATCATCGCATTTACCTTGTATTTGTAGCTATAATATTAATTGGATTAACTTATTCTACCGTAAAAGCAATCCAGGACAAAGTAAAAATAAACAAAATGCCAGTGGTAACTGTTCTAAGTTGTTTGTTGATTGTAGGACTGTCTTTCTTGATGAGAGGCTTTGGAATTCCTTTTGCCATTAGCGTACTGCTTTTGGTTTGGTCGTTTCATTTTCGCTTTCAAAAAGGGATGGCCTTAGCTTTGGCAACTCTCGCTTTATCTCTTATCTCCTATTATTACTATTTAGATGTTACTTTACTTAGTAAATCGCTTATTTTAATGGGATTAGGAGTTTTGTTTTTAAGTTTATTTGTAATCTATACTAAATTGAATCGTGAAAAATAAAAGAAATATAGTAGTTATAGCTACGTTTATCTTGTTTGGATTGTTTTTCATTCGTGCCGTGTGGCAAAAAGAAAATACCATCCACAAGGGAAGACTCGTTTTGTTGGAACTAGCTCCTGTAGATCCTAGATCTTTAATGCAGGGTGATTATATGCAACTAAATTATGCCTTAAACAGTCAAGTAAACGTATTAGATAAGGATAAAATCACAAAGCGAGGGTATATTACTTTAGCTTTAGATCGTGAAAATAGAGGGGTATTTAAAGGAATAAATGACGCTTTACCCACAACGGAAGTAGATTCGTTCATTGTAGTTAAGTACTTCAATTGGGATGGATTTAGTCTCTCTGTTGGTGCAGATAGTTATTTCTTCCAGGAAGGAAAAGACACACTATTTGAACAAGCTAAATATGGAGGACTTCGAGTTGATGATAAAGGAAATAGCGTTTTAATAGGTTTGTACAAAGAGAATTTAGAGCGTATAGAATAGACAACTGCATGGAATACCTCTGATATGAGGGATGTTTCGGTACTGTAACGTACAGAGCGCAAGAGTCAAATCACAAAAAAGACGAATAGTAAGGTTGTAATTCGAAACAAGGTGAAATAAAGGCAATAGGCGTATTTACACTTGATCCCGACCCTGAATTTACGCTATTCAATCTACTATCAGGAAGTTTAAACTAGGTTATAAAATCGCTTTTTGCAAAGTAAATGAGTATCAATTAGATAAGAATTATTAGCTTGTTTTAAAACATAAAAAAATAAGTAATCGTTAACAGTTTGGTGAGATTTAAACTTATTTTGTGTTTTTTAGGATAAATGATAAACTTCTATTAAAATTTAGTTGTAAATTTGATAGTACAATAATAATATAAAATCTCACTATGAAAAGAAAGTATTTTGCTGTATTAACAGTGGCTGCAATGAGTGTGTTAACTCTTGCTAGTTGTAAAAAAGAAGTAAAAGACACAACAGAATCAGCGACAATTGAAGAAGTAACTTCAACTGAAACTATGGCTGATAATTCAAAAACTTCATTAGATTGGGCTGGAACGTACAAAGGAACTATTCCATGTGCTGATTGCCCTGGTATTGATGAAACAATCGAATTAAAAGAAGATGGTACATTCAAATTAGTGGATCACTATCAGGAAAAAAAAGACGGACATTTTGAAGAAGAAGGTACGTTTGAGTGGGACGCTGCGGGAAATAAAATCACCCTTACTTTAAAGGATGGAAGTAAAAAACAAGTCGCAGTACACGAAGGAAGTATCTTGCTTTTGGATCAAGAAGGAAACGTGATTACAGGAAATTTAGCTGAACATTACCGTTTGAAAAAACAATAAGTCAAGCTAAAAAAAGCATAGTAAAAAAGGATGAGAATGTTTCTCATCCTTTTTTTTTTGTCTTAATTCTACGCTGTTGAACTTGTAAAAGTATAAAAATGAGAACCGTTTAAGCAAGGGTAAGACAGCCCAAAAAGAGAGAATAACGAAAGAATAGTGCTGGAGGTAGTTTTCGTTTTTTTATCAATAGTAGTGAAAAAAAGAAGGAATGCTAGATTCTTTTTTAGTACGCCTATAGAGAAATAAATCAAGTAGAAGCAAAGTAAATAAGAGCAGGAAAAAAATAATAGGTTGAGGATATAACCGTGTTTATTGCTTTTTTTCAAAGACATCAAACAACAGGAGAAAGTGATTTTTGTGTTAGAATAGCAGCGATTTACGTTGACTGATTACAGCAGTAAAAACAGAAGTAGGAGTGGCGTAACTTTTTAATGAATAGTGGAGAATAAGGGCGTGAAACAGAGGGGAATTACTGTTTTTGGCTATCTATTAACCTATAACTTTTTGTTATAACTATGTGAATTTATATATAACTTATTCTTCTTTAATTACTTAAATATGTTTAATTCAAGTAAAAATAGAAGTTGAATATGATTCGCTTGAGGTGAAACCAAAAGATGCTTGTATGACTTGAATAAAAAACAAAACAGACTCTAAAACAGATTACTGCACTTTATCTAAAGTAAAGATTTAAGTAAAAAAGGGTTATTTGTTTACAAGGAGATTCCGCTTCTGCTCATCGAGTCTCAAGTTATTTTTATTGGAGCTACTTGTTTTTCAGTAATGCTATCCATCGATTTTAACGTTGTTTTTGTTGATGGATTTTTACTTCTTTTTTCTTGATGAAAACCAAGTGAAAAAAGAGAAATAATTATAAAATCAAAACGGACAACAAGGTTGTATTTACTTTCATTTATACTTAATTTTGCGCAACTGGACCGATAAGATTATTTGTCTGTTGAAAGTTTATATCTATGTCTAAAATTAAAACTTGGGTTTCTGCAGCTAGATTGCGTACGTTGCCTTTATCTATATCTGGAATTATTGTAGGAACGGCCTGTGCATTTCCCTATTATCACAACCGGGAAGATTTTAATCTGATTTTTTTGTTTGCTATCTCAACAACTTTGTTGTTTCAAATTCTATCCAATTTTGCCAACGACTATGGAGATGGGGTAAAAGGAACAGACAATGAAAATAGAGTAGGTCCGCAACGTGCTTTGCAAAGCGGTTTGTTGACGAAAGAAGAATTGAAAAGAGGTATTATTTTTACTTCGGGCTTATCTTTGGTATCAGCCCTAATTTTAATCTACCTCGCCTTTGGAAGGGATCATTTTTTTACCTCCTTATTTTTCTTTGTATTGGGAATTAGTTGTGTGGCAGCCGCTATAAAATACACCGTTGGAAAATCAGCTTACGGTTATCGCGGGTTAGGTGATTTGTTTGTTTTTATTTTCTTTGGATTAGTAAGTGTAATCGGATGTTTCTACCTCTACGGACAGACAATCGATCCATGGGTAATTTTACCCGCAGTAGCGGTAGGTAATTTGAGTATAGCAGTATTGAATATTAACAATATGCGCGATTTAGACGCAGATAAAGTGGTAGGTAAAAATACACTAGCTGTAAAATTAGGTCGTGCAAAAGCGAAGCGCTATCATTATTTCATTGTGGTCTTCGCTTTAGTTGCTTTTGTAATTTATGGGATTTACAGCCAAAAGCCTTTACTCAATTTCGCTTTTGTCTTGGCCTATTTCCCCTTGGTAAAACACTTGATTTTCGTTAAAAATAATACTAACCCTAAAGAATTAGACAGCCAAATGAAAATAGTAGCCTTGAGCACTTTTATGGTTTCTGTACTTTTTTCCTTAGCTTTAATCTTCTAAAATAAAAATGATGAAAATAACTTATTACGGACACGCTTGTTTAGGCATTCAGATTGAAGATTTTAACCTGATTGTCGATCCTTTTATTACGGGAAATCCATTGCCTGCTGCAAAAGACATCAACGTTAATGAATTAAAAGTAGATTACATTTTATTGACACATGCCCATGGGGATCATATTGCGGATGTTGAACTAATTGCTCAAAATAACCCCGAGGCCATTATTGTTTCCAACGCGGAAATCGCTGGTCATTATGAAGCCAAAGGATTTAATGCACATCCAATGAATCACGGTGGAAGTTGGCAGTTTGATTTTGGAAAAGTAAAATACACGCCTGCGATCCATTCGAGCTCATTCCCCGATGGAAGCTATGGAGGACAGCCTGGTGGTTTTGTAATCGAGAGCAAAAATAAAAACATCTATATCGCAGGGGATACTTCTTTGACGATGGACATGAAATTAATTCCCCTGTTTACAAAATTGGATTTGGCCATTTTGCCTATCGGAAGTAATTTTACGATGGGAATTGATGAAGCGGTAATTGCTGCCGATTTCGTACAGTGTGATAAGATCATGGGATATCATTTTGATACCTTTGGATATATTGAAATTGATCACGAAGAAGCAAAACGCAAATTCTTTGCAAAAGGAAAAGACCTCATGCTTTTATCTATCGGTGAAAGCTTAACGTTATAAAAAGAGATGAAGGCAACGTACAGCAAGCATATTCTTCAATTTAAGCGACCTTCGGGAACTTCTAGAGGGGTAATGACAGAAAAAGAAACTTGGTTGCTTAAAATCGAGGAAAACGACAAAATCGGAATAGGAGAGTGCGGAATACTGCGAACGCTTAGTTTTGATGATCGCCCTGATTATGAAAACCAGTTGCAATGGGTAATAGAACACATCCATTTGGGCAAAGATAATTTATGGGAAGCACTGCGCGACTGGCCTTCGATTCAATTTGGCGTAGAACAGGCTTTTTTATCGTTGGAAAGCGATAATCCGTTTGTTCTTTTTCCCTCTGCTTTCGTACAAGGTAAACAAGCCATCCCAATTAATGGATTGATTTGGATGGGAGAGGAAGCTTTTATGAAAGAACAAATAGACGAAAAACTCGCTCAAGGATTTACTTGTGTTAAATTAAAAATTGGCGCGATTGACTTCGATGCAGAAATCAACCTGTTAAAATACATCCGACAGCATTATAATGTAGATCAAATTGAATTGAGAGTAGATGCCAATGGCGGATTTACAGTTGCTGATGCGCCAAGGAAATTAGCGCAATTAGCGCAATTGGATATTCACAGTATTGAACAACCCATTAAACAACATCAGATTGCTGAAATGGCCGCCCTTTGTAAAACAACAGCTTTGCCCATAGCTTTAGATGAAGAATTGATTGGCGTAACAGCTTATGCAGATAAAGTAGCTTTACTTCAAGCCATTCGGCCACAGTATATTATTTTAAAACCAAGCTTGGTTGGCGGTTTTAAAGGAAGTCAAGAATGGATTGAAATAGCTGAACAATTGCAAATCAAGTGGTGGATTACGTCCGCTTTGGAGAGCAATATTGGCCTCAATGCAATCGCACAATGGACTTTTACACTACATAGTTCCCTGCCTCAAGGATTGGGTACGGGAGCTTTATATACCAATAATTTCGATTCTCCTTTGGAAGTAAAGGACGGAAAACTTTGGTATGATAAAATAAAGGGTTGGGAGTTGTAGGGAGTTTGTTGTTGGCTGTAGGTAGGTTGTTGGCTCTGTCAACATACAACAACTCACAACAAACAACTCACAACAAACAACTCACTATTTTCTTCTATATTCATCTGGCCCTACACCGATGTGTTTTTTAAAAAACCTCGAGAAGTAGGAGTTGTCTTTAAAATTCAATTGGTACGCAATTTCACTCGCAGATAAATCGGTGTGAATGAGCAGTCGCTTGCATTCAACTAAAATCCGATCGCGAATCATGTCACCAGCAGATTTGTGTTTAATTTTTTGACACAAGGCGTTTAGGTAATTTGGGGAAATCAAAAGAACCTTAGCATATTCTTTTGGAAAGCGATATTCGTAAAAGTGCTTGTCAATTAATGATTCAAACGATTTAATTAATTCATTGTTTTTTACTGAGTTAAGGCTAGTTAGAGAAGTCTGATCCACCTCTTTTTTAGATAGTAGAAGCACTTCTAAAAGATAAGCTCGTATCAAATTGATGTATTCCCCATCTTCCGTTTCGTATGCTGTAAGCATCCGCTCCATGGCAATCTGAATATTGTCTTTTAACTCTCCTTGCAGTTCTAATACACTGTGCTTGGTAAATCGCTTGAAGAAGGGTAGGTCGTGAACAAAGAGATGATCAGAAACGAATTGCGTAATAAAACTCGGAGTAAAACGCAGTACATATCCCTGTATCGCAGCATCATAGCTCCAGTGATGTTGTTGCCAAGTATTGAGAAAAATGATATCTCCTGCCTTAACTTCATAGGTTTGTAAGTCGATGCAATGAACCCCTTTCCCTCCAGTGACGAGAATAAGCTGAAAAAAGTCATTTTTTTGTATTTGTGCGGTTGTATAGCTATTTTCGAGACGCAAGGCATGCTGTAGTTTCATGGCAATAAATTCTCTTCGTTCTCCTTTACTGTCAAATAACCCATGTTTGTTTAAATCCCCATTGTACATTTTGTCTGTTTTGAATAATAGGCTAAAGATAGATTTATTGTTCTAAATAAATTGTTTTATTAGTTATTTTAGTATTTTTTTATAAAAAACATACGTAATGAGGGAAATATATGCGAATTAGTTATTTGATATGTATAAGTGCGATGAAGTTTTTTTACGCTTATTGTAAGAAATCAAAAAGACCGCCCTTTCGACTAAACGAGAGAAGCGGTCTTTTTTTTTAACAAACTAAACCAATCGTTTGTTTTCTTTAGAAAACATATTCGTTAGCTTCTATTGCTTTTTTGGCAATAGATTCGCGTAATGCATTTACATTTGGCAGATTTACATATTTTGTAAATCTTCTTAATCCCATTAACATGATGCGTTGTTCATCACCCTCTGCAAAAGAAGCAATCCCTTCTTTTCCTTTTTGTGCCACAATGTCTACAGCGTGGTACAAGTAGAGTTGAGCCATAGCGATTTGCTCTTGTACTTGTTGTTCACCTTTGCTTTTTGCTAATTTCTCTGTTCTTAAAATAGCACTTTCAGCCATGTAGATTTCAATCATCATATCTGCCGCGGCCATCATAAGCGCTTGGTGCTTTTCTAAGTCCGGACCAAATTTTTGAACAGCACTTCCTGCTACCATTAAAAAGGCTTTTTTCAATTTCTCAATCATTTCCTTTTCTTCGGTAAACAATTCCGTGTAATCTGGTGTGTCAAAACTAGGGATACTCATTAATTCATCCGCTACTTGCATGGCCGGTGTTAATAGATCCACGTGTCCTTTCATCGCTTTTTTAATCAACATGCCCACAGCTAGCATGCGGTTGATCTCATTGGTTCCTTCGTAAATACGGGAAATACGAGCATCTCTCCATGCGCTTTCCATTGGGGTATCTTCTGAGAATCCCATCCCTCCAAAGATTTGAATTCCCTCATCTGTACACATTTGTACGTCTTCTGAAACCGCCACTTTTAAGATGGAACACTCAATGGCGAATTCTTCTACTCCTTTTAATTCTGCTTCTTGGTGTGTATTTCCTTCCGCAATGCGCTGGTTGATGCGTTTCTCAATACTTCCTGCTGCACGATAGGAAGCCGATTCCCCTACATAAGCATTGGTTGCCATTTCGGCAATCTTGGTGCGAATAGCACCAAAAGAAGAAATAGGCACTTTGAACTGTACGCGTTCGTTGGCGTATTTAATTGCCTCCGTAATTAAACGACGTTGAGAGTCTAAACAAGCAGCAGCTAGTTTGATGCGCCCCACGTTTAAGGCATTCATGGCAATTTTAAATCCATTTCCGCGCTCAGACAACATATTTTCAACAGGTACCTTGGTATTGTTAAAGAATACTTGACGAGTAGAAGAGGCTCTAATTCCCAATTTGTGTTCTTCTTCTCCTAGCGCAATGCCATTTGAAGGATCGTTTTCTACAATAAACCCCGTGATATTTTTATCCTCTTCAATACGAGCAAAAACGATGAATACATTACAGAATCCCGCATTGGAAATCCACATTTTTTGTCCCGTGATATTGTAGTATTTTCCATCTTCAGATAATACGGCTTTCGTTTTACCTGAGTTTGCATCCGAACCAGCATCAGGTTCAGTCAAACAATAAGCCCCGAACCACTCACCACTTGCTAGTTTAGGAACGTATTTTAGTTTTTGTTCTTCATTTCCGTATAAGGTAATAGGCATGGTTCCAATCCCTGTATGTGCTCCAAAAGCAGTAGAGAAGGAGCCTGTAGCTCCAGAGATGTAATCACAAACGAGCATGGTAGAAACAAAGCCCATTTCCAATCCACCGTAAGCTTCTGGAACAGCAACTCCTAAAAGGCCTAGCTCTCCCGCTTTTTGCATACACTCTTTCGTGAAAGCGTAATCTTTATTTTCAAATCTATTCTTGTGTGGCCAAACCTCTTTGTCGATAAATTCCTTTACCGAATCGCGCATCATCAATTGCTCTTCTGAAAAGTCCTCAGGAGTAAAGATGTTTTCGCTTTTTGTTTCCTGTATTAAGTATTGACCTCCTCTTGTTATAGCTGTATTCATGGTTATTTTTTTTATGGTTAATAGATTGGTTATAGCAATTCGTATATTCCAGCAGCTCCTTGTCCTGTTCCCACACACATGGTTACCATGCCGTATTTAGAGCCTCTGCGTTTCATTTCGTCGAATAATTGAACCGATAGTTTAGCACCTGTACAGCCAAGAGGATGTCCTAGGGCAATGGCTCCTCCATTTACATTGACGATTTCGGGATTAATACCCAGTTCTCTAATGACAGCCAAGGATTGCGAAGCAAAGGCTTCGTTTAATTCGATTAAATCGATGTCTTTTAACTGCAAACCGGCTTGTTTCAGTGCCTTTGGAATTGCCTTAATCGGGCCAATTCCCATGATTCTAGGTTCAACACCTGCGGCCGCATAGTTTACCATACGGGCAATGGGTTCAATATTGAGTTCCTTGACCATTTCTTCTGACATAACCATCACAAAAGCAGCCCCGTCACTCATCTGAGAAGAGTTTCCTGCTGTTACGGATCCGTCAGCAGCAAAAACCGGTCTCAGTTTTGATAAAGCTTCTACTGATGTTCCCATACGTGGTCCTTCATCTTGAGTTACTGTATACGATTTGCTTTCTCTTTTTCCCTTTTCGTTGACAAATACTTCCTCAACGGTAATGGGTACAATCTGATTGGCAAATTTCCCATCTGCTTGTGCTTTTAAAGCCTTCAGATGCGATTGATAAGCGAATTCATCTTGATCGGCACGAGATACCTTGTAGTCATTGGCCACTGCTTCAGCTGTCAAGCCCATGCCCCAGTAATAATCTTCGTGTCCTGCTTTAGCAACACCGTAATCGGGGGTCGGTTTGTATCCACCCATGGGAATATAACTCATGCTTTCCGCACCACCAGCAATGATACAATCCGCCATTCCAGCTTGAATCTTAGCCACAGCCATACCAATAGTTTCAATTCCCGATGCACAATAGCGATTTACGGTAACACCAGGCACATCATCTACTTTTAATCCCATGAGGGAAATTAGGCGTCCCATGTTTAACCCTTGTTCCGCTTCCGGCATTGCATTTCCTACCATGACATCATCAATGCGCGACTTGTCAAATTCAGGTAGTGCGTTCATTAAGTATTCGATGGTTTCTGCTGCTAACTCATCGGGTCTTTTAAAGCGAAAGACACCACGAGGAGCTTTTCCCACAGCTGTTCTATATCCTTTTACTATATATGCAGTTTTCATGTTTCTGTAATTAGTTGGTTAATTAGTTTCTCAAAGGTTTACCTGTTTTCAGCATGTGCTGGATACGCTCTAAAGTTTTACGCTCTCCACATAGCGAAAGGAAAGCTTCCCTTTCTAAGTCAAGCAAGTATTGTTCTGAAACTAAAGTCGCTTCAGATAAATCTCCTCCAGCCATCACGTAAGCTAATTTATTAGCAATTTTGTGATCGTGTTCTGAGATGTACTTTCCTGCCATCATACTATCTGTTCCAACGTAGAACATACCTAAAGCTTGACGCCCTAATACTTTGACGTCTTTGCGTTTTACTGGTTGCGTATAACCTGCTTGAGCCATAACCAACGCTTCGCGTTTGGCTTGAGCAATTTGAAGATCTTTGTTCACTACCACAAGGTCTTTTCCTCTTTGAAGAATATTATAGTCAAAAGCTTCTTCTGCTGAAGTAGCTACTTTTGCCATTCCAATGGTTAAGAAATGCTCTTGTAACGTATTCAATTCAACGTCGTTTTTGCGGTACAAGTCAGCCGCTCTAAGGGTCATCTCTTTAGAACCACCACCACCAGGGATTAATCCTACACCAAACTCAACCAATCCAATATAGGTTTCGGCTGCGGCAACTACTTTATCCGCGTGTAAACTAAGTTCACATCCACCGCCAAAGGTCATCCCGTGAGGAGCAGCGACAACTGGAATCGCAGAATAACGCATTTTCATCATCGTGTCTTGGAACATTTTGATGGCGATATTCAATTCATCCCAATCTTGTTCTGCGGCCATCATGAAAATCATCATCAAATTGGCCCCAACCGAGAAATTTGAACCTTGGTTTCCGACAACTAATCCCTCGAAATCATTTTCTGCAATTTCAACGGCTTTGTTTAGTCCTGCTAAAACCCCACCGCCAATGGTATTCATTTTCGAGTGGAATTCTAAGTTTACAATTCCATCACCCAAATCGAGTAGGGTAGCTTCGCTATTCCCCCAAACTTTATTGGTATTGCGGATATTGTTTAAGATAATAAAGGCATCTTGACCTGGAATAGCGTCAAAAGTTTGCGCTTGTTGGTTGTAGAATAACTTCTTGCCATTTTCAATTTTGTAAAAACTCGTTGCTCCCGAAGCGGCTAAGTCTTTTACCCATTGGGCTACTTGATACCCTTCTTTTTCAACTAAGTCGATACCCTTTTGAAGTCCCAACACATCCCAAGTTTCGAATGGTCCGTATTTCCAAGCATAGCCTGTACGCATAGCGTCATCAATAGAGAATAAGGTATCGGTAATTTCGGGTACACGTTGAGAAACGTAAGCAAATAAAGACGCAAAGTGCTTGCGCATCAACATACCTGCTTTTCCTTGATCTGCTAGAAGTACAGACCATTTTGCTTTAGTACCACCTGCTTGATTAGCCGTTTCAACAGCTTCAATTTTAGCGCGTTCTAAAGGTCTATAGGTTAACGTATTTAAGTCTAGGGCAAAGCGGTTGGTTTTGCCGTCTTTGTCTATTTCTTTGTAGTAGAATCCTTTTCGGGTTTTATCTCCTAAGAATTTATTTTCCAGTAAGAAGTTCAAGGCTGCATTGTCTTTTACCTCTTGAATCATGGCATCGTCCGGACAATTTTGTTTTAGTCCCATCGTTACGTTAATTGCCGTATCCAATCCAACTAAATCACCTAACTTGAAGGTTCCCGTTTTAGGACGTCCTAAGAAAGATCCTGTTAAGGTATCGGCCTCTTCAATGGTAAGTCCAATCTCTTGTGTAAGTTGCATGACCATGGCCATCGAATACACTCCAATTCTATTTCCAATAAAACCAGGAGTATCTTTACATAAAACGGGTGTTTTACCTAAAAATACACGCGCGTAGTTCTGGAAAAAAGAAACCACAGCTGGAGCCGTTTGAGGACCAGGGATAATTTCAAATAAAGGTAAATAACGCGGTGGGTTAAAGAAGTGTGTCCCACAGAAATGTTGTTTAAAATCCTCCGAACGACCCTCAACGAGTAATTTCATCGGAATTCCAGAAGTATTAGAAGTAATTAAAGTGCCCGGTTTTCTGTGCTTCTCGATGTTTTCAAATACTGATTTTTTAATATCTAGACGTTCAATAACCACTTCAATAATCCAATCTGCGGTTTTGATTTTCGCTAGATCGTCTTCTAGGTTTCCAACTGTAATACGATCGGCAAAGCGAGGCGTATAAATAGGGGATGGCTTTGATTTGAGTGCATTCGTTAAATGAGTCTGTGCAACTTTGTTTCGAATCGCACGGTCATTTAAAGATAAACCTTTTTTCTCTTCTTCTGGAGTTAAAGCATTGGGAACAATATCCATTAACAATACCTCAACACCAATATTGGCAAAATGACATGCAATAGCTGATCCCATGACACCTGAACCAATTACAGCCACTTTTTTAATTCTTCTTTTCATATGTTTATACAATTCCTAGGGTTAATACTTTTTTAAATTCTATTTCGCTACTTCTTAGAGTCAAAAATAGCCTTGTCAGCAATCAATTGATTTATCGTTTCTGTAACAGCGATAAAATTGGCAATTTGCTCTTCTGTCAAATGCTTGCGTATCGCTTCGTTGAATCGTTTTACTTTATCTTTGGAAAGTTCTCTCTTTTCAAGTCCTAAAGGAGTGAGCTTTATGATAACCCCTCGACCGTCATTCGGGTTTTTCTCTCTAGTGATTAATCCTTTTTCCTCCATTTTTTTTAGTGTACGAGTTAAACTCGTTGCTTCCATGCCCATATTGGGTCCTAATAGAGTAGAAGGTGTACCTTTTTTGTCAATACTCAACAGAGCAAAAGCCAAAGACATCGTCGCGTCGTATTTAGCAGCTTCTTCGTTATACATCCTCGCTACGGCTTGCCAAGTTGCTCGTAAAGTATAGTCTATTGTTTTGTCCTTCATTTCAAGTTGGTTAAACTCAAATATAAGAAAAAAATAATATGCACGCATACTATTGGGTTGATTTTTTTTAAGTAGTTGTTTTTTCCTCGCTAAATAAAACACCCAACCTGTTTAAGTTCTTCTAAATTAGTGATTTATTTTAAAATAGAAAAGAGAAGAAGTTTATCGTTTGGTTAACAAAAGGTAGAAAATAGGAAAAGCGCAGGTGATTTGGGAAGAAAGAGTATCTTTGGCCTGTTTAATAAAAATAGATTCATCCTAGGCAATTTTTAAAATCATGGACAGCGATACAAGCCACTTTTCTTTCATAAGAACATCGAAAACCTATTTACCTCAATATGATGTATTATTGGAAAAAGTAAATGCTTATAGTGAATGGCCCACGTTTATTTTACAAGATAAAGTAAATGTTAAATACTGGGAAGACCTTTACGTCGAATTTCCACTGTACCAGTTTTTCTTAGTTGACGGACAAGAAGTAGTCGGAAATGGAAATTGTGTGCCGCTCAGTTTAACAGCTGCGGAATTGGATAATCTGCCCGCAGAAGGATGGGATTGGGCCTTGGAACGCGCATTTTTGGATAGACAAGCAGGAAAAACGCCTAATGTGTTATGTGCCTTGCAAATCGGAGTGAATCCAGCCTATCAAGGAAAAGGCATAAGCAATACGCTAGTGCGTTTTATGAAGGCCATTGCCAAAGAGCAACAAGTAGATTCGTTTATCTTGCCTATTCGACCAAATCGAAAGTATCAATATCCCCTGCAGCAAATGGAGGATTATATTATGTGGAAAAACGAAGACGGATGGCCTTTTGATCCTTGGATTCGCACCCATTGTAAAAATGGAGCTACTCTTGTTAAGGTATGCTCCAAAGCCATGTTCGTAGAAGGTAGTGTACAGGAATGGGAGCAATGGACCAATCGCTCGTTTCAAAGTTCTGGAAATTACGTCATCGATTTTGCATTAAATCCCATTGAGATCGATATCGAAAAAAATATAGGACGTTATATTGAACCCAATGTTTGGATGAAATATGCGTTAGATTAAAAAATAGAAGTAAGGATTGAAGCCCACAAAAAAACTCTTTTTGTGGGCTTTTTTGTACGCAAAAGGCAGGAAAATTATAAATGAAATAAAAAGAAAGAGGCACTTGTTTATTCTTTTATTTTAGTATAATTTTAAGTTAAATTATTGTTGTTTCTTTTTCTTTTCAGTTAATCGTTTTTTAGTGTTTTTGCAGCAGCTATACTTGTTGTAAAGGAACAAGAAATCAAAAGGGAAGAAAGAGGTTAGTTACTCCGGGTTTGACAAGGAGAATTTGGAGAGAAATGACAACAGCATAAACCGCAAACCAATCTGTTAATTTATAAATCAATGAAGAGAAAACTACCCTTGTTGAGCTTGATGACAACTTGTTTGTTTAGTTCATTAAGCTTTGCACAAGAGAATACCCGTACAACGACAATTTTCGACAAAATTGTTTTTTACGATGGGTATGCCGCAACGTCTGAAGAAGCCACACCTCCAGGTATTGTGCGGCTAAATAATGCACTATATGCAAAAAAAATGAGCGCAGAAGAGCGTCAGGCAATTTTGTCCACCTTAGAAGTAGAGGTTACGATAGGTGCGCTTTGTGATAATTACGACCGTATTGGCGGTGTTTTTCTCTCGTTGGTTCCTCAAGGAGAACCTCTAACGGAGCAAAATAAGAAGTCGATTGAGATTGGGCGTTTTATTACGCCTTTTATGAATAAAAATAAACAACCGAAAGAAGTCCCTTATGTCTTTGATTTGACGCATTTGGTTCCTATGTTCAAGGATCGATCTTTTGCGGCGTATGACTTTTGGATTGAATTTAATGTGTTTGGCGTGCCTTATGCGGCCAATAATGAAGTGCAAGGATGTGCGGGACGATCAGACGTGTTTGAAGGGACGTTGAAATTGAAATCACAAGAGACAGGAAATCCTTTAGATACCTTTTTCTTATTGCCTTTGGCTAGCAGAGATTCGTTTAACAATTACAATGCAACAGATGAAGCAGGTACTACAACAAAAATCTATCAATTTGAATTAGAAGAAGCGCTTAATGAGTCGTTTTTTCATTTGATTACTTCAAACCACGGAGCAAACAGTGGAGGAGAGGAATATATTCGCCGTACGCATCAAGTCTATTTGGATGGCACATTGATCGAAACCTATAAGCCAGGAGGGAAGTCTTGTGAACCTTATCGCCAGTACAATACCCAGGGCAATGGAATTTACGGTTCGCGACCTAAAAGTGAAGCAGATTGGACCAGTTGGAACAATTGGTGTCCTGGAGATGTAATTCCCAATCGAATCCTCCCTATTGCCCATCTTGAAAAGGGAACACACGAATTTAAAATCACCGTGCCTGATGCGCGTTTTAAAGAGGGACAAGGCGATTTTCCATTATCGCTCTACTTTTTTGCTAAAGGGGTGAATGGCGTATTGTCTACGGATAAATTTGAACAAGCCAGCTATCAGATATATCCAAACCCCACTACAGATGCAGTTTATATTCATTCACCCAATGAGGTTAAAACAGTTGTGGTGTATAATATGAGTGGAAGCAAAGTACTCGAAGCGCAACATACAACGACAATCAACTGCAAAGCTTTGGCTGAGGGAACGTATATTTTCTCCATTGTATTTGCCAATGGAATCAAGACGACAGAAAAGATTGTCAAGAAATAAACATAGCCTTTATTATGGCGTGAACAAAGCACTGTTTTTATCGAACAGTGCTTTGTTATTTTTAGTACTTTTGTTAGATGAAACAAATACTCCTTTTTCTTGTTGTTCCTTTTTTTTGGGCTTGCTCCAAAGAAGTGAAGCAATTGCCGTATTTGGGTAACCCTACAGAAGAAGTTGCCGCAACAGGAGAACGAAAGGAGAAGCCGTATCAAATTCCCCCATTTTCATTGATTAATCAGGATAGTCTGGTTGTTTCAAATCAAACACTTGCAGGGAAGGTGTATGTAGCGGATTTTATCTTCTTGCAATGCCCGACCATTTGCCCGAAGATGAATTTCGAAATGAAAAGGGTGTACGATGCTTATCAAACGCAGGAAAATGTCCTATTTGTTTCCCATACCATTGATCCAAAAAACGACACCATTCCCCTGTTAAAAGCTTTTAGTGAATCCATTGGTGTTCAAGCTCCAAAATGGCAGTTTTTACATGGAGAAGAAGGAGTGATCCATCAATTGGCACAAGGCTATTTCATGCAAGCTTACCAAGAAAACAATGTCCCTGGAGGGTATGCGCATAGTGGAGGTTTTTTGTTAATTGATAGCAAACAGCATATTCGCGGGGTTTACGATGGAACAAATGCAACTGATGTTGATCGATTAATACTGGATATCAAACAATTGTTGAAGGAGGAACGATAAGATGAAAAAGCAACTGTTACTACTTTTATTGCTTTCATTTATATACCAAAACACCTCGAGTTTTTGGATCCTAACCTCATTCTATATTAATCAAGCGTACATTGCTGAAAATATCTGTATTAACCGCTTTGACGCTATTCCCATGTGTTATGGAAGTTGTTATCTTCAAAGCGAATTATCGGAAGATTCGGATAAGAAAATGGACCTTCCTCAATTAAAAATGAAGGAAATACAACCTTTATTCAGTCAATCCATGGCTTATGAAGCGTATGAGATTCGCCCTATTCTTTTAGAAAATAAACCCTACCCAAGTGATGTAAATACCTTGGAGGTCACTGCCTTTATTTATTCTGTTTTTCAACCGCCCGAATGGGTTTAATCCCTTGAGAGAACCACATCGTTGTAGCAATGCTCTAGTAGCTTAAGCCTTAGTTATTGGACCTTTTGTTCTACTTCGATGTAAAGAGTGAAGTTGAACCAGAAAAAAACAACCATATGCAAGCGACAAGAGTACCCGTTTGCACATTGGGTTTATTCAATGCGAAACAAGATATTTGGATGGATTCTCTTGAGAATTTACTCCAAAAATATCCTGTATTAGCTGCGCCACATACCCCCGCTTTTTATTTGATCCTCTGTATCGATAAAGGGGAGGGAGCGCTTGTTGTAGACCAAGATAGAATCCGATTTAGATCAGGACAAGTCTTGATTATCAAACCCAATTGTATTAACACCATTACCTTAGAAGAAGGAAGCACAGGAACCGTAATTGGTTTTACGACCGACTTCTTTTCGTTGCGATACAACACCAATGTATTGCATCAGTTTTCTTACTTTAACGAAGGAAATCAAACGGCTTTTTACGTCCCTCAAGAGGCGGTAAAAGGCATGCAATTCCTCTTGTGGCAAATGTTGGAAGAGTTTAGAATGCAGAAAAAAGCCACTCAGAAAGTATTGCGTTCTTATTTGAATATACTTCTAATAGAATTAGATCGAATACACGTGCCTCAGCATACCATCAAAATACACAATGCCTTGCACGAAAAAATACAGAAGTACCAAATGCTCATTGAACAGCATTTTAAAACCCATAAGATGCCGTCAGAATACGCGGATATGTTGCATATCAGTACGAATTACCTCAATAAGATTTGCCGTACTATTTTAGGGCAAACCTCGGGTAATTTGATTAAGCAACACATTATTCTAGAGGCGAAGCGATTGTTGAGTTATACCACGCATTCTATTAGTGAAATAGCCAATGAATTAGGCTTTGAGCATGCGTCTTATTTTGTGACTATTTTCAAAAAGGCAACCAATCAAACGCCAGAGCAGTATAGAAAAAGTCAATGGATTGCGTAATCTATAAATGAAGGGCAATGCACTAGATTGCCTTTCATTTACATCGCATAAAAAAACAGTAGACTATTTCCTAATTCTAGTGAAAAACACTTTCGTTTTGTTAAAAGTATCAAGGATTCATTTCTAAATGACTACCTTTAATTTTTATAAAGTAAAAAGATATTATGTTCAAGCGTTTGCTATTGCTTTTTTGTTTGTTCGGTGGTTTACTGTCTCTACAAGCACAGAATCGAGTAGAGCAGGTGATGGAAATCTTCAGAGAAGATTACAATACCAGCAATTACGATCAATTCTATCATCGTTTTTCAGAGTCCCTTCAAAGTAGAGTGCCCTTCAATACGGTAGAAGCTTTCTTTGATGAGATGAAGCAAAACTTAGGGTCGATTGTCAATATCGAATACTATGGGTTGAATGACGACCAAACCCCTTTGTTTAAAACACAATTTGAAAAAGATACAGCTATTGTCAATTTCGCTTTTGATGAAGAGGCAAATATTATAGGGTTTCGCATTTTAGATTATGTAAATCAAGACGACTTACGACAAGGTTTACAAGAAAAATCACTGGAAGATATCATTTTAGATAATGCCAATCTGTTACCTGAACAAGGAGAAATTGCCTTGGCTATTATTAAAGGAGATCAAGTGTATTATTATGGCTTGAAGAAGAAATCCAAGTTAATTCGCGATATCGATAACAAAAGGGGATTATTCGCCTTAGGAACATTTACCTCCATCTTCACCAACACGATTTTGGCCCAAGCAGATGTAGAAGGCAAAGTAAAACTGTGGGAAGACATCAATGCATACTATCCACAGCCGTTTAAAGATACGCTGTCCTTTTCTTTTTCCTCTTTGGCTAATGGAAGTGCGATGCTGCCTTTCTTTCCAAAAATCACTTTAGTAGGCGAGGATTTAGTATCCAATAAAAAGAAGAAAAAAGGACAAGAAATCAGTATAGGAAATCCGTCTATTGCCCATTATCTAGCCCAAGATATCGAATTAGATACCCTAAAGGTAAGAGGTCGTTTCTCTATCTTTGGCAGCAGTGTCTTAGGAGATGCTTTGGCTCGTGTATACAACAAACCCTATGCGGATTTGTTTAAAACGCATATCGTAGACCACTATAAATTGCCGTCTACGCAGTTGATTAAATCCAGAAAAACCAAGCCAGTAGAATCGATAGGCAAGGTTGATTTAGGACTAGACAACAAAGCAAGCTATATGGACATCTTCTTGCCTTCCACGCAAGGGTATTCTACAATAGAGGATTTATCTACCTATATTCAGGCGTATTTTGATCCCAAACACAAAGAATTAGCCCTTATGCAGAAGCCAACGTATATGATTACTCCCGATGATTGGATTAGCTTGGGATGGCGATTAAACTTCTTCGGAGATAACGAATCCCTCTATTTTCATCGCGGTATAGACGTGGCTTACTCCAATTTTGTCAGCTTTAGCCCGGAGCGAAAAGAAGGGGTTATCGTATTAGCCAATAGCTCCATGGATGACATGATTCAATTGGTTGAGAATTTGAGTTTTCAGTTGTGGTCTAAACTCGTTTTAGAAGATAAAGAATAGAGACATAAAAGGGCTGATTTAACGATCAGCCCTTTTTTTATGCTTGAATGTAGCCTTTCATCGTATCAAATGATAGTGCGTAATCGCTTTGGCTAAAGCCTCCGTGCCATCGAGGTTAAATTTTATATAGTCGAATCTAATTCGGAAGGATTAAGCAATATACAAATGTGAATTATTGTATATTTGTTGATAACGATAGGTATACCTTGGAGATATTCATTAGATTTTAGTGAACTCATATTTACTAAATTGGAAGATTTTAGAAAGAATTAAGGAGCGCTGTTGTGCGGCTTCAATGGGTATTTACAAGTTAAGATAAATATAGGATCTCTACAGTATATTTTTCGTTCATACTCCATAAGAAATATTAATTAGTAGTTATAGATGACAATACTTCAATTGCTTAAACAGTAACCTGCTTTAAAAACGAATCATTTAGTCGTTCGTGAATTAGACCAAGAAGAAAAAGATTATTGGGTTGGCTTTGTCGATGATGATGCATATAGTTTTGACGTGCATATTAGGTTAAAAGGCAAGCAAGTAGTAACGATGACTTGTGATTGTGGTGAGTTAGAGGAGGGGCTTTGTATCCATAAATTTTGTATGCTGGAAGAAATGCATCAACAGTTAAATGGTGCGAGTAAAGGCACCCAAACGCCTACGCTTAAAAAACAAAGAAGTTCAACAAAAAAACTAACCCCTAGTGCTGCACTTCTCCATGAAACTGGGCAAGAGCAAGTTTATGCTTGGTTTTTAGAATTGTTTAAAAAAAACAAAGAAGTAGAGCAAGAATTTTTACTTACTTTTCAGGAAAAAGAACAGAAAATCTATACTGTTCAAAATCTTGAAACTATTTTTGATGATGTGCATAAAGCGGTGTTCGGAAAACGAAAATCAGCTGATGCAAAAGACATAAAAAAGTATGTGGATTTACTGGCCTTAGCGTTGAAGCCCGTTCAAGATTTTATGTTGGTATCTATTGGTCAGTCTAGTGTATTTGACTTGTATCACTACAGTATGAAAAGAATGTATTTCCTAGGAAATCGAGTGAACTATACCTCAAAGCGAATTGAAACTTTTATAGTTAAACTTGTCGACTTTTACAGTTTAGCTCTTGTAAATATTAAAGATCATACTACACAAGAAAATATAGTAAAACAGTTGTTTATTAAGCTTTATGATCAAAGTGATTTCCACCTAGAGACGATAACCCTGGAATTATTAGCTAAAATATATACCCAAAACAGCAATCCTAGTATTAAACAAGTATTTTCTATTGAAATAACTAAATTACTTGAATACAATAAGAATAAAAAACGAAAGGTCGAAGTAGAGCAATTATACTTTTTTCTAGCTATCTCAATAGAGACTGATACCTTTAAAGATCACTATAGGTTATTTGAGCCTATCAGGTATGAAAATAAATATAATCTACTGTTATTAGAGCATTTAGTTGATTATGATAGGGATCTAACTGCAAAGTATTGTAAAGAAATTATCGCTTCAAATTATAATCCGTATTATAATGTACCTTATATTAATTTACTTGATGAGCTATATAGAGTGAATGAAAATTACCAAGGGTTAGCTCAACTTAAGGCAGATCATTTTCTATTAGATCCTACTATAGAAGACTATTTGTTTATTGTAGAACATTTAGACGATGAAATGTTAGTATCCAGGTTTAGAATAAAGGTTTTATCATCTTTGCGCAATAGTTTCTCCTGTTATGCAGAAAGTACTGATTATGCAGATTTATATTTCAAAATACTTTATTATGAACAGAATTATAAAAAAATGCTAGAGGTTTTAGATCGTAATGTTCCTCAAAGTATTATCTATTTATATGCTGAGGAAATACATAAATTTAACGCCAAAAATTTCTTAAATGCTGTATTGAATTTGGGGCAATATGCTGGTTACAATTATATTGCAGAACCTAAGTTAGCAGCGTTTATTGTGAATCATTATACCAAAGAAGAAATTCATCAGGTTTTTAAAAAATACAAAAGCCAGAAACAAAGTCTAAACGAACTCATCTTAAACAGTTTAAAAGCGGATTGATGCGATTATTTATGTGGATACTAATCTCGGATCGCGCGAATTTGACTTCGTTCCATTCGGCTGATGCCTCGAGTGCAATCTTCGCTATCAAGTATTGTTTATAGGATATAAAAGGCACGGATTACAACCTTAAATCCGCGCCCCCGTATTCTTCCTAATTTTATATGATTAGGCATCACTGATGAATTAAATGTTTAACTTTGTGATAGTATCAAATGATAGTATCAATGAAGCTGCCTTATGAAATAACAGCAACAATCTTAAAGTATATTTCTTCCATTTCAGAAAAAATTGGAGCAGTTAATGCAAAGTATATCATCAAAACAAACCCAACGTTAAGAAAAGAAAATCAAATTAAAACGATTCATTCTTCTCTTCGCATTGAAGGGAATCAGACTTGTAAAAGAAAGTAAATCACAAGGGCAATAAAAAACAAAGCGGATGTCTTTTTGAGATATCCGCTTTGTTTTTTCTATTTATTATCCTTTAGAAGAAGTAGGTTTGTTAGCCTTTCTCGGTCTTCTACGACCATATGATTTATTTACAATCTTCCCTCTTCTTGTTTTTAAATCTCCTTTTCCCATAATAAAAAATTAAAGTTTAACATTCGATTCTCCAAGATACGAATTTTAATCCAAAGGATAAGCTTTAAGAGTCTAAAAGTTTAAGAATCAGTTGTTTTGTTTCTTCTGGTGCTTGTTGAATGCAAAATTGAAGAAGGAGTGAAGAAGGAGTGAAGAAGGAAATAACTTCCTTGGAAAAGGAGGTGAAAATTTAGTGGCAAAATGTTGTGCAAATTAGTTTGTAGAGTTCCTATTTAAGCTTTATTTTAGTGCCCTTTAAAACCAATTATGAAACATATAGATTATAACCGAAAAGACCTATCGGATCAAACGTTAGTTGAGCTGTATAAAAGGCTATTGAAACCAAGAATGATTGAAGAAAAGATGCTTATTTTAATCCGTCAAGGAAAAGTGTCGAAATGGTTTTCTGGAATTGGGCAAGAAGCAATATCGGTCGGTATTGTAGCTGCTTTAGAGAACGATGAGTATGTGTTGCCTATGCACCGTAATTTAAGTGTTTTTACCTCTAGAGATATTCCGTTGTACCGTTTGTTTTCACAATGGCAAGGAAAAGGAGAAGGTTTTACAAAAGGAAGAGATCGCTCGTTCCACTTCGGTACCCAAGAGTTTAATATCGTAGGGATGATTTCGCATTTAGGTCCACAATTAGGTGTGGCAGACGGAATCGCCTTAGCTCATAAATTGCGTGAAGAAAAGAAAATTACCGCTGTATTTACAGGAGAAGGCGCAACTTCAGAAGGAGATTTTCACGAAGCCTTAAACGTAGCTTCTGTTTGGGATTTACCCGTGTTGTTTGTTATCGAGAATAACGGATATGGTTTATCAACGCCAACAAACGAACAATACCGTTGTGAGCACTTAGCTGATCGCGGCATTGGGTATGGAATGGAAAGCCACATCATCGATGGAAATGACATTTTGGAAGTCTATACAAAGATTGACGCATTGGCAAAATCAATGCGCGAAAACCCACGTCCCGTATTGGTGGAGTTCTTGACTTTTAGAAGAAGAGGACACGAAGAGGCGAGTGGTACGAAATACGTTCCACAGGAGTTGATGGACATGTGGGAGAAGAAAGATCCAGTTGAAAATTACCGCGCTTACTTAAAAGAAATCGGTGTTTTAACCGATGCTTTAGATGAGGAAATTAGAGCGGCATTCAAAAAAGAAATCGATACCGATTGGAAACGCACCCAAGAAGAGGAGCCAATCCAAGCGAATCTGGAAACGGAAATGAATGATATGTACGCACCATTTACCTATGAACACGTAGAAGCAAGTGGGGAGATGAAAAACATTCGTTTAATCGATGCAATCTCAGAAGGATTAAAACAGTCGTTCGAGAAACACCCCGAGTTAATCATCATGGGACAAGATATTGCAGAATATGGAGGAGCATTTAAAGTAACCGACGGATTCGTAGAGCAATTTGGCAAAGGACGCATTCGCAACACGCCAATTTGTGAGAGTTCAATCGTTTCTGCTGCCATGGGATATTCAATCAACGGAGGAAAGGCAATTATGGAAATGCAATTTGCCGATTTCGTGTCAACTGGATTCAACCCAATTGTAAACTATTTGGCAAAAGTACACTACCGTTGGAATGAAAAAGCCGATGTAGTGGTGCGTATGCCATGTGGAGGAGGAACACAAGCTGGGCCTTTCCACTCGCAAACCAATGAAGCTTGGTTTACAAAAACACCAGGATTGAAAGTAGTTTATCCTGCATTCCCAATAGATGCAAAAGGATTGATGAATACTGCAATTAACGATCCTAACCCGGTTATTTTCTTCGAACACAAGCAATTGTACAGAAGTATTTACCAAGATGTACCGAGCAACTATTATACCATTCCATTTGGTCAAGCGGCTTTAGTAAAAGAAGGAGCAGATGTAACGATTGTCTCTTTTGGAGCAGGAGTACACTGGGCGTTAGAAACATTGGAGAAACACCCGGAAATCAAAGCCGATTTAATTGACTTGCGTACCTTACAACCGTTAGATACAGAAACTGTATATAAATCAGTAAAGAAAACAAATAAAGTTATAATTTTGCAAGAAGACACTCTATTTGGAGGTATTGCAAGTGACCTATCAGCAATGATTATGGAAAACTGTTTTGAACACTTAGACGCGCCAGTAAAACGCGTAGGAA
The DNA here is from genome assembly GCF_009792295.1 of Myroides fluvii. Lineage (NCBI taxonomy): Bacteria > Pseudomonadati > Bacteroidota > Flavobacteriia > Flavobacteriales > Flavobacteriaceae > Myroides > Myroides fluvii. The sequence continues at coordinate 3,414,435 of NZ_CP039934.1, read as the reverse complement.
GTATCGAAACAGCCATCCCATTTGTGAAAGCTTTAGAAGATCAATATTTGCCAAAAGGTAGATTTGAAACCGCGCTATTGGATTTATTAGCGTACTAAACAGAAAGAACTACACAACATACATATATGAGTAACACAATCACACAGACTAATTTTAAATTTCCAAACCAAAAAAGTGTGTACCACGGAAAAGTAAGAGAAGTTTACACCATTGCAGACCAAGTTTTGGTTATGGTAGCAACGGATCGTTTATCTGCTTTTGACGTGATTATGCCTAAGGGGATTCCTTACAAAGGACAAATATTGAATCAAATTGCAACGCGATTTATGCAGCTGACTGAAGACATCGTGCCGAATTGGCTGATTGCTAGTCCTGATCCCAATGTTGCAGTTGGGCATATTTGTGAACCTTTTAAGGTGGAAATGGTAATTCGAGGCTATTTAGCAGGACATGCGGCTAGAGAATACAAAGAAGGAAAAAGAGTATTGTGTGGTGTTGCCTTGCCTGAAGGGTTAAAGGAAAACGACCAATTGCCACAACCGATTATCACCCCTTCAACGAAGGAGGAATTAGGGTTGCACGATGAGGACATTTCCAGAGAAGATATTCTCGCTCGTGGTATTGTTTCAGAAGAAGATTACCTTGTTTTGGAGCAGTATACAAGAGCCTTATATCAAAGAGGAAGTGAAATTGCGGCTCAAAGAGGATTGATTCTCGTAGATACAAAATACGAATTTGGCAAAACCAAAGAAGGAAAGATTGTATTGATTGACGAAATTCACACCCCAGATTCTTCGCGTTATTTCTATGCAGAAGGATACGCAGAGCGTCAAGCGAAGGAAGAACCTCAAAAGCAATTGTCAAAAGAATTCGTTCGTCAATGGTTAATTAGTCACGATTTCCAAGGAAAAGAAGGACAACAAGTACCAGAAATGTCCGACGAATACATTCAAACTATTTCAGAGCGCTATATTGAGTTGTATGAACATATTTTAGGAGAGCCTTTTGTAAAAGCAGATGTTTCGAATATCGATCAGCGAATTGAAACCAATGTAGCGGCTTTTTTGTCTAAAATTTAAAAATTAGAACATGACATTATTAGATAATTTACAGTGGCGCTATGCTACAAAACGCTATAATAGCGCAGTTAAGTTAGAAGATGACAACGTAATGCAAATTGTAGAAGCTGCTCGCTTGGCGCCTACATCATCTGGATTACAGCCTTTCGAAATGATTTTGGTTAAAAACCAAGAAGTAAAAGAGCAGTTGTTTCCTATTGCGATGAACCAAATGCAAATCAAAGAATGTTCGCATCTTTTGATTTTTGCCGCTTGGGATAGCTATACAGCAGCGCGTATTGACGCTGTTTTTGACAATATGGAAGCCATCAGAGCCTTGCCAAAAGGGGAGATGGACGATTTCAAAAATAGCATTAAAGCTAATTTTAAAGGACAAACGCAAGAACAACAGTTTCAACATGCTGCCAGACAAGCGTATATCGCTTTTGGAATGGCAATTGCAGCAGCAGCAGAATTGAAAATTGACGCCTCTCCAATGGAAGGTTTTCACAATGATCAATTGGATGCCTTCTTAGGATTGGATAAAAAGGGATTGAAGAGTGTTACAATCTTAGCTTTAGGAGAAAGAGATGCAGAAAATGATTGGTTGATGCCGATGAAGAAAGTGAGATTTCCTTTAGCGTCGATGTTAACCGTTATCGAATAAATTTTAAAAAAGCCTTTGTTGATGAAAACAAAGGCTTTTTTCTTTTTAGCAAGTTGAGGATTTAGTAATCAAAAGCTTTTTTTTAAGATATGATTTTTAAATTCTTATTTATTTTAATGTTTTAGCTTGTTAAGTTCAAAGAATTAGTGTGGGAATTCACAATTTTACTTGGGTTTAAATTAGCTTTTTTGCTTGGATTATTTTATATTCGTATCCTGTAAAATATTAGATTACGCGATGAGTCAAAATAAAAAAAACACAGCACTTTCTTTTGAAGATTTTAAGAAAGAGGTTATTCAAGATTATACAATTGCAAAGATCAGTAGAGAATGTAGTTTACTAGGTCGTCGTGAAGTTTTAACAGGTAAAGCTAAGTTTGGGATATTTGGAGATGGAAAAGAAGTACCACAATTAGCAATGGCTAAAGCTTTTCAGAATGGAGATTTCAGATCCGGATACTACCGCGATCAAACCTTTATGATGGCAATTGGTCAGTTAAATATCCAACAGTTTTTTGCTGGTTTATTCGGTGATGCCAATATTGAAAATGATCCAATGTCAGGTGGGCGCCAAATGGGAGGACACTTTGCAACACATAGTTTAGATGAAAATGGGAACTGGAAGAAACTAACAGAGCAAAAGAACTCGAGTGGAGATATTTCTCCAACTGCTGGGCAAATGCCTCGTTTACTTGGACTTGCACAAGCTTCAAAATACTATAGAGCGATTCCAGACGCAGATAAAGATCAACAATTTTCAGTTAGTGGAAATGAAGTAGCTTGGGGAACGATTGGAAATGCATCTACTTCTGAAGGGTTGTTTTTTGAGACGATCAATGCAGCTGGAGTATTACAAGTGCCGATGGTAATGAGTGTTTGGGATGATCAATATGGAATCTCAGTGCACGCCAAATACCAAACAACAAAAGAAAATATATCTGAAATTTTAAAAGGTTTCCAACGCGATGAGCATGGAAACGGATATGAGATTTTACGCGTAAAAGGATGGGATTATCCAGCCTTAGTAGAAACGTATGCTAAAGCAGCTCAAGTCGCTAGAGAAGAGCACGTTCCAGTGTTGATTCACGTACAAGAATTAACGCAGCCTCAAGGACACTCAACTTCAGGATCTCATGAGCGTTACAAAAGCAAAGAGCGCTTAGCTTGGGAAGCAGAACAAGACTGTATCCTGCAAATGAGAAATTGGATGATTGAATCCAATATCGCTACTGCAGAAGAGTTAGACGTACTAGATAAAGACTTGAAAAAACAAGTATTAGACGGTAAGAAAGAGGCTTGGAAAAACTACTTGGATCCAATTATTGCAGAACGCAATGAGTTAGTTGCTGTTTTACAACAAGTTGCTGCTCAAAGTCCCAACAAAGTATTTATTGAAAAACACATTGCTGATTTACAAGGTACAAAAGAGCCTATTCGCCGTGATGTAATGATTACAGCACGCAAGGTATTGCGTTTGATTATTCAAGAAGGAAGCAAAAGTTTATTGATTCAATTTATTGAGAAATACTATGCGACTGTTCAACCAAAATACAGCTCTCATTTATTCTCAGTTTCGGATCAAAAAGCAGAAAATATTCAAGCAGTAGCGCCAACCTATGATGCTGATGCAGAAGAGGTGGATGCCCGTGTAATTTTACGCGATAACTTTGATTATATCTTGGCTAATCACAAAAATGTAACTGTTTTTGGAGAGGATTCAGGTAATATCGGAGACGTAAACCAAGGATTAGAAGGATTACAAGAAAAACATGGGGAAGAACGCGTAACCGATACGGGAATTCGCGAAGCGACAATTTTAGGACAGGGAATTGGTATGGCAATGCGTGGACTACGTCCAATTGCAGAAATTCAATACTTAGACTATTTGTTGTATGCTATTCAAATCATGAGTGATGATTTAGCTACGCTACAATATAGAACTGTAGGTCGTCAAAAAGCGCCTTTAATTGTGCGTACACGTGGGCATCGTTTAGAGGGAATTTGGCACTCTGGATCTCCAATGGGAATGATTATCAATGCAATCCGCGGAATGCATGTATTGGTTCCAAGAGATATGACAAAAGCAGCAGGTTTCTATAATACACTATTAGAAAGCGACGAGCCAGCCTTGTTAATTGAGTGTTTGAATGGATATCGCTTGAAAGAGAAAATGCCAAACAATATCGGACAATTCAAAACGCCTATTGGAGTTGTGGAAACAATTAAAACAGGTAGTGATTTGACGATTGTATCCTATGGATCAACCTTGCGCATTGTTGAACAAGCAGCAAAAGAATTATTGGAAATTGGAATTGATGTTGAAATCATTGATGCACAATCCCTATTGCCATTTGACATCAACCAAGATGTAGTGAAAAGTTTAGCTAAAACGAATCGCCTATTGGTTGTGGATGAGGATGTACCTGGTGGAGCATCGGCTTATTTGTTGCAGCAAATTTTAGAAGTGCAGAAAGGATACCGTTATTTAGATAGCGAACCTCAAACCTTAACTTCGAAAGCACATAGACCAGCGTATGGAACCGATGGAGATTATTTTAGCAAGCCATCTGTTGAAGATGTATTCGAAAAAGTATATGAATTAATGCATGAAGTAAACCCAACAAAGTTTCCTAAACTGTATTAAAAATAAAGTAAAAACCTCTCAATTTGAGAGGTTTTTGTTTATTTGATAAATTTAATTTATAAATTGTGTGTTTCTAAACGAATTATTTGTTTTATATATTACTAAATTCTTGTAGTTTTAGGGGAAATAGGAATATTAAATAATCTATAAGTGAAGAAATTCTCTTTAATTTATTATGAAAGCATACAAAATATGAGTAATTTTGCAATTGTTTTTTTAAACATAGTTATATTATGGTAAATGATTTATTTGACAGAATACAAAAGAATAAAGGACCATTAGGAAAATGGGCATCTCAAGCTGAAGGATATTATGTTTTCCCTAAACTTGAAGGACCTTTATCAAATCGTATGATGTTTCATGGAAAAGAAGTAATCAATTGGAGTATCAACGATTACTTAGGGTTGGCAAATCATCCAGAAGTACGAAAAGTAGATGCGGAAGCTGCTGCTGAATATGGTGCGGCTTATCCAATGGGCGCTCGTATGATGTCTGGGCACACTACTGTACACGAACAACTTCAAGATGAGTTGGCTGCTTTTGTTCAAAAAGAAGCTGCTTATTTACTAAACTTCGGTTACCAAGGAATGGTGTCTATTATTGATGCTTTGGTAACGAAGAATGACGTTATCGTTTATGATGTTGATTCACATGCTTGTATTATTGATGGTGTGCGTTTACATATGGGAAAACGCTTTACTTATAAACACAACGATATCGAGAGTTTTGAGAAGAACTTAGAGCGTGCTACGAAAATGGCTGAAACAACAGGTGGAGGTATTTTAGTAATCACAGAAGGTGTGTTTGGTATGCGTGGGCAACAAGGAAAGTTGAAAGAAATCGTTGCTTTAAAAGAAAAATATAACTTTAGATTGCTAGTTGATGACGCGCATGGTTTTGGTACCTTAGGTGCTACAGGAGCAGGAGCAGGAGAAGAGCAAGGATGTCAAGATGGTATTGATGTTTACTTCTCTACGTTTGCTAAATCAATGGCTAGTATCGGAGCATTCGTTGCAGCTGATAAAGACATTATCGATTATTTAAAATACAACCTTCGTTCGCAAATGTTTGCAAAATCATTACCTATGATTTTCACAAAAGGTGCATTGAAGCGTTTAGATTTATTGCGTACACAACCAGAACTTAAAGCTAAGTTATGGGAAAATGTGAATGCTTTACAGAATGGATTAAAAGATAGAGGATTCAATATTGGAGATACCAACACTTGTGTAACACCTGTTTACTTAGAAGGAAGTATTCCTGAAGCAATGGTGATGGTAAATGATTTACGTGAAAATTACAATATTTTCTTGTCAATCGTTGTTTATCCAGTAATTCCAAAGGGAATTATCTTGTTGAGAATGATCCCTACAGCAACGCATACAATGGAAGATATCCAAGAAACCCTATCAGCTTACGAAGCAATTCGCGAGAAGTTAGAAAACGGAACATACAAGCGCATAGCTGCTGAAACAACAGTAGATGTGTCAAATGCATAAAGAATAAAAAAACTCGAAACAATGTTTCGAGTTTTTTTTGCCTCTAGGTATAACCTCTTCTTTACAAGAGGATGGCCTTCAGGTCTAAAATATCCCGATTCCTCTTCACTTATTTCTTTTCTCTTAAAAAAAGTATTTTCTCTTCTACTTCTTTAATTTTAGCTATCCAATAATCAATCCCCTCTTGATTGGTAATCCCCCCTTTTTTTCTGTTGGGTTTTATTTTGTAATACTTATGCCAGTTGCGCTGATCATCTTTAATTCGCTCTGTTTTTGTTTCGGGTTCTATTCGAGCTCTCCAAAATAGAAGTTCCTTTTCATAGGACGTCTTAAGTGTTGTAAAATATAGAAGTAAAGCCTCGTAATCTCGCGGAATATAACCTGGTCCTACACAACCACAAGAATACCAAATGAATCCCACTTGATATAAATCTTTGATGTGTTTCCACGCTTTGTCGTCTCCTTTTTTTGGCGCTTCAAAATCCTTGCCCATATCGGCCATTAAATTTCCACATTGTGGGCATTTAGCAGCGGAATTAACGAGATCCCCTTTTCTAATGTCCTTCCACAAGCGTCGTTTAAAGGTTTTTTGACAATCAAAACAAGCATAATGAGGCTTGTACGTTGTCATGGAATATCTGCACATGTCTCCTTCTTTAATTTAATTATCAAACATACAGTATTAATTTACATGATTCCCTTTATTGTAGGTTAAAACTCATATAAAGGAATAAAAATGGTTTATTTTTTGCTTTTTTAGTAATTTATACTTTGACTTCAATTAAGTTTAATAAAAATTGCTTTTTAAAGTTGATGTAAAATTATTTATTCTTAAATTTGTTAACACATTTAAGTGAATTTTAATTAAAAATAAAATGTAGCTTTGCTATACGTTTTTGTTTAGCCGAAGCGTTATAGCTATAAAATAGAGCATGAAAAGGATAATTTGTATTTTAGGTCTAAGTTTTCTCTTTGTACAGTGTATGGGAGAGAAGAAAGAACGTGTAAAAAACACGCCAATTGAGCAAGAAGGAACAATTAAATTATATCAATCAACGGAAGTTCCCTTTCAGTTGAATGGAAACTATGTATTAAAGAACAAGGGACATGTGGTAGGTGTTCAACACGTTAAAATCACAAGTAAAGCCCACTTTGATCGATTGTTTGATCGCAACACTAAACAAGAGGAATCACAAGAGGTAGACTTCTCCAAATCCTTTGTTTTGGCTTTAGTTGGATTGCCTAGTACATTGGAAACATCCTTTAAAATTGTCAGTATAAAAGAGAAAGGCGATGTTATTGAATTGATTTATTGCTTAGAAGAGGAAGAAAAAGAACTCGCTCAAGCCGTTTATCCGTATGCAGTTTTAGTGGTTGACAAGAAATTTAATAAGGATATTCGATTCTTGATTGAATAAGCGCAAGAAACAAGAAGAGAAAAGATAAAAAAAGACTGAGTTAAAATGGAAGGTACTAAAAAAGCTGTTGATAGAGAAAATAGGGAGATACATAAAACCTCTGTTTTTTACTATTAAGGGATTCAGGTCTACTTACAATTAGCAAAGGAAAAAAGAAGAAATAAGCATAAACACAAAGGGTCTTTCGCTAGCGAAAGACCCTTTTATAGTAAGAATGCGATAGGTTAGTTTACTTTTTTGTCCAATTATAGGCCCAAAAGGCAAGTGGAATGGTACCAACCATAACTAAAGCTGTTGAAAATAAGGCGTCTTTGGAAAATAGTGATACTATAGCGCTAGCTATAAAGCACATTCCCAATTGAATGGTATTTTGTAGGGCTGCCGCTTTTCCAGAATTTTCGGGAAATAATTTCAATGCTTCAGCTACCACAATAGGGTAGCATGCACCATTGGCTAACGCCATAAAACAAAAAGGAATTAACAAACTCGTTAGGGTCGGTGTAGTGAATATAGCCAAAGCAGCTGTAATGACAATGGCTATAGCAAATAGCGAAACAAAGTAGGCGATTAGTTTTGTGCCATCTACTCTTGGAGCAAGGGTTCGATACCCAAAACCACCAATTAAGAAAGCAATCGTCTGTGGAACAAAGCTAAAGCCAATTTCACCTTCGCTATATCCCATTTCCTTTAGAAAGAAAGGAGATCCCGTTAACCACGCAAAGAAAGCAGCAGAACAACAGGCGTAAATCATGACGTTGCCTACATACGCTTTGGATTGTAAAAGCCTCCAATACGATAGGGAGGGTGGTGTTGTATCCTTTTTTGAAGGACTGTCTGCCGTTGCTTTTTTATGCTGAATGGTAAAAGTATAAAGCATTAGCGCGATAGCGATAAGGGCTAAAGTGATAAAGATAGAACGCCAACCAAAGTGCTCGAGTAAATAAACGCCTAATAAAGGGGCTAGGGCGGGTGATAAAGCTACTAAAGGCATGATGGTGGCAAAAACTCGATTCGTTTGTTCTTTGGGGTAACGCTCTATGACGAGCGCTTGCCAACTAACTGCAGCGGCACAAACTCCAATGGCTTGAATCAATCGCAAAATTAGAAAAGCAGTTACACTAGAAGTGAAAAAAATAGCTAGAGACGAAAGGATAAAAATACTCAATCCCATTAAGATTGTTTTGGGCTTTCCTACTTTATCAGAAATAGGCCCCCATAATAGTTGAGCAATAGCATAACCTGCTAAAAATAGACTTAAGGTTGCGCTAATGTTGCTTTTTGTAGTATCCAAATCTACTCGCATTTGCTCAAAAGCGGGTAGATACATATCGGTTGCAAGGAATCCAATAATACTTAATCCTGTTAAGTACACCAGGAATAAAAAGTTGTTTTTATTTTGTTTAGGCATATAGGTTGAAAAAAATTAATCCGCGAAGATACACTTTTATAGGAAATTGGTAATCACTGAACCGTTTAGTTTTCTCTGATCTAAGCTTACTTGTTCTTACAACATTCTTTTAAAAAGACAATTTTCTAAAAACCATACTTTCTTTTGTCTTGATACAAAAGAAACAAAAAATCAAGACGGATACCCCATATACCGGTCAAAAGAAGATTGTCTTTGATAGCAAATTATTACTTTAAAAGAAAAAACCATCCCTTACACAGGAATGGTTTGTCTATTAGTGATGATTTTCCGTCAACCTTTAGGTTTGCTTTTTTGCTAGTTGCTTTTTCGCCAGATTATCGATTAAAGGATATATCCTTAAATCAGAAAAATCAACCCACAACTATCAACTATCAACTATCAACTATCAACTATCAACTATCAACTATCAACTATCAACCGTCAACCGTCAACTATCAACCGTCAACTGTCAACCGTCAACTGTCAACCGTCAACTGTCAACCGTCAACTGTCAACCGTCAACTGTCAACCGTCAACTGTCAACCGTCAACCGTCAACCGTCAACTGTCAACGAATCACCTATTTAAAATACGAAAAGGTCTCGCCGTTTTCGATTTCCAATAGGGTGTGGTAAATCAATTGAATGGTGTTTTCAACATCGTGTCGGTGAATCATTTCCACTGTGGTGTGCATATAGCGCAAAGGCAATGAAATTAGCGCTGAAGCTACGCCGCCATTGCTATAAGCAAAAGCATCTGTATCCGTTCCTGTTACGCGTGACAAGGCATTGCGTTGAAAGGGAATTTCATTTTTCTCAGCGGTTTGTTCAATCAAGGCGCGTAGGTTGTTCTGTACGGCTGGGGCATAAGCAATTACAGGTCCTTTTCCAATGGTATTATCACCTTCGATATTTTTATCAACCATCGGGGTATTAGAGTCGTGGCAAACATCCGTTACAATCGCCACATTCGGTTTGATGGTTTGCGTAATCATTTCTGCTCCACGTAATCCTACTTCTTCCTGTACTGCATTAACAATATAAAGCCCAAAAGGTAATTCTTTCTTATTTTCTTTTAATAAGCGAGCAACTTCCGCGATCATAAATCCGCCAATGCGATTATCTAAGGCTCTACAAACCCAGCGTTTGTTGTTTAATACCGTAAATGTATCCGGGTAGGTAATGACGCAGCCAATATGAATGCCTAAATTTAAAACTTCCTGTTTGCTGTCGCATCCAACATCAATAAAATTGGTTTCAATTTTTGGTGATTCTTCTTTACCAGCTCTATTTCTAATGTGAATTGCTGGCCAACCAAATACTCCCTCAACAATTCCCTTAGGAGTATGAATATTTACGCGCTTAGAAGGTGCAATCATGTGATCACTACCTCCATTGCGAACAACATGGATAAACCCATCTTCTGTAATGTACTTCACATACCATGAAATTTCATCTGCATGTCCTTCAATAACTACTTTATAAGGGGCATCAGGATTAATAACGCCTACGGCATTGCCATAGGTATCCGTAATAAAAGTGTCTACATAGGGTTCTAAATAATTCATCCACAGTTTTTGACCTACATGTTCATGTCCTGTTGGAGAAGCATTATTCAAGTAGTCCGTTAAAAAATGTAGGGAGTCCTGATTTAATATTGTATTTTTATCCATGATTATTTTTTACACGAATGTACTGATTCGCTTGGAAATACTCAATCTAATTCTTTACATTTGGTTATATTTTTTACCTATGAAAAAGCTATATTTCTTTTTTATTGTCATCGTTAGTTTTACATCCGCCCAGGCTCAGGAAAAGGAGTTACAAGCTGTGCCTAGTTTAGTGCCGATGATTGAAATAGAAGACGATACTTTAAAGTATAGTATTCCAGAGATTTACATTGGATCCAATGCGAAAGAAGATCAATATCGACAGGATATGAATATCTTGCGCAATCGCATTCGCCGAGTTTATCCTTATGCTCGTGCTACCGCAGAAAATTTAATGATCCTCAATGAAAATTTAGAAAAATTAGAGACCAATAAACAAAAGCGACAATACATCAAACGCTCGCAAAAATATTTAGAGAGTCAGTTTAAGGAGAAATTAAAAAAATTATCTCGAAAAGACGGGAAAGTTTTGTTGAAATTAATACACCGAGAAACGGGAGAAACGACCTTTAAGCTCATAAAGGAATTTAGAAGCGGATGGACGGCTTTTTGGTCTAATACAACAGCAAGAACCTTTGATTTAGACTTAAAGTCTGAGTATCATCCCGATAGTAATTTACAAGATTTTTATTTGGAAACCCAATTGCAATTTTTATTCTACACCTATCAATTAGAGCGCAGCAGCGGCAAGCAAAAAATCGATTTTAATGCGTTGAGAAAAATGTGGGAAATCAAAATTTCAGAAGAAGAGTTTTTTCCATTGGAATTGAGGGAATAGTTTTGGCTTTCTAAAAATTAAGCTACCTTTGCAGTAATAGTGATTTTATGGAACAATTTATCGTATCAGCAAGAAAATATAGACCACAAACTTTTCAAGAAGTTGTAGGGCAACAAGCCATTACCAATACCTTAGTAAATGCTATAGAGAGCAATCACTTAGCGCAGGCCTTGTTGTTTACCGGACCTAGAGGAGTTGGGAAAACCACTTGTGCGCGTATTTTGGCTCGTAAAATCAACCAGGTGGGGTATGATGATCCTACGGAAGATTTTACGTTTAACGTTTTTGAATTAGACGCGGCGTCAAATAACTCGGTGGATGATATTCGAAATCTAATTGACCAGGTGCGTATACCCCCACAAACAGGAAAGTACAAAGTGTATATTATTGACGAGGTTCACATGTTGTCAACCGCAGCATTTAATGCCTTTTTAAAGACTTTAGAAGAACCACCTCGTCACGCTATTTTCATCTTAGCAACTACAGAAAAACACAAAATTATACCGACGATTTTATCGCGTTGCCAAATATTCGACTTTAAGAGAATTACCATCGCCGATGCGGCGGATCATTTGGCTTTAGTAGCCAATAGTCAGGGCATAACTTATGAAAATGATGCCTTGCGTATTATTGCACAAAAAGCAGATGGAGCTATGCGAGATGCTTTGTCTATTTTTGACCGTGTGGTGTCTTATTGTGGAAAAAACTTGACAAGACAAGCTGTTGCCGAAAACTTAAATGTACTTGATTTTGAGTACTATATTCGCGTAACCGACTTGATTCTAGCTAATAATATTCCCTCTTTGCTCACTTCTTTTGATTCGATATTGGCCAAAGGATTTGATGCACAGCACTTTATTGCAGGCTTAGCTTCTCATTTTAGAAATCTTATGGTTTGTAAAACGCCAGAAACAGCCGCTCTTTTAGAAGTAGGGGAGCACGGAAGACAATTGTTTGACGAGCAGGCACAGAAAGCAAGTGTTGCTCTTTTATTGGAAGCAATTGACTTGGCAAATGAAGCAGATTTAAAGTATAAAGCGAGTCAGAATCAACGATTATTAGTAGAACTGTGTTTAATGAAATTGGCGTCTTTATCTTATGAAGGCGAAAAAAAAAAGATAAATCTTTCATAATTCCAGTTGATGCAGTAAAGCGAATTGAATCGATGCCAGCAGTAGTGTTGTTGTCTACTTCAGATCTGCCCGTTACTGCGCCTACAGTTGTGCAACCAATAGAACAACAGACACAAGAGCCAGTTGTAGCGACTGAAGCTATTGTAGAAGTTGCGCCTGTTGTTCAGGTAAATCAGGTAAATGAACCCCAATCAGAAGAAATTCAAAGCTCAGCTCTTTCTCCTGCAGCACCCGTTACAACAGCGGCAATAGAAGATGACACAGCTCCAGCACGCTTTGATGTCGATCCTATTCCGGACGCAGTACCTGTAGAAAAAAAGGTGTCAGCCCTTTCTCTTTCTAGTATTCGCGCGCGAAAGGAAATGGAGTCTTCCATTGAAAAGAAAGTAGTTAATCCCGATGATTTACCTAAAGAACCGTTTACATCAGGACAATTTATGGAAGAGTGGGGTAAATATGCAGATAAATTAGCTCGATCGGGCTTTATGTTAATGTCTTCGCTTATGGGAATGGTTCCCCCAGTAATTAACGGTGCTTCTGTTTCTTTAGAAATGCCAAATGAAGGCTCAAAACTCAGTTTTGACGAGAATAAGTTTGACTTAGTTAACTACCTGCGAAAAAAACTAAGTAACTATGATTTAGAAATTGAAATCACAGTTAATGAAGAAGTTAAAATTCAAAAAAGAGTACTAGATAAAGAAGATAAATTAGTTCGTTTTATAGAGCTAAATCCTGCAATGCAGCATATGAAAGAAATCTTTGATCTAGAATTTAAATACTAGTAAAATCTAATCGTTTATGATTAAAATTGGAAATGACAATACGCTAAAAGTAGCTAGAAAGACGAGCATCGGTTTGTATTTAACTGATGGAGAAACGGACATTCTATTGCCAAATAAATACGTGCCTAAAAATATAGAAGTAGAAGATGAAATTGTAGTTTTTGTTTACTTGGATCAAGAGGAAAGACCCGTAGCTACTACATTAGAACCTTATATTTACATCGATGAATTCGCCTTGTTAAAAGTGAGTTTTACCAATCAATTTGGGGCATTTTTAGACATGGGGTTGGAAAAGGATTTATTTGTTCCTTTTGCAGAACAAGCCCGTCCAATGCAAGAGGGGAATTACTACTTGGTGTACATGCAATTGGACGAAAAGTCGAATCGCTTAGTTGGATCAAGTCGATTGAATCAGTTCTTGAATAATGACAATATTACAGTGAATATTGGAGATGAAGTGGAATTGGTGGTGTCTCATATTACTGATTTGGGAATTAATGTTATTATTAATGAACTACACAAGGGATTGATGTACAAGAATGAAGTCTTTGAAGATTTGCGTACAGGAGATCGCATTGTGGGGTATATCAAGAATATACGTCCTGATGGAAAAATAGATGTTTCTAGAACACGTGTAGGATTTGAGGCCATTACGGATGGTGCAGAACAAGTACTAGCAGCTTTGATTGAAAACAACGGCTTTTTAGGACTATCTGACAACAGTCATCCAGAAGATATTCGCACCGTACTGAACATGAGTAAAAAGATGTTTAAAAAAGCCATCGGAGGCTTGTATAGAGACAAGAAAATTACGATTACAGATAAAGGGATTTTCCTTTCGAAGTAACGAAGTAAACTATTTAATTAAAAGCACCTGATTATCAGGTGCTTTTTTTTGTTTGTGCTAAAGTGTTAGTTTAAGGTGGTTCAAAAATGGTATCGCTGAATTATTTAACATTAATATTTCCCTTGCGTTGTGTACAACAAAGTAAAAATCAGTATATTGAGAATGCGAAAAAAAAGTAAATCTACAGGCTTTGAATAAAGGTGATGTCTTATGCACCGGGTGTCGCGCTCAATTGCAGTAGAGGCAATGTGATTTATTTTTCGTAGGAATAGGTTTTTTAAAGGGTTTTATCCTATCCTTAGATTTTATTTTTATTATAAATCCTCAGTTTTAGCCCTTGTAGATTGTTATTTCTTCTTAATAAAGGGTTAATTTAATCGCTGTTTTGTCTATTCGACAGTATTTAACTTTTATTTGGCTGATTTTATTTTATGGAAATTTAGATATAAAAAAATTTTCAATAAAAATATTCATATATTTATCAAATATAAGTAGTTTGTCACCCCTTGAGACTAGTAAAGACTGTGGCTATTCGGTCCACTAGAGGATGTGTGTTTTTTGGCGAATTGCGACTTACACTCAAAATGTAGATTATTAACAACCATAAGAATGAACAAAACAAACAATTTCAAATCTCCAGGATTACTTTTCAGGGAGGCAATGCAGAAGGAAAGTCCCCTCCAAATTGTTGGTGCCATTAATGCGAATCACGCTTTATTAGCACAACAGGCAGGATTTAATGCTATTTATTTATCAGGAGGCGGTGTTGCAGCGGGATCATTAGGTGTTCCTGATTTGGGTATTACCACATTAGAAGACGTTTTAATTGATGTACAACGCATTACCAATATATGTGATTTACCTTTAATGGTAGATGTAGATACGGGATTTGGTCCGTCTGCGTTTAACGTAGCGCGTACTGTAAAATCGCTTATTAAGGCAGGTGCTGCCGCTTTACATATTGAAGATCAAGTAGGAGCAAAACGCTGTGGTCACCGTCCTGGAAAAGAGGTGGTGAGTCAGCAAGAAATGGTTGACCGTATTAAGTCGGCTGTAGATGCTCGTACAGACGAACATTTTGTTATAGGTGCTCGAACGGATGCTTTTGCTAACGAAGGATTAGAAAAAACACTGGAAAGAGCCATTGCTTATAAAGAGGCGGGCGCAGATTTCATTTTTGCGGAAGCTGTTCCCGATTTGACTTTTTATCAAAAGTTTGTAGATGCTACAGGAATCCCTGTATTGGCAAATATCACCGAATTCGGCATGATAAAAATGTATACTGTAGAAGAGTTAAGAGCAGCAGGCGTTGGCTTAGTGTTATATCCACTATCCGCTTTCCGCGCAGCAAATAAAGCCGCTTTGAATGTATACACCCATCTTCGTCAAGAGGGGACACAAGCCAATGTGTTAGACACCATGCAGACCCGTGAGGAGTTGTACCAAAGCATCAACTACCATGATTATGAGCAAAAATTAAACAACCTATTCAAAAAACAATAATATGTCAAATAACGAAACAACTTTTAAGCCAAAGAAAAGCGTGGCTCTTTCGGGAGTTACAGCTGGAAATACGGCTTTATGTAGCGTTGGAAAAAGCGGAAACGACTTATACTATAGAGGATACAATATTTTAGATTTAGCGCAAAATGCTGAATTTGAAGAAGTAGCATACCTTTTGATATACGGGCAATTGCCAAACGAAGCACAATTAAAAAACTACAAGGCGAAATTAAAATCGCTGCGCGGGTTGCCAAAATCGGTTCGCAGTATTCTAAAAAATATTCCAGCTGCTGCACATCCAATGGATGTAATGCGTTCAATGGTATCAGCTATTGGTACAATTCAACCAGAAAAAGATGATCACAATACAGCTGGAGCAAGAGACATTGCCGATAAGTTATTAGCTTCTTTTGGTTCTGGATTGTTGTATTGGTATCACTATACCCACAATGGAAAAGAAATTGATGTAGAAACAGATGACGATACAATCGGAGGGCATTTCTTGCATTTATTACACGGAAAAAAACCATCAGAATCATGGGTTAAAGCGATGCAAGTATCTTTAATTCTCTACGCAGAACACGAATTTAATGCCTCTACCTTTACAAGTCGCGTTATTGCAGGAACGAATTCAGATTTCTATTCTTGTGTAACAGGAGCGATTGGTGCCTTAAGAGGACCAAAGCACGGAGGAGCAAATGAAGTAGCTTTTGAAATTCAAAGCCGTTATAACAGTCCAGATCAAGCCGAAGAGGACATTCGAAAACGAGTGGAAAACAAAGAGGTTATTATTGGTTTTGGACATCCGGTTTACACGATATCAGATCCTAGAAATGAAGTAATTAAAAAAGTAGCCGAAGAGCTTTCTCAAGAAGCAGGAGATATGCTATTATACAATATTGCAGAGCGTTTAGAGCGCGTGATGTGGGAAGAGAAAAAAATGTTCCCGAACCTCGATTGGTTCTCTGCGGTATCTTACCACCAAATGGGCGTGCCAACGTTGATGTTTACTCCTCTTTTTGTAGTCTCTCGTATTACAGGTTGGAGTGCACATATTATGGAGCAACGCCAAGATGGAAAAATTATCCGTCCAAGTGCGAATTACACGGGACCAGATAATCAAGAATTTGTTACAATCAAAAACAGAAAATAATTTAATAACTAAAAAATAAGAATTTAAAATGTCATTACACATTTCAAACGAACGACCACAACCAGATCAAGTATTAGTGGACATTGCGGATTACGTATTAAACTATGAGATTAAAAACGATTTAGCTTGGAAAACAGCACATTACTGTCTATTAGACACGATAGGATGTGGGTTAGAAGCGTTAACATATCCTGCATGTACTAAATTATTAGGCCCTGTAGTAAAAGGAACAATTGTACCAAACGGAGCAAAAGTACCGGGAACACAATTCCAATTGGATCCAATTCAAGCGGCATTTAACATCGGAACAATCGTACGTTGGTTAGATTTCAACGATACTTGGTTAGCCGCAGAGTGGGGACACCCTTCAGATAACTTAGGTGGAATTTTAGCAACTGCAGATTGGTTGTCAAGAACGAATATCGCAGAAGGTAAAGCACCTTTAAAAATGAAACAAGTTTTAGAAGCAATGATCATGGCACACGAAGTGCAAGGAATTATGGCTTTAGAAAACTCGTTCAACCGCGTAGGATTAGACCACGTATTATTAGTAAAATTAGCCTCTACAGCTGTAGTAGGTAAATTAATCGGATTAACACGTGATGAATTAATCAACGCTATTTCCTTAGCATTTGTTGATGGACAAGCGTTGAGAACGTACCGTCATGCACCAAACACAGGAAGCCGTAAATCATGGGCTGCTGGAGATGCAACGTCGCGTGCGGTTCGTTTAGCTTTAATGGCGAAAACAGGAGAAATGGGCTATCCATCTGTTTTAACAGCGAAAACTTGGGGATTCTATGATGTTTCTTTCAAAGGAAATGCATTCAAATTCCAAAGAGACTATTCTTCTTACGTAATGGAGAACGTATTATTCAAAATTTCGTTCCCAGCAGAATTCCACTCTCAAACAGCAGTAGAAGCGGCAATGACGTTACATGCAAAATTAAAAGAGCTAGGAAAATCAACAGAAGATATTAAAAAGATTACCATTCGTACGCACGAAGCAGCAATCCGCATTATCGATAAAAAAGGGCCATTAGACAACCCAGCTGACCGTGACCACTGTATTCAATACATGATTGCTGTTCCATTAATCCACGGAAGATTAACTGCTGCAGACTACGAAGATAATATCGCTTCAGATGCGAGAATCGACGTATTACGCGATAAAATGGAATGTGTGGAAGACGTTCAATTTACAAAAGATTATTTCGATCCAGAAAAACGTTCAATTGCTAATGCATTGACTATTACGTTCAATGATGGATCGTCAATTGATGAAGTAGTAGTTGAGTACCCAATCGGACACAAACGCAGAAGAGAGGAAGGAATTCCGGAGTTAATTAAAAAATACAAAATTAACTTAGCTCGTGTTTACCCAGAGAAACAACAACGAGTAGTAATGGAAAACTCTTTAGATTACAACACTTTAGTGAATCTAAATGTAAATGAGTTTGTTGACTTACTAGTTATCTAAGCTGATAAAGAACACAAGAGTTGATTGCAAAATCAACTCTTGTTCCTTAAGCAACCACCAACCCAATAAATTATGACAACTATGACACAAAAAATAAACCTATATATAAATGGTGCTTTCACTGCTAGTAAAGCAACAGCCTATTTACCAGTTGAAAACCCAGCAACACAAGAAATTATTGCTGAAGTTCCCTTAACCGAATTAGCAGAAATTGATCAAGCGATAGCTTTAGCAGGAGAAGCGTTTAAAACGTGGAAAGAAGTAGCTACACCCGAGCGCGCAAGATTATTTTTGAAATACCAACACTTATTAAAAGAGAATCAAAAGGAAATCGCTGAAATTTTAGCCACTGAAAACGGAAAGACTTTTGCAGATGCAATGGGCGATGTGTGGAGAGGAATTGAAGTAGTGGAGCACGCTTGTTCGATTCCAACGTTAATGATGGGAGAAACGGTAGAAAACGTAGCTCGTGCCGTAGATACCTATAGCTACATTCAGCCGTTAGGTGTATGTGCGGGAATTACCCCGTTTAACTTCCCAGCGATGATTCCTTTGTGGATGTTCCCAATGGCAATTGCTTGTGGAAATACTTTTATTTTAAAACCATCGGAACAAGCGCCAATGACAGCAATGAAATTGGCTGAGCTATTCCATCAAGCGGGATTCCCTAAAGGCGTTTTGAATATTGTTCACGGATCAAAAGATCAAGTAAACCACATTTTAAACCACGAGGATATTCGCGCGATTTCATTCGTAGGATCCGTTCCAGTTGCAGAGCACGTTTACCGTACGGGTACGCACAACCTAAAACGCGTACAAGCGTTTGGAGGAGCGAAAAACCATATGGTTGTGATGCCAGATGCTAATAAACAACAAGTAATCAACAACTTAGTTGGCGCATCATGTGGAGCAGCGGGTCAACGTTGTATGGCAATTAGCGTTGCTGTATTAGTTGGAGAAGCTCAAAACTGGGTGAATGATATTAAAAATGCATTAGGCACAATCAAACCAGGCGTTTGGTCAGATGATGCGGCAGCTTATGGTCCGTTAATCAACAAACAAGCCAAAGAAAAAGTATTGCGTTTAATTAAAAGTGGATACGACCAAGGGGCAGAAGTACTATTAGACGGAAGCGACTGTGTTGTACCAGGTTACGAGAATGGATATTTCGTAGGACCTACTTTATTCAACAAAGTAACAACGGATATGGATATCTACAAAGAAGAGATATTCGGACCTGCTTTATTATTGATTACAGCTGATTCACTAGATGAAGCCATCGAAATTATCAACAACAACCCATACGGAAATGGTACTTCTATTTTTACCAATTCTGGAGCCGCAGCGCGTAAATTCCAACACGAGATTCAAGTAGGGCAAATTGGGGTGAACTTACCAATTCCAGTGCCATTACCATTCTTCTCGTTCACAGGATGGCGCAAGTCGTTTTTCGGAGATTTACATTCTTACGGAAAACAAGGCGTTCGCTTCTATACTGAAACCAAAACCATTACAGCGCGTTGGTTCGAAGAAGATGTGCCTGCAGGAGGGAATGTGAATATGACGATTAATCTTAAATAAGGAGAAAGAGTATTATGCAATTTAATTTAGATGAAAATCAACTCGCATTTCAAGACGCAGCAAGGAGTTTTGCAGAAAAAGAACTAGCTCCGTATGCCTCAGATTGGGATGCAAATAAAATATTTCCGCGTGAAGCGATTCAAAAAGCCGGAGAACAAGGTTTTTGTGGCGTTTACACGCGTGAAGATGTCGGTGGATTAGGTTTTTCAAGATTAGATGCTGCAATTATTTTTGAAGAATTAGCAGCGGCTTGTCCTTCTACCACTGCGTATATTACCATTCACAATATGGTAACGTGGATGATTGATACCTTCGCAACAGAAAACGTGCGTCAGGCTATTTGTCCCGAATTAGCTTCAGGAATGAAGTTAGGATCCTATTGTTTAACTGAGCCTGATTCAGGTTCGGATGCAGCAAGTTTAAAAACAACAGCCGTTAAACAAGGAGATACCTACATTTTGAACGGTACCAAAGCGTTTATTTCTGGAGCCGGAGAAAGTGATTTCTTAGTGGTTATGGCGCGTACAGGAGAAGCAGGACCCAAAGGGATCAGTGCTTTTGTGGTACCGGCAGATGCCAAGGGAATCAGTTTTGGAGAAAAAGAAAAGAAACTCGGATGGAATACACAACCTACGCGTTTTATCTTTTTAGACCAAGTGGAAATCCCCGCTGAAAACCTATTAGGTAAAGAAGGCGACGGATTTAAAATCGCTTTAAAAGGATTAGATGGTGGGCGTATCAATGTGGGAATCTGTTCCGTTGGAGCAGCACAAGGAGCGTTAAATTTAGCGCAGCGCTATATGCATGAGCGCGTGCAATTTGGCAAATCATTAGCCCAGTTTCAAGCCTTACAGTTTAAAATTGCCGATATGGTAACCGAATTAGTAGCAGCGCGTCAGATGGTGTATTTAGCAGCATTCAAATTGGATTCAAAAGATGCCAATGCAACAACCTATTGTGCGATGGCGAAGCGATTAGCAACAGACAATAGCTTTACCGTGTGTAACGATGCCCTTCAAATTTTAGGAGGATATGGTTGTACACAAGATTTCCCTGTAGAACGCTTAATGCGCGATGCACGTGTACATCAAATTGTAGAAGGAACCAATGAAATTATGAAGTTGGTGATATCCAGAAGGATATTAGAAGAAGGAGCAACTGCTGAAATCCGTTAATTGAGAAAGCATGAGTTTAATACAAACAGAAATAAAGAATAAAGTAGGGTTTATCACGTTGAATTCAGAAGCAACGCTAAACGCCTTGAATTTAGAAATGATCGAAGGGCTAACTGCCGCAGTAGAATCTTGGAAAAATTCAAGTGAAGTGGCGTGTATCTTTATTCAAGGAGCAGGTGAAAAAGCGCTTTGTGCTGGGGGAGATGTCAGACAGTTGTATGACAATATCATCGCACAACGCGAGGTAGATGCAACGCAAGTTCCGCCAGGATGTTTTGATTTCTTTGCCAAGGAATACGCGTTGAATTACGCGATTCATACCTATCCTAAACCCATCATCGTATGGGGACATGGAATTGTAATGGGCGGAGGAATTGGCGTGATGGTGGGCGCTTCTCACCGCATTGTAACTGAGCGAAGCAAATTAGCCATGCCGGAGATTACCATTGGTTTATTTCCCGATGTAGGAGCGACGTGGTTTTTGAATAAAATGCCTTCTGCTTATGGCTTGTATTTAGGGTTAACAGGGGCGCGTTTAGACGGAGCAGATTGTCGTTTTCTAGGGTTAGCCGATTACTATATGGAATCGACCGCCAAACAGAATGTATTGGATGGGCTAGCGCAAGCAACGTGGACAGGAGATGCATCAGAAGAAGTATCTGCTATGTTAGCCACTATTGCGGCAAACTATACCGTAGCACCTTCTCAAGCGGCAGCGCATCAATCGTTTGTTTCCTTGTTTGAACAGGTTGAAACAGTAGAGGAATTTCGCGCTATATTGACGAATTATACCGAAAGAGATACGTGGATTGAAACCGGGATGCAGAGCTTTGAAAAGGGTTCTCCAAGTTCAGCACATAGTATCTTTAGACAGTTAAAAGAAGGAAAAGAGTATACCTTGGAGCAAGTATTTCAAACCGAATTAAACTTGGCTTGTCAATGTTGTATTCACCCTGATTTTGCTGAAGGTGTACGTGCATTATTAGTAGATAAAGATCAATCTCCTAAATGGCAACCTGCTACTTTAGAAGAAGTTACGTCCGATTGGATTGAGGGTTACTTTAAGCCTCTTTGGACGAAAGAAAATGACGTTTTAAAGAATTTAGGTAAAAACGAATAGCGTATGGCAAAAATAGCTTTTATAGGTTTAGGAAATATGGGTGGTCCAATGGCTGCTAACTTACTAAAAAAAGGACACCAAGTAATGGGATTTGATTTGAGTGAAGTTGCATTAAATCAACTGGTTGCTCAAGGTGGGAGCATTGCAAAATCAGCGTTAGAAGTAGCACAAGGAGCAGAAGTAGTGGTTTCGATGTTGCCTTCAGGAAAACACGTGGCAGACTTGTATACAGCGGATTTTATGGCTAATTTACAACCCAATGCAATCTTAATCGACAGCAGTACGATTGATGCAGTAACGGCACGTGTTGTTGCCGCTGCCGCTGTTGCAAAAGGACATGCTATGATTGATGCGCCGGTTTCTGGTGGAACCGCAGGCGCTCAAGCTGGAACATTAACCTTTATTGTAGGGGGAGCCGCTTCTGATTTTGAACGAGCGAAACCCATTTTAGAGGCCATGGGGCAAAATATATTTTATGCGGGAGAATCAGGTGCTGGACAAGTAGCAAAGATTTGCAACAATATGTTATTGGCTATTCACATGATCGGTACTTCCGAAGCGATTAATTTAGGGGTACGCCACGGGTTAGATCCGAAGGTGTTAAGCGAAATTATGCAGAAGAGTTCCGGTAGAAACTGGTCCTTAGAAGTATACAATCCCTATCCAGGTGTAGCGGAGAACACGCCTGCATCAAGAGAATACGCGGGTGGTTTTGCAGTAGACTTAATGACGAAAGACTTAGGTTTAGCAGCAGAAGCAAGTTTGGATACGAAAAGTTCAACCCCATTGGGAAATACAGCTTTAAATCTATACCGAATGTGGAGTGAAGCAGGCAATGGCAAGATTGATTTTTCGAGTATTATTAAATTTTTAAACCAGCAATAGACATGAATTTTGAGACTTTAATTTACCAACAAGAGGGGTATATTGGCACGTTGACGATTAATCGTCCAACTGCGCTAAATGCGTTGAATGCAACGGTATTGGCGGAATTAAAATCATTTGCAGCACAAGCAAAAAGCAAAGGCGATATTCGCGCGTTGATTATTACGGGTTCTGGAGAAAAAGCATTTGTTGCAGGAGCAGATATCAAAGCCATGCAAAGCATGACACCAGAAGAAGCAACTGCCTTTTCCTATATGGCGCAAGAAGCATTTAATGCCATTGAAGCCTTACCTTTCGCTGTGATTGCGGCGGTAAATGGTTTTGCACTAGGGGGAGGATGTGAATTAGCCCTGTCTTGTGATATCATTTTAGCCAGTGAGAAAGCGAAATTTGGTTTACCCGAAGCTACCTTAGGCTTGTTGCCTTGCTTTGGGGGTACCCAACGTTTACCACGCGCTATTGGTCTGTATAAAGCAAAAGAAATGGTGTTTACTGGCGATTTCTATTCCGCAGCTGCTTGTGAAGCCATGGGGTTTGTGAACCGTGTAATTGCACCAGAAGAGCTATTGAACCAAGCACAAGTCATGGCACAAACCATTGCTTCAAGAGGTCCAATTGCCATCGCGAAAGCAAAAGATTCCATGCATACTGGTTTTGACCTTTCTTTAGCAGAAGGATTAAAGCAAGAAGGTGCCCTTTTTGGAACTCTATTTAATACAGCAGATCAAAAAGAGGGAATAGGTGCTTTTGTAGAAAAAAGAACACCTGAATTTACAGGGAAATAATTATTTCTAAACAAAAATAAAGGGCGTACTAAAATAGTACGCCCTTCTTATTTGATTTATTTACAAGAGTTCTTTGCGCAATTGTTCTGCTGATTTAGGCGATAAAAAACCTAAAGGAATATCGTAAACCGTCTTCGCTCCAACCTGTCCTTCTTTTGCCATTTTGGCAATAGCACGAGTAAAAGCAACTAATACAGACGCAGTAAACTCGGGGTTGCTTTCTAATTTTAAACGGAACTCTAGGTGTTGTTTGTTTCCTTTTCCAGTTTCACCAGAACGCAAGACAAATCCACCATGGGGCATAGCACTGTGATTGAGTTTTAATTCTTCTTCTGAAATAAAATAAACGGTAGTGTCATACGGTTCAAAGTAATTGGGCATTGTTTTAATTGCTTGTGCAATTTGTTGTTGATCTGCACCTTCTTCTGCTGCGACATAACAAACGCGTTTGTGTTTCTGTGCTGCGGTAAAGTTTGGATTTTGACCCGCGCGCACTTGCTCTAGCGCTTGTTCGATTGGCAGGGTATATTGTACTCCATTTTTAACTCCTGGTAAGCGGCGAATAGCGTCGGAATGCCCTTGACTTAACCCTTTACCCCAAAAGGTATACGTTTCTCCCTGTGGTAAGATCGTTTCGGCTAGTAAGCGCAACATAGAGAATAGACCGGGATCCCAACCTGTTGAAATTAAACTTAGGGTTTGATTTGCTTTTGCACACTGATCCACTTTTGAAAAATAAGCGGGAATTTCTGCGTGATTGTCAAAGCTATCGACTGTATTAAAATGAGTAGCTAATTGAATGACTTGCTCTGGTAAATCCGTTGAAGATCCACCACATAAAATCATCACGTCTATTTTGTTTTGGTAATCTAATACTTGATCCAAAGCCACCACTTTAGTCGTTGTTGGCAAGGATTCGGGCGTGCGTCTTGTAAAAATAGCAACAAGTTCTAAATCTTCATTTTGTGCAATTGCATGTTCTACACCTTTTCCTAAATTGCCATATCCTACAATACCTATGCGAATAGGAGTTGTTTGCTGTGTCATATGTTGTCGTTTTTAAACCATGCCTAGCCATGGTGTTCAAAAGGGACAAAAATAGGTAAAACTTTAGTGAGATTCGGAAATTAGGTTATTTTTAATTGTCTCTTGATATCGTTGTGGTAACTCTCGTTAATCAGCTTTAATTATCTTATCTTAGTTAGGCTCAAAATACATAAAATTAAGGCGATATGAAAGGGATTTCTGTTTTTCAACCCCATAAACAACCCGATGTATTAATAGAAGAAGGATATTTCTCTATTCTCTTTATTAAAGCGGGACATCTGCAATTTCATCAAGGAAATGAAGCGCTCCTTGTTACAAAGGGACATATTGTAATCAATACGCCTGCTAGGGCAGAAAAACCTTCCTATGTTAGTGATGATTGTCAAGTAATAGGAGTAAAGTATACCTTAGATTATTTGAAGGAAATAACAACGTTAAATAATTTTTATAAGACTTTCGCCCATTTTGAATACCAATATCTTCCTATTTGGGATTTGTCTCCGACGGAACAGCAGACCATAGCAGAACTAATTCGAAAGCTAAAACGCAGAGAAGAGGCTTTCGGACATCATTTATTTGCGGATCATTTGTTTAACTTGACTTTTACCGAATTAGTTTTAGAGTTAATCGATATCGGCAGTAAGCAAGACAAGACTTCTTTTCAAAACTACAACCGTGCAGAATACCTTGCTTTACAGTTTATGATTTTGGCAAGAGACGCTTATAAAAATGAAACTAAACTTGATTTTTATGCCGATCAATTGGCTGTATCGGTTAAATATCTTTCTGAAACATTAAAGAGTATAACCGGCAAAACAGCGAAAGAAATTTTGGTTGAATTGCGCATGAATCAGGCTAAGTCTCTTTTAGCTACGAGTGATCTAGATATTACTGAAATAGCCTATGCATTGTCCTATGATTCCTTGTCTTCTTTTTCTAGATCTTTCAAGCTAATTGAAGGAATGTCACCAAAAGAATACAGAGATTCACATCTATAGGTGTTTTTAACAACAATAGGCGTGATTTTCCTATGGGGTTAGAATAAGTTATTGATTATCTTTACTATACAAGTTTGAGTTTTGGGTATTGCTATAGCAATTAAGTTGAACAAATAAGTAAAATGATGGATAGAAAAGATAATAATTTAACCGTAGAAACTATTTTTCAACCCGTTCAGTTGGGGCCAATTGTATTGCGAAATCCGATCATTAAAGCTGCAACAAGTGAAGGGCGAAGTCCGGAGGGAAAAGTAACACAAGCTTTAATTGACTTCCACCGCGGATTTATCGAAGGTGGAATTGGGATGACTACCTTAGCTTATTGTGCAATTTCTAAAGAGGGATTTGCTGCCCCAGGTGAGATTTTGATGGTGAAGGAGAATATGGGCGGATTGAAAAAATTCACTGAGGCGATGCATGAAGCAGGAGGAAAAGCCTCTGCACAATTAGGACATGCAGGACCTGTTGCAACAAAGAAAATTACAGGTGTGCGGCCTATTGCTCCTTCGCGTTTTTTTAATTTGACGAGTTTGCAAACCTGTAGGGCTATTACACTAAAAGAAATAGAACAAATTAAAGTGCAATTTGCGGATGCGGCAGAAGTAGCTGTGGAAGCAGGCTTTGACGCGATTGAACTCCATTTTGGTCACTTGTATCTCGTCTCTTCATTTTTCAGTCCCTGGTTGAATAAAAGAACCGACCAATACGGAGGATCAATTACAAATAGAACCCGATTTGCCAAGGAGATTTTATTAGCAGTAAAAGAACGTATTCAAGACCGGTTGGCTATTATAGTGAAACTCTCTATGGATGATGGCATTAAAGGATCCATATGGTTGGATGAATCTACGGAAACGGCTAGAATATTAGATGAAACAGGTGCAGTTGACGCGTTTGAATTAACGATGGGGTCTTCTGTTTCCAATCAAATGTACTTATTTAGAGGCGAAACAGATATTGACGGAATGGCCGCTACGCAAAAAGGAATTATGAAGCTAGGGGTCAAGTGGTTCGGAAGAAAAATTTTAGGTGAATATCCATATAAAGACCTCTATATGCTCGAATCCGCTCGTCAGTTTCAAACTGTAGTTAAAAAGGCTAAATTAATTTTGCTCGGGGGAATCAATAACTTTGAGCATATTGCAATAGCGAAACAGGAAGGATTCTCTTTAGTTGCGATGGGAAGGGCACTATTGCGTGAACCTGATATCATCCAAAAAATGAGAACCCATCCCTATAAAACAGGATTGTGCATCCATTGTAACAAATGTATGTTCTCTGTGTATTCAACAACCAACTGTGTATTTACTAAGGATTATGCAACCACATCACAAGTGGCACTGGGTTAATTTTTCTTATCATTACCCGAATCGAGCGATACCTACTTATGGATCGCTCGATTCATTTTTGTGCCTTTTGTTCTTTGTTTAAACCTTTTTATCTATTGTTGGTAAGCGCATTTTTTACCTAAGCTCCGTATTTTAGGTGGATAAGTACCTAACTTTGCACTTCTAACATAAAATAGATATGATAAGACAAATTGAAACTGCGGACTATCCTGGTTTATTAGCCATTTGGGAAAGTGCTGTTTTGGCTACACATGATTTTCTGAAAGCAGAGGACTTTGCTTATTACAAAGAGAATCTACCGACTTATTTTTCCTTTGTTTCTCTTTGGGGATATGAAGAGAATGGAATTTTAGTTGGTTTTCTGGGTTTAGCAGACAACACAATCGAAATGTTGTTTATCGCAGCTACAATCCGAGGAAAGGGCATTGGTAAAAAACTCCTTGAATACGCCATAGAGCAAAAGGGAGCCAATCAAGTAGATGTTAATGAACAAAATGAGCAAGCAGTTGGTTTTTATGAGCACCTTGGATTCAAAATAGAAAGTAGAACTGAGCTAGATGGCCAGGGAAAAGCATATCCCATCTTAAAAATGGTATTAGCACAATAAATACAGGTAGCAAGGAGAATACTCCTTGCTACCTTTTTTATAGACCTTCGATGCCTTCAATCCAATAACCACGGGTATAGACTTTACTCGTTGTTTTATCTTTAATTACTTTTCTAAAAATCTGTATGGATTTTGCATTACCTGTCAATAGAAAAACAGCATCTTTCCACTGCATCGATTCAATAGGCTCAAGTGCTCCAATTATTTTTTCATTTCGAAATACTTTGTTTTTAGGATAAATCACGGCATGCTCAAATCCGAGTTTTTCGGGGAGTGCTTTATTTTCTTCATCTAACTCAAAAAGAAAGAGAAAGGTAACATTCCTTTTTTTCCATTTTTGCAATAACGATAGTCCTAGGCCCAAAGAGGTTTCATCGCCAAAAAAAACAAAGGCAGTGGAAGGTAAATCTAAATAATTGCTATTGGCGCGTAAACTATTCATACTTATTTTATCACCGATGCTCAGTTGATTCATAAATACTTGTCCACTGCCCTTGTATTTGTGCCCGTAAACAATAAATTCCAAATAGCCTTTTTCTTTATCTAATGTCGCTACCGTATACGTCCTAATCTGTACATGATTCAGTTTAAAACTAACATAAGAGCCGCTGTCACAATGTAGTTTTTCAAACGGGCCTTTAAGTCTGATTTTTTTAACAGAAGGGGATAGGATATCAACATCGACTACTTCTGCTGGAGGTACTTTTATCGGCGCTATACCTAAAAAGTCTAACATTCTTCTAACGCTATTTGATATCATTGTTTTTTCTTGCAAATGTAAATTAAAAAAGGAGGGGGAATTAGTAAACAAAAGCTGTAGATGATGGACAAAACGCAGTTTTTAAAGGACCTCCATTATGCTACAAGAAGCTATTTTTATTTTTATTAACATAAGTGCTACTTGTTATTTTTTTTATTAAATTCATTTTGTTGTTTATTTTAAATATTTGCATAAATAATGATGTAATTTTATTATAATTACTATATTGGCAACTATGATAGAATAAAACAAAATAAGAACGACAATATAAGGGCTTAATTTGCTGAATACTGTAAGAATTATTTAACATTATTAACAAAGGGTATCAATAACACAACAGGATGAAACCCATTATTTGATTAAACGAACCGAACGAACGAACCAAACAAATGATTATGAATAAAAAACTACTTTTACAGTTCTTTTTAATCTTCATGTTATTATCTGGACAATTCACTAGAGGACAAAATTATACGCCTTTAGTTGTTACATCTGGATTTAATGAAGATGTTATTGCAGAGGATAGACCGGCGTCTACCCATAGTACCGCAGCCGTTGATGCAACAAGCGGTGGTGCTAACAATGCGTTTATGAGTATTAATTACCCAGGCGCGACAGTGGGTCTACCCGCTAATGGATTGATTACCACCATTGCAACAGAAACCCCTGGATTGACGTTTCAACTGGCTGCTTACAACCAGAATAATGCATTAAAAATTAATGCCAATAACGGAACGGGCTCTTTGGCTGTTCAAGCTGCGCCTAATTTGAGTAAACTATATGTTTTAGTAACTTCAGGTAGCGCAACTTCTTCGTTTACGGGAACCATTACGTTTACGGACACAACAACGCAAACGTTTACCTCACAATCGGTACCCGATTGGTATCAAACTGGAACACCTCCTGTTGCCATTCGAGGAATTGGGAGAGTACCGCGTACTGGATCAGAAAATCCAGATAACAATACTACAAATCCTAAATTGTTCCAGGTTGCTATTGCTATAGATGTAGCCAATCAAAACAAAATAGTCCAAAAAGTAGATATTGTTAAGACAAGTTCAACTAGTGGGTTTTTAAATATTTTTGCTTTATCAGGAGAGATTACCCCGACATGTTTTCCACCCACTCAGTTGGGTATTGAAAATCTAACTGCTACTACTGTCAATTTAACTTGGCTTAGTTCAGGTACAACTTTTGATATTAAATGGGGGGCTAGAGGGTTCAACGTTGCTTCGGCAGGAACTTTAGTGACTGGATTTGCCAATGGAGGTACACTATCTAATTTAACAGCAGATACGAATTACGATTATTACGTACGCCGTGATTGCGGTGCTACAGATGGAGTAAGTACTTGGGCAGGGCCTTTCCAATTTAGAACGGGTTATTGTATTCCTACTGGAGCATCGAATAACTCAGATGAAATTAGAAATTTCACCTTGGGTAATTTAAATAATAGTTCTACCGCTTCAGATGGTGTAAATGGATATAAGGATTATTCGGCTACAGTTGCACCAGCACAGTTGCAAGCAGGAGTTACTCACGTTGCTTCTTTGACGAGTGGATCTGGAACTGGAACTCATGGAGCTGCTATTTGGATTGATTACAACAATAATCTACTATTTGATACAGATGAAAAGGTAGCTATAATAGGAAATACAATTGGTGCAAACGCAACGGTTAATTTTCCATCATTTACAATTCCTGAAACAATGCCTCCAGGAATATATCGCTTGAGAGTACAGTATCAACATAATAAATCAGGAGCAGATTTAAATTCTTGTTTAGCATCGAGTCAATATGCGGAAACAGAAGATTATGCAGTGCAAATTCTTCCACCGCCAGCTTGTGCGCTACCTAGTTTATTAACTGCAACTAATTTGACGTTTCAAAGTGCGGATTTAGCTTGGGCTAGCTTGGGAACAACCTTTGATATCAAATGGGGAGCTAGCGGTTTTGCTGTTGAAACGGCAGGAACTTTAGTCAGTGGGTTTGCCAATGGTGGAACGTTGACTGGATTAACAGGGGATACCAACTACGATTATTATGTACGTCGTGATTGTGGTGCAGATGGTGTAACCGTTTGGGTGGGACCCTATGCATTTAGAACGGGCTATTGTATTCCTACAGGTTCAGGGAATAATGCGGATGAGATTAGAAACTTTACCTTGAGTAATTTAAGTAATAACTCAAATCCAAGTGATGGTGTGGCTGGATATAAAGATTATGCTGCAACGGTTGCTCCGGCACAGTTAGAAGCAGGAGCTTCTTATACGGCTTTCTTAACTGCTGGTACAGGAAGTGGAAGTCACGGTGCAGCCATCTGGATTGATTACAATACTAATTTAGTATTCGATGCAAATGAAAAAGTAGCGGTAATTGGAAATACCATTACTGCAAATGCGACCGTTAGTTTTCCTGAGTTTACAGTACCAGCTACGGTACAACCGGGTATTTATCGATTGAGAGTACAGTATCAACACAACAAAGCAGGAGCAGATTTAGATCCATGTAATGCTTCATCTGCAAATGCTGAGATAGAGGATTATGCGGTTCAAATTTTACCTGCAGGTACGTGTGCAAGACCTTCTGCTTTAGGAGTGACGAACGAAACTGTTACAAGTGCTGTGCTAAATTGGACTAGTTCAGGAACTTCATTTGATATCAAATGGGGACCAAGTGGATTTGACGTAGAAACAGCAGGTACTTTAGTTACAGGTTTTACGAATGGAGGTACATTATCAGGATTAACACCTGGTACATATTACGCTTATTATGTACGCCAAAATTGTGGTGGAACTAATGGAGTAAGTACCTGGGTAGGTCCATTTAGATTTAATACTACCTTATATTGTATTCCTACTGGATCATCGAATAACTCAGATGAAATTAGAAATTTCACTTTGGGTAATTTAAATAATAGTTCTACCGCTTCAGATGGTGTAAGTGGATATAAGGATTATTCCGGAACAGTGGCTCCTGCACAGTTGCAAGCAGGAGTTGCTCATGTTGCTTCTTTGACCAGTGGATCGGGAAGTGGTACGCATGGGGCTGCTATTTGGATAGACTATAATCAAAATGGTATATTTGATGCTAACGAAAAAGTAACGGTTATTGGCACTACCATTACTGCTAATGCAACAGTTAGTTTTCCAAGTTTCATCATACCTGAAACACTAGTTCCAGGTCTTTATCGCTTGAGAGTTCAATACCACAGCGGGAAAAAAGGAGAGGATTTGAATCCATGTACGGCAACTTCAAGTTATTCAGAAACAGAAGATTATGCCATTCAAATTTTACCGCCACCAGCTTGTCCTTTACCAAGTGTATTACAAGCAGATAATATGACATTTGTAAGCGCTGATTTATCTTGGACAAGTTTAGGAACAACCTTTGATATCAAATGGGGAGCTAGCGGTTTTGCTGTTGAAACGGCAGGAACGTTAGTCAGTGGGTTTGCCAATGGTGGAACGTTGACTGGATTAACAGGGGATACCAACTACGATTATTATGTACGTCGTGATTGTGGTGCAGATGGTGTAACCGTTTGGGTGGGACCCTATGCATTTAGAACGGGCTATTGTATTCCTACAGGTTCAGGGAATAATGCGGATGAGATTAGAAACTTTACCTTGAGTAATTTGAGTAATAACTCAAATCCAAGTGATGGTGTGGCTGGATATAAAGATTATGCTGCAACGGTTGCTCCGGCACAATTAGAAGCTGGAGCTTCTTATACGGCTTTCTTAACTGCTGGTACAGGAAGTGGAAATCACGGTGCGGCCATCTGGATTGATTACAATACTAATTTAGTATTCGATGCAAATGAAAAAGTAGCGGTAATTGGAAATACCATTACTGCGAATGCGACCGTTAGTTTTCCTGAGTTTACAGTACCAGCTACGGTACAACCGGGTATTTATCGATTGAGAGTACAGTATCAACACAACAAAGCAGGAGCAGATTTAGATCCATGTAATGCTTCATCTGCAAATGCTGAGATAGAGGATTATGCGGTTCAAATTTTACCAGTAGGTACGTGTGAGAGACCTTCTGCTTTAGGAGTTTCAAATGAAACGGCTACAAGTGCGGATTTGAATTGGACAAGTTCAGGAACAACTTTTGATATCAAATGGGGACCTAGAGGATTTGATGTAGCAACAGCAGGTACTTTAGTTACGGGATTTGCTAATCAAGGTACACTTTCAGGACTAACCATTGATACGGCGTATGATTACTTTGTGCGTCAAGATTGTGGTGGAACTGATGGAGTAAGTACCTGGGTAGGTCCATTTAGATTTAATACAATAGCTTATTGTATTCCAACGGGTTCATCTAATAATTCAGATGAGATTCGCAATTTTAAACTTAGTAACTTAAATAATAACTCTGCCACTTCTGAAGGAATAAGTGGATATATAAACTATGCCAATACAGTTGCTCCAGCGCAATTGCAACCGGGGAGTTCTTATGTAGCTTCTTTGACAAGTGGATCAGGAAGTGGTACACATGGGGCTGCGATTTGGATTGATTACAATCAAAATGTAGTATTTGATGCGAATGAAAAAGTAGCTGTAATTGCGAATACGATTAGTGCGAACTCTACGGTTAACTTTCCAGCATTTACCGTACCTATCACCACTACACCGGGTATTTATCGTTTGCGCGTGCAATATCATCATGCGAAAAATGGGGCAGATTTAAATCCCTGTTCGGCAACGTCTAGTTATTCGGAAATCGAAGATTACGCAGTTGAAATTTTACCACCGCCTTCTTGTTATTTCCCATCCAATTTAGAAGTAACTCAAATAGGTAAAACAACAGCTAAATTAACATGGGGACTACCTTTAGTTGGTAATACAACGAATGTACAATACAAAGTAGAATTGCGCACTTCGGGTGTACCTGGAGAAGCCACTGGTTTGGTCAATACGTTTACAACGACTGATTTGTTTTTACTATTAACAGGTTTAAATAATGAAACAGCGTACACCGTTTATGTACAAACTGTATGTTCACCTACAGAGCAAAGTGATTGGAGTTCGCCAAAAGTATTTAGAACTTTGTGTAATTTTCCCGATTATGAATTTGTAACAAATGAGGAAGACCTAACTTTTTGTGGTACACGCGATGTTACCTTAGAAGTAGCTACGCAAGGAATTGTGAATTGGTATAATTCAAGTACTTCAACTACCCCAATCCACGTAGGTAATACTTATACAACGACTATTGCTGCAAGCACTTCCCTTTGGTATGATGTAACTTCTACTACAGCATCAGATGTTAGTACGGGTCCATTAAATGCGGCAGCTGTAGGTACAGGTCAAGATGCTTGGACGACTAGCACTTGGGAAGTAAACTTTACAATTTTAGAAGCGACAACGCTAAAGACCATTGATATTTACCCTTATACAAACGGAGTAAGTGGTAGTATGGTGTTTAAACAAACTGGGGCAACAGGTTCTGCAACGGTTGGAACAATCAATTATACTACAGTAGGAACTGGAGGAACGACAAAACAGGAACTTCCGATTAACCTTCAATTAGCACCAGGTACGTATAAAATAACAAATAGTTTACCGTCAGGTGGAATTCGAAGAAATACAAGTAGAGCATCCTATCCGTATACTTCGCGAGTAGCCTCTATTACAGGTAATGGCTATGACTCGGCATATTATATGGGGTATTACAACTGGGTTTTTGAAGTAAAATGTAAGTCAGCAAGAGAGGAAGTTGCCATCACGGTTATACCTGCTCAAGTCATTGCGGATGCAATTGTCGATGTGACAGCAACTGATGGACCAACACTAAACATCATTTCTGATGCTACTCTATTTAATATAGAGTATGGATTAACTGGTTTTGAACGCGGAACAGGAACTGTGGTTGAAAATATTGAAAATCCATATACATTCAGGAGTTTACATGCATATACAGTTTATGATGTTTATATTCAGGGAGTTCCTTGTGGAATGTGGTATGGTCCTGTTATATTCATGACACAAGAAGCTACAGATAATCAAATCATTACCGCTACTGATCTTGCGAAAGATTACGGAGATGAGCCTTTTGTTCACGGAACATCTGATAGTGGATTACCGGTTTCTTTTGAAATCGATAATGAAGATATCGCTGTTTTTGAAAATGGACGATTTGTTATTAAAGGTGCTGGAACAACTCGAATTAAAGCGAGTCAAGAAGGAAATTCACAGTATTTACCAGCTGACGATGTATTCTTCAATTTAACAGTAAATAAAGCCATGTTAACGGTTACTGCAGACGCAGATCAATACAAAGAATACGGAGATGCAGATCCTGTTTTAACCTATACTGTTGACGGGTTGCAATATAATGATGATGCGCGTATTTTACTCAATGGCATCAGTAGAGATGCAGGGGAAAACCTGGGTGAATATCCAATTACTCAAGCAAATTTATATGCTGGACCTAATTATGACATCACCTTTATTGGATCTACTTTTGAGATTACAAAGGCTACATTGAATGTAAGAGCGAATGCATTGACAAAGGTATATGGAGACGAAGATCCAGTTTTGACTTATACAGTAACAGGATTGAAAAATAATGATACCGATGTTTTAGCAGGAACTTTAGCACGTGTTACGGGAGAGAATGTAGGCAACTATATGATTAACCAAGGAAGTTTACATTTGATGAATGCCAATTATATGTTGGTCTATCACTCAAGTGTGTTAACAATTAACCCTGCACCATTAACAATCAATCCTACTGTGGGGATGTCAAAAACATATGGCGCTCTAGATCCTGTATTTACATTTACCGTGACAGGATTCAAGTACAGCGATACAAGTGAAACCATACTTCGCGGTACACTTCAGCGAACAGCAGGTGAAAATGTAGGTTTATATTCTTATGAGGCGCGTAGTTTAAGCACTACTTCTGCTAATTATAATCTTGTTATCATAAATGAGAGTAAATTTGAAATTAAACCAGCATTAATTACCGTTCGCGTAAATGAAAATCAAGGTAAATCATTTGGTCAAGCAGATCCATTGTTAACCTATACAGTTGAAGGATTACAACGCGGAGATCAAACGGAACAAGTTATGTCCGGTCGTTTAGTTCGTCAACCAGGGGAAGCATTAGGACTTTATCCAATTGGGCAAGGAACCTTAGCCGCAAGAACAAATTACCTGATTGACACATTTGTTCCTGCTGATTTTGAAATTGTTAGTGGAGCAATTACAGGCTTGTCTTTACCATCACGTACATTTATTTATGACGGAACAACTAAGTCGTTAGCTGTAGTGGGCAATGTGCCTGAAGGTGCAGTAATTACCTACACAAACAACGATAAAATCAATGTGGGCACCTATACTGTTACTGCACGTGTAACGGGAGGAACAAATTATGAACCACTCACATTAAGTGCGGTATTAACTATTGTACAAGCAGATCAAACGATTGATTTTAATGCTCCTACACCAGTAGTACTTGAGGATACACCAACTTTACAACTACATGCAACAGCTAGTTCATCTTTACCAGTTTCGTTCAGTATCGATTACGCTGAAGATCGCGAAATAGCCACTGTTAGTGCAAATGGACAAGTGACGTTCTTGCGTTCAGGTTTTGTAACAATTACTGCACGTCAAGAAGGCAATGAAAATTACAATGCTGCAATGCCTGTTAGTCGTACCATAGAAGTAGTTAGCAAAAATGTAGATATTCTCGATTTAATTGTAGATGGGGTGTCGTATGGCAAAATAGAAAAAGAAGTTTATGTTGTTGTAGGTTGCGACTCAAAACAAAATAGCGTAACCATCGAGGTGAAAACGTCAGAAGGAACAATCGTAACTCCTGCAAAACACATTGTTGTAGCGGTACCTAACTATGGTCAATATGTACAACTAATTACCGTTAAATCCCCACATGGGACAACAGAAACCTACAAAGTGATTATTGATAAACACATGCCTACAGATAAGATTGTATATCAAAAATACAACAACGTATTATTGGTAAACAACAACAAACAAACCAATGGAGGTTATGTATTTACTGCTTATGAATGGTTTAAAAATGGAGAATCAATAGGAACGGGGCAGGCTTATTCCGCAGGAGATGCTTATGGCAGCGTCTTAGAAGTAGGTGCTACTTATCACGTAGCGTTGACTTTAAGTGACGGTAAAAAAATAATTAGCTGTCCAATTTATATTGAAGCACCAACAAAGAGTGAATTGAGTGTTTATCCAAACCCAGTGAAGAAGAATCAGCTTTTACATGTTCGTTTAGATCAACCAAATCAAGAAACAGTAGGTTATGTGATTTACGATGTTAAAGGGCAGCTGATCCAAAAAGGAGAAGTACAACTTGGCAATTCAAATATTGCTATTCCTACAACAGTTGCATCTGGATCTTATTTCTTAGTGTTGAAAATGATAAAAGGAGAACAAAGCGTCCAATTCATTGTTAGAGATTAATTATATTACTTTCAATATTGTAGGGTTTTAATTCTAGAACCCTACACTTGAAAGTAAGTTTATAAAACATAAAAGATGAAAAAACACAACATCCTTTTGATTTTTGGCTTGCTCATTGCAGGTTCTTACCAAGCACAAGCACAATACAGCCGTTATTATTTTAATAAACACGAAGTTGGCGTAAATGCTAAAGCGGGATTAATGAAAGCCTATGGTAGTTTACCAGAACAGTTTTCAAGTGATTTGAAGTTCAATACGGCCTTAGGTTTACAGTATGACTATTTCTTACACCGAAAATGGAGTGCTGGAATAGGCTTACAGTAT
The DNA here is from genome assembly GCF_009792295.1 of Myroides fluvii. NCBI lineage: Bacteria > Pseudomonadati > Bacteroidota > Flavobacteriia > Flavobacteriales > Flavobacteriaceae > Myroides > Myroides fluvii. The sequence goes on along the minus strand of NZ_CP039934.1, from coordinate 3,377,305 downwards.
GCCATGCAAACGATAGATTTTAATGCCTCAAATTTGAGTGGTAAAAATCCTCAAGTGGATTCAGAACAAGAGAATTTCATTTTTGTATATTCAGGGAAAAGCTACAAAGAAGAATGGAAAGTAAATCAGATCCATATTCCCTTAACTGTTCAATATATAGGAGAAGGAGAGACGGCTTTGTACGCCCGCACTGGGATACAATTTTCTTTAGTTATGAGTAGTAAAACTACACTTTCGTGGAATGACTTTAAAACAGAAGGCCATTTTCCACAATATAATCTAATTTTAGACAAGCCTACATTTGCTGGTTTTGGTTCTTACGAAAGCAAAGAATACCAACCCGATTTAGATCTCAAAGATCGTTGGTCTTGGATTGCAGAAGTTGGTGTACGACACAGTTTAAAAGAAAATCAACATCTCTATGTTGGTGCTTATTTTGACCTGGGATTAAACAACCAAAAACCAACGGTTAGTCAACCAAAAGAGCATTTGTTAGGTTATACAGCAGATCCCTTAGAACCCATTGAATACAACAGTATTCAGCAACGTTCTTCTGCGGTTTTCAAAAATTACAACTTTGGCATTCAACTGCGCTATGGATTAGGTTTATAAAAAAACAAAATAGAAATAAAAAGTGCTGTTTAGCCTTTTATAATCAATGAAAAACAATTTTAAAACACTAATTTTTTTAACGATGAGAAAAAAAATACTAGCGGTAGCACTAGTTGCATTAGGGTTGAGTACAGTTAGTTGCTCAAGTGATGATTCTAGTTCTTCTAAGCAATATAAAAAAGAAATTCAAGGTGAATGGATAGAAGTTGAAACATTGTACTTAGATGAAAACAGAAGGGTCGTTTCAACTGAAAAAGCTAGTGATAATGAGGGATGTGGTTTTGATGAAGTTGAGTTTAAAGAAAATAAAATGATAGTAAAAATGCCTTTTAGATCAGTTAAAGATGCGAATTGTCACGTCGAGCTGATTGAAAATCGATTTACATTAACAGATAGAACGATACTTGTTCAAATTAAAAATGAAGAAGAGATAGAGCTAATCAAAAATAAGATTATCCAGGTAGATGAATCTACATTAGTTTTGGAATATGCGAATACGGGAGATGAATCACAAGAGGGAATCACCTACGTACAAACCAAACACACCAAAAAACAGATAGCTCAAGAATAAATTTTTATCCTTCCTGCTTTTTGTAAATAGAAAAATCATCAAGTAAATACAAAAGTGAAATTCTAGCGAAGGGAGTATAAGTTAAAGGATGAAGGCTTTATATAACGGGTTTACAAGAGAAAATAATAAAAAGAAGCTTAAAGATATTGTATTTAAGAAAAATAAAAAGCAATACGCTGTTTTTATCATTGCTTAATTGAGTTATTTTCATAATTTTGCGCTAATTTTAAATATAATTTTATGAAAAAGTTTTTCTCAATCGCAGCATTAGCTGTATTTGCTTTTGGAACAATTGCTTGTTCTAGTGATGATAATTCATCTAGTTCATACAAAAGTGATATTTTAGGAGAATGGAAAGAAGTTAAGATTACGTATTTGGATAAAGATAAAAACGTGATCGATGAAGAACTAGCTAAAAATGAGGATTGTGGACCAGATGAAGTAGAGTTCAAAACGAAAGAAGTTAATTTTAGATATAGTTATAAGGATTTCTTTACTAAGGATTGTATAACTGAAATAGAGACTAATATCTACTCTATTTCTGGAAATACAATTACGGTTGAACTTGAAGAAGAAGGAGAAAAATTATCTATTAAATCTCAAATCCTCGAGATTTCTAAGACTAAATTAGTTATTGAAGCTAAAGATCAGTTTGAAGAATTCAACGATGGAACGGTCTATGTTAGAAGTGAATATAGCAGAAAATAAGCCAAATTTAATCGACTAATAGAAAGGGGAATGTGTTCACATTTCCCTTTTTTTATGCCTTATATTGTTAAAAAACCAATAATATTTGTCCTGTATTTAGAAAATACGAATCCATTTTTTTTTAATAAAGTGAATTTTTGTAAAAAATTATACTTTAATTATAAAATTATCTTAAATTCGCGAATTAATTTACTAACAAAATATGAGAAAATTTTTTTTATTAACTGTTGTTGCAGTTTTAGGATTGGCTACAGTGGGATGTTCTAGTGATGATAGTGGTTCATCAAAATTTGACAAAAGTATTCAAGGAGTTTGGAAAGAATCTAGAATTATTTACTTGGATAAAAATATGAAAGTAATAGACGAAGAACATGCTTATGATGAGGGTTGTGGCTTTGATGAAATTGAATTTAAAGGTTCAACAATGTTTGTGAGAGCGTTTTTTAAAACAATAAAGGGATGTGATAAAGATGAAGATCAACAAGAATTTTCAATCAAAGGAGATCGAATTTATATTAAGGGAACCAAAGAAAGTGCTAGAATTATTGAAATAACCAATAAAAAATTAGTGATCGAAGGAGAGTATTTGGGATCTGATTATACTACTGGAATTAAAGCACTTGGAGAATGGGTAGACCCATACGAAGATGTAAAAGAGGTTCATATTGAATATGTACGATAATACGAAAGAGGATGCTATTAGGGCATCCTTTTTTTTTATGCTTTTTTCCTAAAAATTGCTATATTTATTTAACATACAATTGCTATTTAATGAAAAGAAATTTTTTTTTATTTGCTGTAGTTTCACTCTTAGGGTTAACTTCAGTAGGATGTACAAGTGATGACAATAGTTCATCTAACTTTAATCAAGATATTCAAGGAATTTGGCAAGAATCAAGAATACTTTATCTGAATAGTGACCGTCAAGTTATTAATCAAGATATTCTTGTTGACGATGGATGTGGTTTAGGAGAATTCGAATTTAAAGGTAATGTTTTAACTACAAGATCCGTTGATTATGGACTAGACGGTTGTGAAACTGAAGAACAGAAACTAACGTATTTTATCAAAGGAGATCATATCTATAGTAATGAAAGAGAAGAAAACACAAGAATTGTTGAGCTAACAGCTAAAAAATTAGTTTTAACCGCAGACTTTGCGATTGAATTTCAAGGTCAAAAAAAAGCGTTTGATCAACCCGAATTGGGGAAACCGGATAAAAACATAACAGAAGTTCACGTTGAATTTAGAAGAAAATAAAAAAAACTCATCATCTCAATTAGCATTAGACATCTATGAAAGCAGTAGGAAATACAGTAGAAGAAATTTTATCTCATATCCCCTCAGCGCGCATTGAAGCTTTTAACAAGTTACACCAAACGATTGTAGATAATCTTCCAGAGGGATTTAAACCAGCAATCAGTTATGGTGGTTTAGGTTATGTAGTGCCGCACGAAATTTATCCTGCGGGGTATCACTGCAAACCTATTGAACCATTGCCTTTTGCTGGATTAGCCTCTCAAAAAAATTCCATTAATTTTTACCACATGGGCATTTATTCTGATCCAGACTTATTGGATTGGTTTGTAACCGAATATCCCAAACACAGCAAGCAAAAATTAGATATGGGTAAGAGTTGTATTCGATTTAAAAAATTAGAGGACATTCCATATGACCTCATCGGAGCATTGATGCGAAAAATGAGCGCTCAACAATGGATAGACTTATACGAAAGTAAATTAAAAAAATAAATAAGCGGTATCGGCAGAATAAAGAGGTCTAGGCATTCTTAACTTTTTATTCTGTGTTTCGTATGTTTTCAAATCCGTTTAACCGAGTATCTTTTTAAACCAATCTCTTGCTTTTTCGTATTGTTCAACTAAAAAGGACTCGTGTTCATCCTTATTTTTTTCAACTGGGGGTAAAATGTGTTCATAATAAGTTCCCCTTAAAAATTTTCGCACTAGTGCTTCCCCAGCAATGGGCTGATCGTCATTTAATGCATGTGCTGCCTTTAGGAGGTGGCGAATATCATATTGAAACGGAAAAATATCAGGTACTTGTTTGTTTAGATTCAACAATTGATATACGGCTTGCCTTCCAGTACGCACAGAACTTTCCATCGTAAAAACAACATCGTTAGGTGTTTCTACAAATTGTCCAATTAATCCTAGATTGCGACAACCTTGGGGTACAACTTGCGGGCGATCTCCCTGAGCACGTGGCATAAACATCGAAGTAATATAAGGCATATAAGCAGTTCTTACGATGGTGTTTTCAATGATCTGATCTATTTTATCCACAATACCAAAGTGATAGCATAGCTCAGCTAGAATCTCATTTCCAGTACAAGCGGGCATGGTTTTCTTTACGTAATTTCCTTCTTTATCCATAAATAAAGCATAAACCCAAAGGACAAGAATATCATCTGGTTGAGTAGGGAAGTGGGGTTGACGATTACACGTAAAACTCATCAACCACTTGGAGTCAGTTATTGTGATAATACCTCCAGTTACCGTTTTTCCTGAATAGGGATCATTAACGCTATATTCTTTTAGCTTGTCAATTAAAGGCGAAGGTTTACATGTTAACGTAGCAGATTCCCAAGAGGATTTTTCAATATTGGAACAGAATTTCTCTGGATTTCCAAAAAGAGGTGATTTAGCCGCTAAGTTCTTCCACAAGGTCCATCCCGGACTCTTACCGCTTGTAGTAGGATCTACTTTTAATATAGGAACCGTTGTATTCGTTCCATATGCTGTATCTTCCGTCATAGAACCTGTGGTAATCACCACAAAATCTTGTTCATCGATCGGAATACGCGTTTCCTTTCCCCCTTGCTTAACTAGTAAACTTTGTACCACTTTTCCTGTTGTATTGCTGTGTAATTCGATATCTTCAACAAGTGTATCCAATTGAATTTTCACCCCTAATTCAACCAAGTGTTTTCGAAGAGGAGTGACAAAAGTATCATATTGATTATAACGTGGGAATACGAGAGACGATAGATCTTTTAAACCGTCGATGGCGTGTAAAAAGCGATGCATATAGAGTTTAAACTCTAACAAACTATGCCAATTTTCAAAGGCAAACATCGTTCGCCATAAGGTCCAAAAATTACTTTCAAGAAAAGAAGGAGTAAAATATTGCTCTATCGCAATATCATCGAGTTCCTCTTTCTTTTTCAAGAGGAGTTTAACCAGGGCCATTTGATCTTTTTTAGCCAGCCCAAATTTTCTAAAGTCTTGCACTTCCCCTAACTGGTGAATAAATCGAGCTTTAGAATAGTTGGGATCATTGTCGTTAATCAAACGATATTCATCCAATACACTATAGGGTTTTGGGAGTTCCAAAGCTGGGATATCTTGAAAGATATCCCATAGGTTTTCATAGGTCATATCCATTTCCCTACCCCCGCGAATAATATAGCCTTCTTGCGCAGTACCAGCACCATCTAAAGATCCACCATCAATGGATTGCTGTTCTAAAAAGGTGATATTCGCCCCAGGAATACGTCCATCTCGAATAAAGTAATAAGCAGCAGACATACCTGCAATTCCACTTCCTACAATATACACTTTGCTTTGGGTGTAATCCTTTGTAGGAAGTCCTCTATTTCGTTGATAATTTCCAGGTTCATCCGCAAAAGGCATGGAGCGTTGAGCTGTATTCATTGGAGGCTCTGTATTGGCATTGGGCGCGTGATTGACGCGTCCATACGTAGAAGAAGTTTCTACTACCTTATCAAATTTGTGGGTATCTACTTTCATTTTTTTAGTTTTACGATTAACAATTTAGCAAACGGTCTAGCTAAAATTAAATAAAAAAACCACACGTACTTTGTGAATGAGGAACTAAAAATAAGAATATTTGAATATTTTAACAAAATGAATAAATGCTGTGATTTACTTTAATACTCTTCCTGGTCTTGCTTAAAAAATAAAAAGCGTATTCCTCCTGTAAGTGAGCATTTATTACTATTTCTATGCTAAGCAGAAGGAAAAGAAGGAACGAATAGCTACGCCATCCTAATCAATTGAAGTAAACCTGATACACCCGCACCAATAATTAAGGTCCAGGAAATCCAATCCTTAAACTCATTGTATTTATGTTTTAAAAACAAAAGGTGAAGCCCGATATGAACGATGCAAAAAATGCTAAATCCCTTGATAAAAGGCAGTGGATTTTGACTGTGATTCAACAGCCATAAAACGAAGACAAACAACGGCAAGTGAGCAAAAATAAAGAGGATATAACCTACTTTATCACCTAAAGAAGCAAGTCCTGGAAATATTCGCCATTCTTTGCAGCGAACGGCATCAATTTCATGCATGATCATAAAAGAAAGTCCAAAATAAAAAAAGAGGTACTCCATCATGGGATTAAAATTAGATTTACTAAATATACAGGCAAATTTAAATCCTTTTTAGCATACTGCAAGCCTCAACCAAATCTTCTAGTCTCACTAGTATAAAACATTGATTTATAATTAAATGATTCAATATTTGGTGTTTTCTCTTATTACAGTTGTGTCTCAATCCTATCAATCATTAACGCTAAAAGAGAATTTACAGCAAATAAAAAATAGATAAGTGTGAACTATATAATATATATCCATTATTATGTAACACTTTCAAGTCTATTAAGCGGGATATTTGACGTATAACGATGAAGTAAAATGGACATAAAAAATCAAACCGCCACAAGCACCTCCAAACAGGAAGTGTTAGAGCAAGAGATACTAAACCACAACCAAGCGGTTCGTTATTTGGAATTAGCCGTAAAACACCATTTTGATGCAGCAAGGCATTTTGAGAATGGCAACCTCGATAAAGCTAATGCATGTAGTGCAAAAGCACAAAACAGCACCAATAGGGCGGTAAAGTTTCATTCTAAAATAGAGAATAAACAATTGAATGAGGGGATAAAGTAAGGCGAAGGGAAGAAACAGACGTTGATATTGAATGCCCAAAAGGTAGTTTTATTCAGTATTCCTTCTCTTCGTTTTATTTTATGACTTACAAGGCTAAACCACAAACATTTTTTTCGCAAAACCTCAACCTAGGGGTTTTAACTAATCAGCGTTTTGCTAAAAGAGAAAGTTCTTTATTGAGCTTTCTCTTTTTAGCCTAGCATCGTTAGTTTCTTATTTTATAGCTTATAATTGAATGCCAATTAGTTAGATATTTAGTTTACCTTTAAACAAATAGCTTTTACCTTAAGTATGAATATTTTTATAAAATATATGGTAAGTTTTCGTTGCAAAATGATAGTGAAGATGGAGTTAGAAAAACTCGGAATTGCCTATGGCTCAGTTGATCTTGGGGAAATTGAAATAAAACAAGAACTTACTTCTGAGGAGTTTTCAAAACTAAAAAGCGCATTACTTAAAACAGGATTAGAGCTCATGGAGAGTAAAAGAGCCATTTTAATTGAAAAGATTAAAAAAGTAGTCATAGAACAGGTGTATGGAGATATTGAAAATTTAAAAATAAAAAAATCAGACTACATCAGTAAGCAACTAGATTATGATTATACCTATCTCGCCAATATATTCTCCGAGGCAACGGGTACTACGATAGAGCAATTTGGTATTGTTCACAAAATTGAACGTGTAAAAGAACTGTTGATCTATGATGAGTTAAACTTATCTGAGATTTCGTATAAACTTAATTACAGCAGTGTAGCCCATTTATCTGCTCAATTTAAAAAAGTCACTGGTTTAACACCTACCTTTTTTAAAAAGCTCAAAGATAAAAAAAGGATAAATAGGGAAGATGTGTGAATCATGTAATCTATTATGTTTATTGTGTAATACTTTCTATATCAATAAATACAACCTTTGTAGGGTAGTAATAAAGCTATAAGATAACACATAAAAAAATGGATAGAAAAGAGGAAAAAAACAAAGCTGTAGCTCTGAATTCTGAAAAGGAAATCAAAGGTCATCGCGAAGCTGCTGGTCATTTAGAATCAGCTGTAAAATACCATTTAGATGCTGCTAGACACTATGAAGATGGATTACCTGAGAAAGCGATAGAAAGTCATACAAAAGCACAAGCCTGTACAGAAAAAGCAATTAGCGAAACAACTAAAAGAATGCGTACTAGGCTTTAACGTTATTGAAATAAGAGATTAAACGCTAACAAGATAAGTTCTTTACTGAATTTTACAACTTTATTAATGATTTGTTGCTTCTTTCTAAAACCACTTGATATTTGTCGTCAGGTGGTTTTTTAATGACTGTAATAGATCAAGTGCTTGATATGTTACACGTTCTCTTTTTACTCCCTTCAGGTAGGCTTAATCAGGAGGGTGGAGGTTGCTAACTTCATTTAGAAAATATCCAATAGAATTCCATCATAACTAGCATACACCATGGTGGGGTGTGATTCTTGATGCTGTATATTTCCCTTGTCATCAATTCCTATAGCTCCAGCTAATCCGTCTATTTGTTTCAACTCCAGGAAGCTTTTTTCAAAAGCATGAGCCAAAGTCATTCCATCACTAACTCGTGTTGCAATTTTTGCTGCCATGGCAAGGCTTACAATATCCTCACCAATACCAGTTAGACTAACGCCACAATGCGCATTGGCATAATTCCCTGCTACTGTTGCAGAATCAGAGATTCTTCCTGGCCTTTCATATCCTTTACCGCCAGTAGAGGTTGCCGTTGCAAGTTTACCTAACTTGTCTATACAAACGCATCCTACGGTGCTTGTTCTTGTTGTAGCGTGATTCTTATTGTCTTTTTTCTTATCATATTCCTCTTTTCGCTCTTTAGTTTGTGGGTCAAAAAAAGGGAAATGATGTGTTCTAGCAAATTCAATAGCTCCGGTTCCACCAAGTATCTTATCCTCATAAGACATCAATTTCTCAGCTACCAAAATTGGATTTTTTACATGTTCAATATTAACAACCCCTGCCATTTTTAAAGAACTACCATCCATTAGTGCGGCACTCATCCTAATCCTTCCATCCGCTTGTATCTGAGACCCTGTCCCAGCATTAAAAAGAGGATCATCTTCTAAAAGCTGAACAACATACGCAACGGTTTGAATCGAAGTATGGTTTTTTAAGTATTGGAAACCTTGGTGAACAATGCGTTTTAGCGCTGCTTGTTTTTGGCTTTTTGTTTTGTCATGGGTATGGGATTCTGAAAAAAATCCCCCATGTATAATTAATTTCATGGTGCTTATTTTTATTCGTTATTATATTGAGAATCCTTTATAACTATTTTATTTTTTTTAAAGTAAAAGATATCATTTTGAGTCATAACATGGGTAATTATATTACTAATGGAAATGGGGCTTCCAATCTCTATTTGCGTTAGATTGGTATCTGTAATTTGTCGTCCATCGACAAGGATAATGCTACCAGAACCAATGGCAATCATGGTATCATTGTTATCCGTGATGATTAAACCTGTATCCTCGCCTAAACCTATACCTATTTTCATGGGATTTCCCACAACAACTTGGAACAATCGACCGATTCTACCTCGTTGAATAAAATGAGTATCAATAATGACAGAATCAATCAGGCCTAACCCACTATTTATTTCTACCAAACCTTTTAATAAAGCATCTGAGCTATTTCCTTGATAAATCATACTAGATGATACTGCGGCAGCTCCTGCAGAGGTCCCTGCATATAAAAACTCTTCCTGGTTATATTTATTCAACAACATTTGCTGAAAGGGAGTTCCTCCTATTACAGAAGTTAAGCGCAATTGATCGCCTCCTGTAACTAGCACAGCGTTTGCTTGAGTGAGCCGTTGTAAATTGTCGGGATTATTAGCTTCTAATCTACTATTGATAGGCAGATGAGCTACGTTTTTAGCTCCAAGAAGTTTAAAAGCACGTATATACATCTCACTTACTTCTTTTGGTATTTTGGAGGCGGTGGTTATAATTTCAATTCGGGATTCTTCCTTGTATTTCGATTCCTCTATAATATTTTTCAAAATACCACAACTGCAAAAGTAACTCCTGTTTATTTCTTTCTCATTCGCTATAGAATCTCCCACATCTATTCCTCCACCAATGATAATTAATTTTCCTTTAATACTCATGAGTAAAATTATTGATTTTGTAATGTAATCAAATTAAATCATTATTTCATTAAATAATTGTCATAATTTATTAATAATATTTTTAATTAAAATAGCAGTAGTCCCTATTTAATGGTAACTTAATAAAAATAAAGTAAGAACTATGATTATAGAAAAAACATCAGTTTTAAGAGGCCCTAATATTTGGAGTAAAACAAGAGTTAAACTCATTCAAATGAGATTAAATTTAGAAGAATTAGAACAAAGTCCCACAGATGTAATTGACGGGTTCTCAGATCGACTCCAAGCGCTATTGCCTTCACTGTACAGTCACCGTTGTTCTGAAGGAACTCCAGGTGGCTTTTTTAGTAGAGTTAGTACAGGCACTTGGATGGGGCATGTAGTAGAGCATATAGCCATTGAAATTCAGTCTTTAGCAGGCATGCAAACGGGATTCGGTAGAACGAGAGAAACTAGCGTTTCAGGTACCTATCATGTTGTGTTTGACTATGAAGAAGAAAATGCAGGTCTATTCGCTGCTAGCGCAGCAGTGGAAATTGGCCAAGCCCTAGTAGATGGGGTTCCTTATGACTTGGATGTAACAATCCAAAAAATGAAGGAAATGTATCAACGTTTTACACTAGGGCCTTCTACTTTGAGTATTGTAAAAGAAGCCGAAATTAGAAATATTCCCTGGACACGATTGGACAATCAATCGCTCATTCAATTGGGCTATGGAGTGAATCAAATGCGCATTCAAGCGACCATCACTTGCAAAACGAGTCACATCGCTGTAGGTTTAGCATGCGATAAAGAAAAGACTAAGTTGATGCTCAAACAATCCGCTATACCTGTTGCAGAGGGAGGAGTTTGCATCAACCAAAACCAACTCAAACAACTTATCAAAAAAATCGGATATCCACTAGTGCTAAAGCCTCTTGATGGAAATCAGGGGAAAGGTGTCTCTATCAATATTCTAGATTTTGATTCGGCTAGTCAAGGGTTGATCCATGCACAACAATACAGTGAAAGGGTCATCGTAGAGCAATTCATTACAGGCTATGATTTTAGGATTTTAGTCATCAACAACAAAGTTGTGGCTGCATCCAAAAGGGTTCCTGCTCATATTGTTGGGGATGGAGTTCGTACAATAGAAAAGCTCATAGAGCTAACAAATAAAGATTCTTTGCGGGGAAAGGGGCATGAGAATCTTTTAACTAAGATTGAAGTCGATCGAGATACGCTCAATCTTTTGTCAAAAAGGGGACTTCAATTGGATTCTATTGTTGAGGATGCTGTAATTGTTGATTTAAAATCCACGGCTAATTTAAGTACAGGAGGCACAGCCCTAGATGTAACCGATCAAATCCACCCGGAGAACATGTTACTAGCAGAAAGGATTGCAAGAGTCATCGGATTAGATATTTGTGGTATTGATATAATGGCTGTTAATCTTACCACGCCAATAAAAGAAAATGGAGGTATGATCTTAGAAGTAAATGCAGCGCCCGGATTTAGAATGCATTTAGCTCCTAGTGAAGGAATGCCACGGAATGTAGCAGCACCTGTATTGGATATGTTGTATCCTCAAGGAAAAGAATCTAGGATTCCTATACTAGCAGTGACAGGAACAAATGGAAAAACAACAACAACTCGCTTACTGGCGCATATTGCTAAAGGGCATGGTTTAAAAGTAGGTTTTACAACATCTGATGGAATATACATCGATCATCAATTAATGGAAAAAGGAGATACTACGGGGCCAATTAGTGCTCAGTATGTACTGCGAGATCCAACAGTAGAACTCGCTATATTAGAGACTGCTAGAGGAGGAATTTTACGTGCAGGATTAGGGTTTACTAGTTGCGATATTGCTATTATTACAAATATAAAAGAAGATCACTTAGATTTAGATGATATTCATACCTTGAGTGATTTGGCAAAAGTAAAAGCGGTTGTTGTTGAAAGTGTAAAAAGTGAAGGTTGGGCTATCTTAAATGCAGATGATCCTTATTGTATGAAAATCTCAGCAACATTACACTGTCAAGTTGCTTATTTTTCACTAGATGAAAATAGCCCTATTATAGAGGCATGCCTGAAAAGAGGCGAAATAGTTGCTGTTTATGAAAATGGATACATCACCATTAAAAAAGAGAATTGGAAAATTCGAATTGAAAAAGTGCGTCATGTTCCACTTACCATGCAAGGAAAGGCGAAATTTATGGTGCAAAATGTTTTGGCAGCTACCTTAGCCAGTTATGTATATGGATTTGAACTAGCACATATCAGAATATCCCTACAATCTTTTCTTCCTAGCGTCACGCAAACCCCAGGAAGAATGAATGTCTTTGAATTTAAAAAGTTTAAAATCATGGTTGATTTCGCTCATAACCCTGCAGGATACTTAGCTATTGAAGACTATTTAACTTTTATAGAAGCCTCTAGGAAAATTGGGATAATAGCAGGAGTAGGAGACCGACGAGATGAAGATATCATTCAATGTGGTAAAATTGCTGCGCGAATGTTTGATCACATTATTATTCGTCAAGAAACTAATCTACGCGGAAGAACAGAAGAAGAGATAATACAATTGTTATTAATAGGGATAACAAGCGTAGATAAACAAGTCACTTATCAAGTAATTCCAAAGGAGATTGAAGCGATTAAACATGCCATTTCTATTGCAAAAGAAGGAAATTACATCGTTGCCTTAAGCGATGTGGTATCCAATGCCCTAAATCTTATTCAGTCCTATCTTGAAAATGATCAATAGCAAGATTGTAATTTATTCAAATCGAACTAAGTACCATTTGCTTTATGCATTCGAAAATAATATCCAATCTTATCTCTGAACAGTTCGTGATATCGGCTTATGATCGGATTTACATCTGATTCAGATAAGACACAAACTACGTACATATTTAGGTTTAAAATCTTTTTCGTACTAAGATTTTAGTTTGAAAGGCAAAACCTTCTTTCCCCATTCTTTGCAGCGAACGGCATCAATTTCATGCATGATCATAAAAGAAAGTCCAAAATAAAAAAAGAGGTACTCCATCATGGGATTAAAATTAGATTTACTAAATATACAGGCAAATTTAAATTCTTTTTAGCATACTGCAAGCCTCAACCAAATCTTCTATAGCAATAGATAAAAAGCGAGTAAACCAGCGGAGGATATAAAATAAAAATCCCCCTCTTATCTAGTCTAGATGTAATATATTTGCCATTCTATAGCAATCGAGCAAATGTCAATTAAAAAAAATAAAGTATACCGCAGAACGCGTTATTTGTTGTATAAAGAAACACTCGTTGATTTTAAAGAGCATTTTTGGGCTTTTATCGGCTCATTTGTTGGGTTAGGAATGATTTGTTATCTTCATTTCGAGGCATTTTCTCAATACGACCTAACCTTGCTCATTGGTTCTTTTGGAGCAAGTTGTGTTTTGATTTATGGCGCCATTGGCAGTCCGTTGGCACAACCTAAAAATTTATTCTTTGGTCACCTTATTTCAGCTGTGATTGGAGTTACCATTTTTAAACTACTAGGCAGCTACATTTGGATTGCAGCTCCCTTAGCAGTATCCTTATCTATTATTGGGATGCAAATGGCTAAATCCCTACATCCACCAGGTGGTGCAACTGCGCTGATTGCTGTAACAGGGGGTAGTAGTATAACCAACTTGGGCTATACCTATGTATTTTCACCTGTATTAACTGGGGTTATCATTTTGTTTATTGCGGCTCTTATTTTTAATAATATTCCACACAAACGACAATATCCTGTAAAATCGTTTATTTTATTCCACCGAATAAAAAGACGAAAATAGAACCTCTTTAGCTTCTTTTTATGCTGAATGAATGAAGATCACACTAGTAAAAGCAACTTAAAAGTAGATAAAGTTTAGAGGTAGACTCAAAAAAAAACCTGTCAAGTAGAAATACTTAACAGGCTTAAAAGGGATATGATAGGTAAACTATATCATGGGTTTATCTTTTGATTGAAGAAGGAGAAAAACCGAAATGTTTTTTGAATACTTTACTAAAGTAAACGGGATCTTCGAAACCAACGGCCCAAGCAACATCAGCAACAGTTTCCCCTTTTTTCAATAGTTCAATTGCCTTCTCCAGTCGAATATTTCGGATAAACTCTGCAGGTGTTTTTCCGGTGATGGTTTTAAGCTTTCGAGTAAGCTGACTGACCGATAGGAATACCCCCTCAGCGAGAATATTTACTCCAAACTGTAAATTGGAAATGTTTTTCTCTACTAATGCTGTCACATCATCTACAAATTTTCTATCTCGACTGTTTAATTCTGGCGTTTCTTCGGCCGTTGGGAGGGTGTTGCCTTTAAACTTTTTGCGGAGCAATTCTTTAAAGGCCAAAATATTTTTCACGCGGAGCTTGAGCTCTTGAAGGGAAAAGGGTTTGGTCAGATAATCGTCAGCTCCAGTTCCCAAACCAACCAGTTTATCATTTTGTTCGGCTTTTGCCGTAAGTAATACAATCGGGATATGGGAAGTAGCGACATTGTTTTTGAGTGTTTCACACAATTCAAATCCGCCTATATTGGGCATCATAACATCGCTAATAATCAAATCAGGTAGTATTTCTTTTGCTAGTTTTATACCATCCTTACCATTTGAGGCTTGTTCATAACGATATTCGTTTCCTAGATTCTGCACGATAAAAGAACGCAATTCCGATTGGTCTTCTATAATAAGAAGTAAAGGAAGCTCTGCATTTTGCAGTTCCTTTTCCTTGTTTGTAGCTTCTGCTTCTTGCCTAATCGGGAAGTCCGTATTTAATTCGACATCGTCTGTGCGATCGATATTTTCTATTTGCGCGCTCATGATCCAAAAGGTAAAAATACAACCGCCCTCGATGGGAGATTCTAGAACAATATCACCTCCGTGTAGTGTGACTAATTCTTTGACCAATGCCAATCCAATGCCCGAGCCAGCATAAGTACGTTGTCCGGGGTCGTCCACTTGATAAAAGCGTTCAAAAATTTTAGGCAAATGCTCCGGGGCAATACCTTCTCCCGTATCTGCAAGGGTAACAGTCATTTTGCCTTCTAGATAATCTATAGTAGCCGTTATACTTCCTCCCGAAGGTGTATATTTGATTGCATTGGATACTAAATTGGCAATAATAATAGTCAAAGCTTCCGAAGAATAGCCAAATGGAGACGCTGCTAATTTTTTTGCATTTTCGGTTTGCTGAAGTAGGAGTGAAATACCTTGCTGTTCAGCATAAGAATGAAAAGATTGTACCAACATATTGACTTCGTTTAGCACATTTGCATTTTTGTATTCCAACTTGTATTGGCCACTTTCCATTTTTGAGAGATCAAGCAACTGATTGATTAAAGTAAGAAGTCTTTTTCCATTTTGTTCAATTTCATTAAAACGAGAAAAATCTTCCTGACGTCCGTTCTCTTTCAATACTTCGATATGCCCGTTGATTAAAGTGAGTGGAGTTCTGAATTCATGTGAAATATTAGCCAAAAATCGAGTTTTAAACTGTTCATTTTCCTTTATAATTTCTACCTCTCTGCGTTGCAACTCTAGGTTTTGCTTTTCAACTTTCAATTTTTTATTTCTCAACTTAAAAAAATAAACAATTAAAGTGGTTAATATCAGCATCCCTCCAAATCCAGCAAAAGCTACATTGCGCTGTAATTTTTTTGTTTTAAGTTCGGCTTGGATAACGGCTGCTTTTTTATCGAATTCATAGCCCATGGATAATTCTAGGCTTTTCTTTTCTTTTTCTTCGTTGATCAGGCTGTCGCGATAAACGATATAGTGTTTGTAGTTTTGGTAAGCATCTTTGTAATTTCCCAGCGTGCTGTCTACTAGTGTAAAATTGTAATACAGGTCTCTAAGTAGGCTATTCATTCCTATTTCTCTGGCAAGGGTCAAGGATTTTTCGTAGTTAGTTTTAGCAGAATTCGGTCGATTTAATTCAAATTCAACAAGCCCAATATTGTTATGAGCTTGTGCGATGCCATATTTATCACCAATTTCTGTTGCTAATTCTAAAAATTTAAAATAATTTTCCAGTGCTTCAGTGTACTTACCTTGCTCTTTATAGATAACACCTATGTTGTTATAAGAACCCGAAATTTCATGTTTATTTTCTAGTTCTTCTTTTATTTTCAAGGCTGCGAAGTGACTTTTTAATGCTTCGGGGTATTTACCTTGAAGGTGATAAACAACCCCAATGTTATTGTAAGTCATTCCAATCCCTTGTTTATCATCAATTTCTTTAACTATTTTCAAGGTTTTGAAGTAGTTTTTCAATGCTTCGGGATATTTTTTTTGATTTTTATAAATAATACCGATATTGTTAAGCGAATTTACAATTCCCTTTTTATACTCGATTTCTTCAAATATTTTTAAAGCTTTGAAATGATTTTCCAGCGCTTGGGGATAGTTTCCTTGATATAAAAAAATAATGCCTATATAATTGTATGAATTTGCAATTCCTTTTTTGTCTCCGAGCTCTTCAGTTATCTCCAAACCAGCGTGGTGACTTTCTATTGCTTCTGTATAATTGCCTTTAAATGTATTGATGATTCCGATAATGTTGTAAGCTCTTGCTTCACCGCTTTTAAAATTTAGCTTTTCCGATATTTTTTTTGATTTTTGAGCATAGTTAATCGCTAGATCAAATTGAGATACTCTTAACAAAAGAATAGCTAACTCATTCATATGGTTTACCGTTAAGGTATCAGGAGCGGTTTGTTTCTGCAGAATAGTTGTAAGCGAGTCTATTTTTATTTGCTGCATCTGCTTTTTTTCTTGTGCAAAAAGCACCAGATTAATTAAAAAAGTAACAAGGATAATTCGATAGGGGATCGTGTGGTGATTAAACATGATTTGTTTTTAAAAAAGGTCAAAAGTAGAGAAAAGAATTAGATACCTAAGCCATGTTCTCCTTCAATTTAGTAACTAACTTAACCTTTGTTTTTTTAGCGTTTGAGGAAAGGCAATGTTATTGGTGTTATACCCATCCTTCTCGAATTGATTTAACTAGTAATTCCTGCAAATTCTTACACCCTGATTTTAGTAAAATATTTTTGCGGTGATTCCGAATAGTAAAGATACTACGACCTAAAAGAGTAGCTATCTCCTCACTTTTTTTTCCTTGTACCATATAGCGCAATATCTCCCGTTCTCTAGGAGTAAATAACCGATTTGCTGTAGTAAACTCTTGTGTTAAAGGAACATTGTAATAAGAGGGGGCACCTTGCATGCCGATAAAGGATAATTTGGGAATTCCCGTAACATTTAAGTGGGAGATATCCGTTAAGATCGTTAAGGTGCGTACACCTCCTTCTGGAAAATAAAGAAGAGGAATTGTTTGTTGTTGTATTCTTTTTATTGCGCCACTCTTTGTTTTAAAACGATAGTCATAAGCAAATTTATATTTAAAAACTAAATCCTTTGTTAAACCAGAAAAAAAGCGAACTGCACTTTGCTCATAATGATAAAAATAAGGTAGATCTTCTGGGTGTATACGATCTATAACAAATGGCAGGTAAAACTCCTCAGCTGTATAACCTAAAACATGTTCAATAGAGGGGCTCACGTATTCGATTTCGGCCTTTAGTGTATTGAAGATTAAATAAAAATAATTTCCAAAGTGAAACACATCCATGTAGCGGTTAATAAATTCCTCTTGCGAGAGATCGATGGGTTCGGTTAGTCCTTCGGGAATATCGTCCCAAATATCGCGCAATTTGTCAATGCTGTTATCCATAGTTAGTAGGTGCTAAGTGTTATATAATCAACAACATGGTTCGGTGTGTTTATTTTTAACAAAAATATAAAAAATATTTTTGTTAAAAAAATTAACACATTGAATAGTTCTTTATGAAATTGATTGTAAAAAGCATAGGAAGCTTAGTTGGGCTAATCGTTTTATTTAGCTCTACTGATATAGTAGCGCAAAGAACATCCACTTCTTTTTCTTTATCGCAGCAAGGTACTCGTTTACAAGTTAGTATGGAGTATCAATTTGAAGATAATAGCGTTTTGGGGAGATTTTCCGATGACTATCGTATCAACGTGCAAAATAAAACCAACGATAAACGGCATCGTTATAGGGAATACGAATTGGGAATACGAATTGGAAAAGCTTGTATAATCAAATAGAAATGGATTTTATTTCATATCCAAAACGTAAGCTGGGTCTGTAGTAGTTGGATTGCACGTAGCGCTCTACCTTGGTTTTTAAAGACGTAGGGCCTATAAAAAAACGACTTAACTTTTCAGGAATTTTTCATTAACATTTTAAGAAGTAAAAATGTTATCAGTGTGTTAAAATTATTAACTTTGTCTCTTGCTATTGACCCTAAAACTAGGACTGTCAAGCAACAGAAAACCGTATTCTTTGATTAAAAATCAATTGGACTTTATTATGAATCTATTTTTTAAAAAACTAAGTTTTAGTTTACTTTTTATGGCTGCTACTTCTACAGCTTTCGCACAAGACACACCTACTCAAACCCCTAAAGAGCCTAATAACGTTTATATGGGATTGGGACTGGGATTGGATTACGGTGGAATGGGGGCTAAAATTGAATACTTGCCTGTTGAAAATTTTGGCGTTTTTGCTGGTTTAGGTTACAATTTAGAAACAGCAGGGTGGAATGTAGGTGCTTCTTATAAACTGTGGGCGAGCGAGCGCTTGTCTATTAATCCGATGGCTATGTATGGGTATAACGGAGTGCTTAAAGTAGACGGAATTTCTGAATACGATATGGTTTCTTATGGTGTTACTTTCGGTGTCAATCTAGATATTTACGTAGGCAAAAAGGGCAATAAAATTAGCACGGGACTCTATGTACCTATTCGTTCTAAAAAATTTATGGATAATTACGATGCCGCTAAAGAGGATTACCGCGTGGTGATGAACAACGAATTGCTACCAGTTGCTATAGGTGTAGGGTATAACTGGAAGATAAATTAGTTTATAGCTATACGATTTAACGATAAAAAAAGCGTTGTACAACCTACAATGCTTTTTTTATCGTTAAAAATAAGTACTAAAAAAAATAGTGCGTAATTATTTAAATAACAGTAGTTAAAACAGTGTAAATGAGCAGAAAAAAACAAATTTTAAAACATAGCGCAAAATCCTTTTTACTTGCTTTTATCCTTGCTGTTGTTTATTTTATTCTGGGTAATGCTTTGTTAAAAGGAGCCTATGCTGAGCTTTTTCACTTTTTTGTTGCTGTAGGTCTATTCATAGGAAGTGTTGTTTTTTATTTCTTATTTATCTATTTTAAATCGATAAAAAAATTAAAATGGCTCTTCGGTGGACTTGCTATTTATCTTGCGATTACGGGCATAGCAAGTACCAATTTGGATCTTTATTTTATAAACTTATTTACTAGTAATAAGCTACCAAAACAGTATTTGGATTATCAAGAGATAAACGAGCCCCTATTGCATTTTAAAAACAAAGAAATGAGTCTCTTAATGGAAGGCGATGTTCCTTTGAATCCGTATCTAACACCTGAACGACACTTAATTCTAACTAAAGCCAAATTTGAAGGAGCAGACAGGGAGCAAAGATTAAAAAAGGAATTCTATAAATTCGATACCTACGGTAATTTACTTGCTCTATACAAATCTTCGACGGAGGATGAACTATTTTTTGAGGGCTATATAATCAATCTAGAGGAAAGTTATTATAAAACCTGGGCTTTAGATGGAGATACGCTAAAGAGAAAAATTGAAATACACAATGCCGATTTCAACTTTGATAGCCAAAAGCAGATTGAATTCATTGGAAATATAGAGAAAAAAGCTACTTTTTTCTTTGCTGAGAATTATTACAGTTTAGCTGATGGAACGTATAAGATCTTTGAAAAAGTGGTCTTTTGGCAAGATAATACGTGGAATATTCTTTTTAATGATACCAAAGCATATCGTGGAATTCAAAAAAAGGTGAGCAACGAATTATTTCGATCCTATTCGACGGACAAGTATGAGTGGGTAGTTAATGAAAATCCAACTATCCAATACCAATATTTTCAAAAAATAAAATTGGAAGAGAACGACCTATGGCGGGGATTTTTATATACAACTGTGCGTATTGATCAAGATACCTTAAAAATTAAGGAAGCATTAAGTATGAGTGATACGTGGAAGAATGACCAAGTTAAGATCAACAATAAACTTGTGGGCAATCTATACCGAGCCGGACAATCTGATTTTTTGCCTTATTTATACTATGCGCATTCAAGTCTGCACTATCAATTGTTTTCCAATGATTTAAGAAAACTATACCTAATTAAAAATAAATGAAAAATTTAAATCGATTGCCCCTTTTTTTGGTCCTGTTCCTTGTCATCAGTTCCTGTTCTTCTCGTTATATTAAAGTGGTTAACCCTGATACAAAAACAGCATTTGGCATAACATTGAAAGCGCCTGCTCAAGCTATTTTCTTTGTTGAAAATGTAAACGTTACAGGAGACAATGAAAGGCATACCAATCTAGCCAATTCGCTGTACAACCAATATGGCCCCGCAACGGATAAACGAGTGGTAGGAAGAACGGATGCCAAACAGCTAAAATTTATACTCAAAGACAAAACTTACTTGATTGATATTACAAAATTGAAGAAAAGAACAGCCTTGATTCTGTTTGATGGAAAAAACAAACCTATTATTGAATATAAAACGAAAAAGTATAGGTCTTTGATTCAACGCCATTTTGGTTCTTAATCAGAATAGGTGAGCATAGAATAGCCTTCTTTTCAAAAATGAAAACGAACTTAAAACGCTGACTAAATACATGAAAACAGTACTTTATACTCTCATGGTCTTTTTTTTTGCAGGAATAACTTCTTGTAACGCACAAAAATCAAATGAAAATCAAATTGACGATGAATTCTTTATCCCTGTTGAACAATCCAAGCTTTATACTCGTGTTGTTGGCAATATTGAAAAGCCCATTATTATTGTACTTCATGGAGGACCAGGTGCGTTTTCTATTGACCACGAATTCTATAGAGATGTATTTGAAAAAGAGTATTTAGTTGTCTATTTTGATCAACGAGGAGGAGGTAAATCGGAAAATTTTACAGATAAATCAAAGCTTACAACGGATCAATTTGTTGCTGATTTAGCTCTAGTTGTAGATTACGTTAAAAACAAATATCCAAATAAAAAAATCAATCTACTCGGCACTTCTTGGGGTGGTACTTATGGTTTTTTGTATTTAATTAAACATCAAAATGAAATTAATTCCTTTATTAGTAGCTCTGGATTTGTAGATAGTCCACAACGAAATTTTGCCTTAATAGCGCATGAACGCAAATTAGCACAAGCTCTTTTAAAACGCGATACGGATCAGCATAAAAGAAAGAGATATAAAGAAATTTTGGAGCAATTAGATGCAATTGAAAAAAGTGGTTTTAAAAACTTCTTTTTAGATATGAATACCATACGATATGAAATTCCCAAAGATTTGGGTTTCGATGTTTATTGGGCCAATCCAGCTTTGAAAGAAAAAAAGGATGCCTTATTTCAGGGAGATGATTTTTTTGCCCGAGTAAAATATACCCCAGAACTACTCGAAAAAGCGATTGAAAGATTGGAATACGTAAATGAGGTATTTATGAATACGGAAGCTTATAACAATTTAAATATTGTAAAAGAGCTCAGCAGCATAAGCACACCAACCTTAGTTATTCAAGGAGAATATGATTACGCAATCGGAACTGAACAAGGCAAAACCATATTTAACGCCCTTATAAATATTCCTGAAAAGGATAAAGAATTAATTTATATCAAAGACGCATCACATAATACCCCTTTTGAAGCACCTGAGGTTTATTATGAAGCACTTAAAGCTTTTTTTAAGCGGTACAATTAACTAGTAAATAGGTCGTTTCGAATAAAAACAACCTCATAATCATTCATTTTCAGTTCAATTGATTGCCCTTTGGAGCTTGCTTAATATCTATTCTTAATTTTTAGACGCGTATTTTTAACATTTTGCAATATAATTATAAAATATTTAAGAATATTTTTTTTAACAATATTATTTTTATTTAAAAAATAATACTTTCGCTGTCGAAAATCCTCTAATAATGGAGGGAAATAATTTAAAAAAAATGAATATGACAAAAAAAGTATTTTTACTTACAGCGCTTACGTTTTTTACCATGAATATGGTAACTGCAAAAGCAAAAATTCCAGTTTGTTTACCTTGTGAAACAATAGAAACAACCCTAGAGTTACCTACTGATTCTGAAATTCAAAAGATCGTAGGTCAAAAAGTGAACCTGGCTTATCTAAATACGGAGTATGGTGCATTGACAATGTCTATTTGGAATGAGAATGGACGATTTGTGTTGGCTGATATTTCAAATAACACATATTTTGAAATTGACGATCAAATCGCTACAATATTAAAGGAAGAACACAATTTTGATGTAAAAACAGCGGAAAGTCCTTTGTCTTTCTGGAAAAAAATAGGAGGAAAACTAGTTTTTATACTTGTAATAGCCTTGATAATTTGGGGATCACTTCCCTCAAAGAAAAAGAAGGTACAACCAACTACTGTTTAACTGTATTAAGTTATGAATCCACTATTTTTAATCCCCATTGTTTTAGTCATTGCAGGCGTGTGTTTTATGATTTATATGAATAAAAAACACAAAACAGTAGCTACAGCCATCGACTTAGAGGTTGAAAGAGGCAAGTATGAGGTTTATAAACAAGCTGTATTAGCAGAAGATTTTTCTCAATTAAACGTATGGATGAAGGGAAAGTCGATCGATGCTTTTACTTCAGCATCTGTTCCTGAATCAACGGCTACCAAGGTTGAGCATCTTGTAAGTGAAGGCATACAAAATGTTGCTTTGTCGGCAATTGGCCTGAAATTAACAAGCATTGAAACAGCCTGTTTCTGGGTTTTAAGCGGAAGTGATTTACATTTTTTCAGTACGGATACAGCGGGTGAATTAAGTGAGCATATTATTTTTGATGCGTTTAGGATTGAAGCAGCTAAACTTCAATACAATGGTATTTTAAAATCGGTATTGGGCGTATATTCAAAATCTTCAGCAGAGTATTTACCTAAAGTACATCTCATTACATTTAATATAGAGGGTACGGAGTTAACGCTTGAAATTCACGATAGATTAAATTATGTACCGGATCCAATGGACCTTTTAAATGTAGAAAAACAATTTAGAACAAGAGCGAAGTATCAGGTTGTTGGTGAGCGATTTATACCAGCGCTACAAGCTAAGTTTGCTAACTTAACTTTGAAATAAGCGCAAGTATGAGTTTCTTTTCAAAAATTTTAAATGCGTTTAAAAGTATTCGATTAAATCCAAAAAATGGAGTAACGGGACAGCGATTGGATCACCTCTTACTCAGTTCAATGTATGCAGAACAACAATCGGCTTATCTCAATTCCTATGAAACAGGGCTTAGTACGGCTACAATAAAAACCCTTTTAGAAGACTATTGGCAACTCTTTGACAAGGCTGATGCCCTTGAGATTCTATCAGATTTGCAAAATAGAAATCAAGATAAATACATCGATATTGTCTATCGAGCATTTGAAGATAAAGAAAATTATGTAGCTATTTTAAAGTCAAATTTACCAGCTGAGGAAGAGGTTTTTAACTATTATTTAGCGATTTATAAGGATTTAAATAATCTTGTGCCTGAGCTGATAGAAGAGGGAGTAGTCCAAAATTTTGCAATTTTGCGTCAAATAAAAGATGCGGGTTGGAATTATGGAAGAGGTGCATTTCTTGCGCGCTGTTGTTTTGACATGGGGTATCTTACAGAAGAAGAAATAAAGGACTACTTAGAACAATCCTATATCGGAATAAAAACCTATTGCAGTTCTTGGAAAGAATATACAGTTAGTTATATTTTTGGAAGAGCTTTATGGAGTGGTGCGAATAACAATGGAATGATCCAGATTGCCCAAGACTTATTAGAAAATGAGACAAGCCCATTGAAAAACAAAACGTTTTTTTAATCAAAGTCATACTTTGCACGCCTATAGCCTCAAGTTAATTCTGTCAGGAGCTAGTAATGCAATGTTTAAATTAATACAAGTTTACTAAAAAAGAGTAGTTTATTGCAATATCTACTCTTTTTTTTTATCTAAAATCAGCTTTAAAATAGCGTCCGTAAAATGATTGAAGAAGCGTTGAACTATGTTCTATTTTGGCATGATCTTTTCGTATTTCGTTTCTCCATCTAGCAGTTGACTTCGCTTACATCTGTGCCTTTACTAAGGAACCTCTGGGCTCATCTCGTTCTTGTAGTACAAGGTCAGAATGCAGTAATTTAGCTGCTTCTGCCGAATCTCTTACTTTTGAAGCACTGCGTTCAAACATCGCGGACTCAAAGGGAGTTAACACAGCTGCTCGTAATCCCTTTTTTTTTCCTTGTAAGTTGGAATCACAGCCTTTGGTTATCGCACGTGCCAAGAGCAAAGCATCTAATAAAGCCTGATTTGCTCCTTGTCCTTTAAAAGGGCTCATGGGGTGAGCGGCATCCCCAAGTAAAGTAATTGCATTTCTTTTTTCAAGGAATTCCAAGTTAAGTAATTCTCGATCATAAACGGGATAACCTGAGATTTGAGCGGGTAGCGTAGCTTTTAAGAGCTGCGGAATCGGATCGTGCCATGGGGTTCTACGGCAGGCTTCTTCTTTGAGTGCATCAGTTCCTAAAGCACTTAAAGCCATAGCCTCTTTCTCAGCAATGGGAAAACTAAGTTGCCACATCACGGAATCTTTCGTATAAGGCATTACATAAATGCGCTCTTTGCCATTGGCCGTTTGAAACACCGTTGCCGAATCGAGTAAAACACTTGCTGCAAAACCTTCTATAGCCGTTAAAGGGCAAATTCCCAAGATAACCATACAGTCCAAATAACGCAAAGGCGCCACCGCTTCACCGATTAATAATGTTCTCACCGCACTGCGAATTCCATCAGCGCCAACGATAAGATTGGCTTTAGCCGTTTTTATCTCTCCCTTTACTCGAAAGTTCAATTCGTAGTTTTCTGCTGAAATTTCCTTATAATCCATAAATTGATGGCCCCATTGTATCAGTTGATGCTCTCCGGGCTGACTTTTGAGCTGATTGTATAAGGCCAAGCGCAAAGACTGACGCGCGATATGTATATTCGTTTTTTTAGGTGTTTTTGATGGGGTAGATGGATTCCATTTTCGGAGTCCCCAGGCTGCAAGTACTTTTCCTTCCGTATTGTGAACCACATGTTTGGTAGAAACGACTTGATCTTCTAGGGCTAAAATACCCAATCCCTTAATGGCTTTACTTGCTTGCTGCAGGGTAAGTCCATATCCTTGTGCTCGCGCATAAAAATTAGTATCGCGCTCATAAAGTGTAAACGGAATTCCACGGTGTAAACAAGCAACGGCAAGAGCCATTCCGCCAATGCCACCACCAACAATAGCAACATGCGGATACCTGTTACCATCTGCAACGGGAGGACTTTCGCAAGGGAGTATCCCCGATCCTAAACACTTCGAACAGGTATATAAATGGGGGGTAAGGGGAGTAGCGCCTACTTCCTTGTCTATTTTTGTGTCTATTTCTGCATCCGTTTCTTCCTTCAACGGGTTGGTCAACTTCGGAGATTTGTATTTTACTTTTTTACTGCGTCCCTTACTTTTTTTTCCAAGGCCTTGACACGCTTTGCAAATGACCCAACTTACCTGGTTTATTTCTGTTCTTTCCATCTCTATTGTATGCCATTTGATTCCACCCCCTCAACGAAGAAAAGAACGCAACAGACACTATTGCGATTTAATATTGGGTACAAATTTACTATAAATCAGTACAAATTAATTACGTACACAGCGTTAATTAAGGAATAATCTTCTCTCGTTTTTAGTTGCTCCAATAAGGGTATAAAAGAATTTCGACTCTTTTTATACGCTGTAAAACCTAGCTTTCTATTTTCGAACGGGACTTAAAGTTTGATATGCCTTTTAGCATCTGCAAGCATACTATACTAATCCAGAAGAAAAACTCTTCTGGATTTTTTGTTTTAAAAGGGCATTGAGGATCGTATTTGGTCTAAAATAACACCGATATGCTTGTTAAGTATTTTAAAAAATGTAGTTTAGTAAGGTTAAAACAGGATTTAAAAAATAACTAAAGGATTCTAATTATGATGAAACAGGTTTCACTGTCTTTATTTGCTGTAGTTGCTTTGTTTTCAAGCTGTCAAAAAGCAACTGTAGAAGAACAAATAGCCGCTTATCTCATTCCATTTGAGCAGGTTGATACCGCTTCATTTGAAGAAATAGCAAATAGAATAGGAGATTGTGATCTTGTTATTTTGGGAGAATCTGGACATGGCGATGGTACAACTTATGAAGTGAAAGCAGAGCTTGTGCAGTATTTAATGAAAGAAAAGGGATTTAATACCTTAGCACTAGAGGGGGAGGGATTTATTCAAATGGAAATCAAAAATAATGGCTATCCTGATCTTTTTCCACATGCAGATGTGAGCAAATGGAAACCCCATTGGGGGAATGTTGTGCAAACTACAGGACTTGTACGCGATATGCTACACAATCAGCATTTAAATTGGAAGTATATTGGCATTGAAGGATATGATCACCATGTTCCTGTGCATGATTTTCTTTATGCAGAACTAGAAAAAGGAAAGCTTGATACCAAGACCAAGAATCAGTTTATTGAAACCTATAAAAAAATGATTCAGTATGATGAAAAAGGCATAACTGTTGAAGAGGTTGACTTTATTTTAGAAACGATGACCTTTATTATTGAAAATGTACAGGATCAAACTAAAAATGGGTTTATTAAACAAGCTTTAGTTAATATCAAAGGAGGGCTAGAAGATTATAAATACACTGGTATTTTAGGCGGATATGAAAATGAAAATAAATATGTAAACATTCGCGATAAAAGGATGGCTGAAAATGTGATTTGGTATAAAAAGAATAATCCAGAAGCGAAAATTATTGTTTGGATTGCTAATTTTCATGGAGCCAAACAAGCACAAAACGTACGATATAGAGAAAATGATCCTGATTTATATCAACGTTTTAAGCTATTTGCAGAATATTTAGTCGATGCGTTTGATACAAAGGTGTATAGTATCGCCTTTATATCCTCATCAGGAGAGGCAAAAGAGATTCATGAAAATAGTACACTTCGTCAAATTTACACCCCTGAAAACGCGTTAGAATATTATTTGCATCAGCGCAATACGCCTTTTGGTTACCTAGATTTTAATGAAGTAAAAGCCAAAGAACCTACACTCAAGTAAACGAAGTTTACTAGTATGTTGTTTGGTTACGATTCTAAACCGGGGTTGTGGTTGGATGTGTTTGATGGTGTTTTTTATATTAAAAAGCAAGAACCACTAAAAATGGCAGAATATCAAATCTGGTAAGGGTTAAAAAAGTAATACACCTGATACCCTAAAAAGTCCAAGGTATACAATAGAATAGGTAGTCCAAAAGCGATGATAAAAAGGTGTAACTGCTTACTTCCAGCTGCTTTGTAATAATACTATGATTACTCGCATTCATAAAAGTAATAAATACTTTTCTGTATGATATAAAACTGTAAAGAACTCATTCAAAAAATTAAGAGGAATCCTTCTTTTTACTATGCGTTGGCATTATAATTAATTGGTATGAGCGAAAAAAAAATGAAAATACCGTGAAAACACGTATTGTTTTTAAAAATAATGGTTTGTACTTTTACTTCTGTTGGTATTACTCTTAGAATAGAGCAATACAAAAAGAAAAAAAATCTTGTTTTTTCTAGAGATACAAGATAAGTAGCCCGTTCGATTTCAATTAGCTATAGTAAATTGACTTTTAAATTCATTACAACTGATTAACCCTAAAAAGAGACCATTAGATGTAACAAGCACGAGGTTTGTTATTTAATTTCAAAACAATAAGATCATGAAAAAATCAATAAAAATCCTACTCCTGTCATTAGCCGTTGTTGCAATGCTAAGTGTAGGTGCATTCACCGTGAATGCTAGTAATAATACAGATAAAGCTGTTAAAGTAGAAACTGTAACATTGGCACAAGTTCCCTATACAGGAACGCTTTATTATAAAGTAGGCAATTCGTATCCAGAAGCTCATATTGTAAATCTTGAAAAATGTACTTTTGAAGTAACCATTAATCCTTATTATGAGAATGTAGGTGGCCAAATTGAGCGCATGTATGGTTGGAACTCTGATCAAGGGAAATATCTTCCGCTTTTTGAGATCATTGAATAAAAGAGTTTGATAGATATTTATTAAAAGGTAGAAGACGCCAATTGGCGTCTTCTACTATTTTTTTTAAAAATTATCTAATTGATTCCATGAATAAGGATTTTTAATACCTTCTATAATCCAATTTCTATCTTGTTTGCCTTTTAAGAAATAATCAAACCAATCCTTAACACGATGATTGAGGTCTAATGTTTGTTTGGGAACATCAGGACCTCCTCCGTGATCCATATCGTTATAAAAAAGAGCAATCGTAGGCTTTTTATATCGTAGTAGTGCAATATACATTTTACGGGTGTTTTCCCAATATACATTTTCATCCAAAAGCCCAGTCCAAATCAGAAGAGGTGTGTTGACATTTTGCGCATGTAAAATAGGAGAGTTATCGATATATTTTTTTGGGTTCTCTGCATAACTCTGCTTCATATTATATTGAGAGCTTTCAGCCATAAACCATTCTGGGTAATATCTATAGTTACTGAATCTATAAGTAAAACCACCAATAAAATCATGCGCTCCAGCCCCACTAACAATTGCTGCAAACAGATTTGAATGGGTTGCAATAAAACTGGTTTTATATCCTCCAAAAGAGTGTCCGATAAGCCCTAGTTTAGTTTTGTCAATACTGGGCTGTGCTACAGTTACAGCTTCAACCCCTTTGGTTACACATTCAACTGCTGATAGTCCAGGTCCCTCATCGGAAACATAGGTATCAATATAGCAAATAAAATAACCCTCCTCATTTAATTTAAAATGATTAAATCCCACTGAATTTAGAGGCTCAGGGCTTTTAAATGAACGGTCAGAAAAGGTTTTTACTGTATGAACTTTGTTATAAATGTATACAATCATTGGATACTTCTTATTTGGATCATAATCTTTAGGATAATATAGCAAAGCCTTTAGTGGAACGTCGTATTTATCTGTAAAGTCAATGGTTTCATATTTATACCAGTTGTATAATTCTTGTGGTAGGCTAGGTGAGAGGATTGTACTTTCTTTTTTGTTCTTAAGCAACTTAACTGTAGGAGGTGTTAAAAGATTCTCTTCTGTATATACCATGGTTTTAGCATCTTGACTTACTAAATCATGAATTTTTGAAGTATTGGTCAGCGATGTATTATTGACGTTTTTTTGAAGCTCGAATCTATCTTTCTGTAAAGAATAAATAGCAGTTCCCTTTATACTTGCTGAAACAAAAAGAACTGGTTTATCCGTATGAATAAAGGCATTATCATAGTTTTCAAAACGAACATCATTTATCGGATCTATTTTGTTTTTCAATTTAAAATCGGATATTTTTTTATGTTGATTTTTAGTAAGATTCAAGTCCCAAAGCTCATTTTCTTTCGTATAATATATGTTTTTTGAATCTAAACTCCATCTAGGTTTAGATGAGTAATCATTATGAGCATATAGGTCTACTATTTCTTGAGTCTGTATTGTATAAACTCCCCATTGAGCTAATTTCTCATCCATTAAGTATAGCAAGTGCTTGGAATTTTTGGAGGGAATGAAGTCCCATTTTCCTCTGGCTGTAGTTGAGAGCACTTTTTTATTTGTTGAAAGCTCGACTAAAGTATACTTAGCTCTTTTAACGAAATCCTGATAATCAATCAATAAAAAAGGATTATACGTTAAAATGTGATTTGGGATATTCACGAATTCACAGTCGTTCTCTCTAGAACGATTAATCTCCTGTACAACTTCTTCCTTGTATTTATATACAAGAGCTTTGTACTTTAGCTTATGTTTTAGGTTGAATTCGCTAGGTGATAGAAATTTAGAATTTCCATTCCAAATGTCAAGATAATCAGAGCTTTCAATTATTTGATCCGTTTTGATGTTATACTTAATAAAAATATCGTTGTTGCTATAGAATTTCAACTCGAAACGTTCTAATTTTTCCTTGTCAAGAGCTAATTCTCTTACCGATTGTACCTTAATATTGACAATTTTCAAATTATTATCATGGGTTAAAAAAGCAAAAATATCTTGATTGGTATTCCAGTATAGCGATTTTAAGCTTTCTGTTGCGAGGTTTATTGCTTGTTTTTTAGTTGTATTTAAGTCTACCGTAAATAAGATGTCTTTTGTATTCGATTTGCGATAAAGAAGCGTGTTTTTGTTTGGATTTAAAGCGAATTCACTTATATCTGCGTCCCAGAATACCACTTTGTTTTTTTTATTGAGATTTCGAACTTCTAAAACTGAGTCATTGGATATAGTTAATAGTAGATTGTGATCTAGCTTAGCTCTAGTTTCAAAGCTTTTTATATTTTCAAACAAAATGGACTGTTGAGCCTTGTGAAGATTTACAACCTCTATTTTATTTTGTTTTTTTCCTACAATAATATCATTGTATAACAGATGATTATGTGCACCATCTAACTTTGTAATATCAACTTTTTGACCACTTTGGGTATTGACATAATACGTAGAATTAAGTGTTGTATCAAAAGTATTCCAGTTATAAACTAATGTCCAATTTCCATCAGGACTAATTTTAGAGGCCAATAAAATATTCCATCTCCTATCCACAGGTATGCCGTCCTGCTGTACGTAAGCATACGATAGAAGTGATGTAGTTAAAAATCCAATCAAAGCTAGTATTTTACTTAATTTACTCATGCTGTTATAGATAAAGGTTAATAATTGTGTCTCTTTGCGGATAAAATTCAATAGAATTTGGGGAAAGAGAAAGCACACTAAACAAACTTCCTTTGTGTAGTTGAAATTTAAATTCTCCTTTTTCATCTGTTAAGTGGTAGGTTGCTGTACCAAAAGTACTGTTGTTAAAGGCAGAGCTTACATCTACATTTTTTAAAGGTTTATGTGTCTCTTTGCTAAATATGGTGCCAGAAACAGTAACAAGAGTTTCAAGATCTAGATCTTTTAGGTGTTTTTCTAAATTAGCTTTAAGCACAGGATTGTTTTTTGTAAGAGCTTCATAGGTGTTTGTGTCTTTTTTTATTTGCACATTTAAAGTTTGACTTTCGTTGAGATTGGAATACGTATATTGATCGATATTGTTTCCATAAAGTATGTGATTGGGTATAAAAACTAAGGTGTCGTTTTTTTGAATATGAATTTTGTAATATCCTTTCTTATCAACGAATACTCTTTTGTTTTCTCCATAAGCTTCAAGGTTTTCATCTTTCCATACCCATTTGTTTTTTATGTTGACTGATGTTATTCCCAAAGGAACAGCATCTGTTCCCTGAAGCGTCACTCGGCCTTGAATCACGATTGAATCATGCTGAATCTTGTTACTTCGCATAGAGGAGCATGCATAGAAAAGAAATAGAATAAGGATACTACTACTAGGTAATAGGATGTGTTTTGTTTTAGTAACCATTGTTTTGAGGATTAAGGTTTGGATTAATTAGTAACTGTTTTTCAGGAATTGGAAATAGATTGTTGTAATCTTTCCAATTAGGTTTTATTTCTTTTATTTGATCGAATTGATTTAGCCGTTTTAGGGTGAAAAAGCGATGTCCATTTTCGGTAAAAAACTCTTTGTACATTTCTTGTAAAAAGTGCTGCTCTACTTCTTGTTTCCCCATACTTGCACCAAGTGGTAATAGACCTCTTTTCGTTCTTATTTTATTTATTATCTGAATGGCTTGAGGAAGTTTATTTTGGTTTAAAAGACTTTCAGCTAAAATGGAGTAGACCTGTTCTATTCTAAAGAAAATGGAATTTTCATCTGTATTATCCGTTTTGTTTTTATACTTGTAAACCCCATAAAATACTTGTCCATTTACCTCTACTTCTTTAAGCCAATACTGTTTTCTTAAGTCGCTCGTATCAAAACTTTTTAATAGCTTATCACTAATAACTGAAGTATTAGCCGCAATCGTTGTAAAAATATAGTTATTAGCCTCTGGTGTTATATAACTACCTTGTTCTGGGCTAATTTGCCAAATCGTACTTTTAGCATCTTTTTTGAAAGTCTTAGTTAGATCATCTTCTATAAAATATAAATTACTGTCTATTACATTTTTACTGTATAATTCAGCTAAATCATATTTTTTCTGAAGTAAATAATTTTCACTTAGAAGTAATTCTGCTACAGCTTTGTTCACGTAGTATTTGTCAGGGCTTCTAAAGGAGTAATTTAGGTATTCTATAGCTTGGAGTAAGTCTTGTTCTATATCAACTAATACCAACGGATACGGTTTTTTAGAAATAATTGTATTTAACTTGAAATCTGTTGAAGTTGTATAGGGAATATCCCCATAGAGTTGGGCTAGATTTTGGTAGTATAAGGCTCTAAGTGTATAGGCTTCTCCTAAGAGTGTTTTTTTTATTTCTTGCTCAATATAGGATGATTGGGTTAATCCTTCTATAAATGCATTAATAGCATAAATATCTTGGTATGCATTATTCCACCATAGCGCGGTTTCAGCACTATTTGCTTGTATAGTATTTAAAAAAAAATTGTTATCTGTTGTTCCAATATGCTCCAGTTCATCCGTGTATAGACTTAATCCATGATGTAAGCCTGTTGGTTTTTTGGATAAAAAAGAATTAGCTCTAATATTGGAGTATAAATAGGCGAGCGCTGCTTTTGTTGTAGCAATATCTTTATAGACATCCTCTTTTTTAACTATATTGGTTGGGGAGTCTACTTCAATCATACGCTCACAAGAAATCAACGTACTTGCAAGTAAGATCATCGTCATGGAGACTAAGATTGTAGCTCTTATAGTTGTATTTTTTTGGGTCGTTTTCATGATTACAGGTTTAAAAAATTAATTGCATTCCAAAGGCATAAGTAAGAAGGGGAGGTAGGTATCCAAAAGTTGTAAATTCGGGATCCATTCCTTTATAAGAAGTAATGGTCCAGAGGTTTTGCCCTTGTAGGTATAGTCTTAATGATTCGATATGAAGTCTAGGTATTTTTAAAACATAAGAAAGAGATACGTTTTTTAACCTTATATAGGAAGCATCACTAATGGCAGCATCACTTTCTCTAAATGGAGTTGAGCGATTATTAAGGTCACTGTTTTTATAACCTGCAGGCATATAGGCTCCGTTAGGATTCGATTGTGACCATCTGTCCGTCATTTCTTCAGGTTGATTAATTAGGGCTGCACCAGCAACATTGTAGTATTGATTTAGATTATAATTCTCTTGTTTTTTAAAGTAAAACAGAAAATCTAATGCAAATTTTTTATACGTAATGGTGTTTTGTATACCTCCGTAGAATTCAGGATTTAGGTTTTTTGCTACTTGTTTATCTTGAGCATTTATAATTCCGTTAGCATCAAAATCTTTAAAAGTAAATGCTCCAGTATTTGGGTCAATACCTTCATATTGATAAAGTTTCACAAGGTTTAATGATTTCCCGATGATATAAAAACTACTTTGAGTTCCTTCTTCAAGACCCGGATAGGCCACTAATTTATTTTTAGGAAAAGAGAGATTAAAATTTGTAAACCATTTCCAATCCGTAGTGTTAATATTAGTCGTATTAAGTGTAAATTCCCATCCTGTATTTTCAACCACCGCAGGAGAATTCATTAAAATAGTAGAGAATCCTGTAGTTGTTGGAAGTGTCATTCCGATTAGTTGATCCGTAGAACGATTGTTATAATAAGCAAGCGAGGTATTGATTCTATTTTGCAAAAAACTAAGTTCTACTGCTGTCTCAAGTTTGGTTGTTTTTTCCCATTTGTAATTAGCATTGTACAAAGCAGTAGGATATAAACCCGTTTCTCCATTGTATTGAGGCGGAAATACGGTATAAGAATCCAAATAAGCATAATCTCCAATATTATCACTACCTGTAACTCCATAACTCGCGCGAATTTTTCCAAAAGAAAACCAGGCGATATCTTTAAGAAACGATTCTTCCGAAAAAATCCAAGCAGCTCCAACAGCACCAAAATTACCAAAGCGATTATTTTCTGCAAAACGAGAAGAACCATCTCTTCTTCCTGTTAAGTTTAAAAAGTATTTACTGTCATATTGATAGTTGATACGTGAGAATATAGCTGCATATTTATATTGTGAATCGGATGATATGCCAATGTATTTATCTTTAGCAGCACTTATATTTCTTATTAGCGCATTAGAAGAAAAGTTTCTACCACTACTATTGAAGCTATTTGATTCGGAGGATTGTAGTGTTGATCCTACCAAGATTTCAAAAGCGTGTTTATTCCAACTCTTCTTGAAATTTACTTGAGGTTCTATGATATAGGTTTTGGATTGGTTTGTAGCCTTTGAAGACTCAGACATTTCACTCGTATATCCATCACTAGGGTTGAAAACCGTATGAGGAATAATATTTCTCTCTTCAAGATTAGTTGAGGTTAGTCCTGTATTTACTTTAAAATCAAGATTTTTAAAGATATTGTATGAAAGATTCATATTCAGAATTAACGAGTTAGTATTGTTTTCATATGCTCCTTCTAGTTGAGCTAAGGGATTTAAAAATGTACCCTCTTGCCAGTTAAGATTTCCCTTTTGATCATATAAGGCAGGTGCATTGGGCGCTAAGGTCAATGCTTGTCTTGTTAGATCCATTGTGGGTAAATTATTGCTCTGGTTGGAATAGGAGGTAGAAAAGTTAAGCTGTAATCTATTGTCTTTACTTTGGTGATTAACTCCTAGTAAAACAGCGTCTCTTTTATATCCCTTATCAATAGGAAATACTGTATTGGAATTGTTATGAGCTAGATTGATATTAAAATGGGTTTGATTACTACCTCCATTTATTCCTAGAGCAATATCTTCAGCTATTGCTGTTTTTCCAATTAATTCTTTTTGCCAATTGGTATAGCGATTGCTATCCCAAGCACCATTTAAATCATAGGCATTTGCAGGAAGATCAGTAATACCACTATTAGCAAAGGCTTCTTCACGCATCTGTACATATTGCTCCGTATTCATTAGGGCTAAAAACTTGGGAACTTTGCTAAAACTCGTTGCAGAGGATACCGTGAAGCTTGTTTTTTCTGATTTTCCTTTTTTCATTGTTAGTAATACAACTCCGTTAGCCCCACGAGATCCATAGATGGCTGTTGCATCAGCATCTTTTAAAATTTCAATACTTTCTATATCATTTGGATTTATAGCATTAAGCGGTGAAATACCATTTTGCAAGATTTCAATACCAATATTACCACTGGATAACCCAAGCGCATTTGAAAGAAACGGAACACCATCAATGATATAGAGTGGATTATTTCGTCCAGAAAATTTGTTCCCCATAAAATTTGTTCCCCGTATTTCGATATCCATATTACCACCAGCAACTCCGCTACTTTGAGTAATATCAACCCCAGCCACTCTTCCTTGAATGGCCTGAAGTGGATTGATAACAGGCTGAAACTCGATGTCTTTAGCCGTTACACGGGCAATACTTCCTGTACGCTCCCGATCTTTAACGCTGTAATATCCTGCATTGACAACAATCTCGTCCAGGGTGCTATTACCTTCAGTAAGCGTAATATTTAGTACCTTTTCACCCGTGTACACCCTAGACTGATCTTTATACCCCATCATGGAAAAGGTAATCGTATCACCAGGCGTAATATCAAGGGTATATTTTCCATTTACATCTGTTGTAACTACGTTGTTTCCAACAGTAACCATAACTCCTTCAAGGACACCAAAGGAATCTTTTACCGTTCCTTTTAGTTGAATCTTTTGTTTTACCTCTTGTAACGAACCAGAGATACGAAAGAGCAAGTGTGTATCACGCGATACGGCATAGCTTGGACTGCTGCTTAAGCCCACTAAGGGAATCAGTAACAGGGCGATCCGATAACCCGTTAGCGTTGTAAAATGAATTTTCATGCTAGTATAATGAATTTTGATATACCTGCTTGTAAGGCATAAAAACTCTTATGGCCCTAGTGCGTAAACAAGCTTTTATCAAACGGTTAGTGAATGGGTATGATGTGATTCATACCTGTTTTTGATCCAAACTATCCCCAAGCGCTAAAGCCGATCTCCCAAATTGCAAACTAGCGCAAGGAGATAGTCCTAGATGGATAGCACCACTTAAAATCCCTTTAAGCCATCCTATTTTTTTGTTTTTGTTTACATGCTCACTACGGGCTAAGCCTAGATAAACCAACCCGGGTAAAGCCCTTGAGCAAGCGATTTTCTTCCATATTGAATTGTTTTAAGGGGTGATTACTACATAAACAGTCGGGGAGACTTATTTCATTGCCTTTGCGTGGTACGAACTAATCCAGGCCTCCTGCTTTTTTAGTTGAATGAGAGGAATAATACATACTGAGACTCAAAGGCAATCGTGATCCTGTACGCATCTAAAAACTGTTTTAGATCTAGCGCAACAGCTGTTATAAGGCGAACTAAATAGGGAATAGGGTAGGCGGCTAACATTAAAGCATGAATGTAAAACCAATCTACATCGATACGATTTAGTTCAACTAAAATGGAATGATCGGTTAAACGTAAGTGTAGTAGCTACTTTTTTGTTGTTTCATCCAATGTACTACCTGACAAAATCTCGAATCGAACATTGGAATAAGTTCAGTAAGGATCGATAGGGTATTGCAAGGATTTATCAAAATGCCAAGACTAAACAAATCTACCTTTGTTTTTAAACTTCTATAGACCTAATTGGGAGACGGTAGGAAGAAGAGGGATGTGGTATGTTTTAAAGATTACTTTCGATGAGTACTCCTTATTACTGCTTTGAGGTATTGGTATACCATATAACAGATAGATTAACTTATCCACTCGTTGCTTGTAAATTATCAGTTTTCAGAGTTAGATTATAAGTAATAGCTTCTGATTTTTAAAAGAATATTTCAAATATTGCGCCTTTAAAAACGAACAATAATACACAAATATAAGCTTTTTTTTATTATTGGAGTCGTTCGACTCCAATAATGTTTGAAAAAAAGTGCTCTTTTGAAAAAATATACTATTATGGATAAAGAGCAACAGAATATTAAAAATAAAGTTGATAATAAAGATTTATTTAAATTTGCTAATAAACTTGTATGCAATTTTATTACTCAAAAATATATTTATAAGTTTAGTACAGATGAGGAAAATAATAAGGTG
Source organism: Myroides fluvii (assembly GCF_009792295.1). Lineage (NCBI taxonomy): Bacteria > Pseudomonadati > Bacteroidota > Flavobacteriia > Flavobacteriales > Flavobacteriaceae > Myroides > Myroides fluvii. The sequence goes on along the minus strand of NZ_CP039934.1, from coordinate 3,340,012 downwards.
TCGCAAAGAAAATATCAAGCTAAATGCGGTATTTCTCATTCAACCATACAAAAGCTTGTAAGAGAGGAGGGATATAATATTCCTCTATCAGTTTTATACGTGATATTACATTATGAGAATATTAGCCTATCTAGTTTTTTTAAACAGCTAGAGGAATATTCTAATAACGAATTTCCATTAAATGAAATATTAGGCATTATTGAGTAACTGAATATAAATAACTCATAATTGTATTTGTATATCTTTCATAAAGAAATAATTGAAAAAGCACTGTTAAAGGAGCGCTGTTTTTAATTTCTATTACTTTCTTTCAATTCTTTTCTTCTGGCACTGAATTCCTTTTATGGATTGAGCGTATTATGATGCGCTTTGATCATTTGTTAGAACATATAAAAAATCTCCCTATAAACTCAAACTATAGTAAGTTTACTTCAAATACTAAAGAGATGAACAAACAGCAAATCATCTATTCTCATGTAGAGGATTGGAAAGGAAGTTGATTTTTATGTTAGATCAGTTTACCCTGTTGGATAAGCAAGTACTTTTAATTGAAATTGAGGAAAAAAATGGAGGGAGGAATCAGGTTTTGAAAGTGAAAATTTCGGATATTTTATAAGCAAAGCTCATAACTAAATTACTTATTGCCTCGTTGTTAAATGAAAAGTGCCAGTTTTCGAGTAGAGAAATAGATAAGCTTTAGGTAATATTATGTATGTCATCGAGACTATTTCTTTAGCTTACAAAGAAGTAAGAAAGGATGACTATTACAAATGTAATATAAAAAAAATTGTAAACCAAATGGTTTACAATGTAAAGAAGAATTAATTTTAATATTGTTTCATGGCGAAATTAAAGGATAGAGATAAAGAATTACGTGACAAGATTAAGAGTAGGATTAATTTTCTAATTAAAGAAAAGAACTTGACGAAAGTTGAGTTAGCAAATCTTTCTGAAAAAGATAGACAGGCTATTAATCGATGGACAAATCTAGGTGAGAATCGTGGAATAACGATTTATACCTTGTCTGATTTCTGTGATGCAATGAAAATAAGTCTAACAGATTTTTTTAAAGATCCTATTTTTATAAAGAATTTTGAAATTAAATAAAAGAGCACTGTTCAAAAAACAGTGCTCTTTTATTTAATTTTTGTTATAGGCCTATTACTCTTTATTTCGATTTTATGTTCTTTTCTATCAATCCTTTTCTTCTCGTACAGAATTTCTTTTATGGATGGAGTGTTTTATTATACGTTTTGATCATTTGTTAAAACAGTATTAGATACAGACGCAAGTTTATGGCTTTTGGGTGTATTGAGAAGATTCTTAGTTTTTTGTTACGAAAATGGTAGCTTCTGTTTGTAGATATTTTCAGATGCGATGTAGAGAAAAACCGTTATGCAGAAAGTCCCGTTTTTCTTTCTTATAATGAATAACTATTAACTTTCCTTTGTTTTTCTATGTTTTATCTTTTTAAAATCTTTAACAAGTCATACATTTACCTTTTATTAAAGTAGAATATACTCCATGACTCATAATTCCCATAATAAATTAGTTAGTTTCATCTGGTCTATAGCCGATGATTGTTTAAGAGATGTTTACGTACGCGGTAAGTACCGCGATATTATTTTACCTTTTGTAGTTTTACGCCGTATTGATGCGCTATTAGAACCAACAAAGGATAAAGTACTAGAAGAAGTTCGTTTTCAAAGAGAAGATTTAGATCAGATTGAACTCGATCCTAAAGGACTTGAATCTTCCACAGGTTATGTATTTTATAATACTTCAACTTGGACCATGGAAAAATTGCGTGGTACGGCAACAAATTCGCAACAAAAATTAGTAGCTAATTTCGAAGAATACTTAAACGGATTTTCTTCGAATGTAAAGGAAATCATAGAAAAGTTTAAGTTATCTTCTCAAATTCAACACATGGCAAGTAAAGATGTTTTACTGGATGTGCTAGAGAAATTCACTTCACCATATATTAATTTAACTCCTTTTGAAAAGAATGATCCAGAAGGAAGAATGCTTCCAGCCTTATCAAATTTAGGAATGGGTTATGTTTTTGAAGAGTTAATTCGAAAATTTAACGAAGAAAATAACGAAGAAGCTGGCGAGCACTTTACGCCACGTGAAGTAATTCAGTTAATGACTACTTTGGTCTTTGAACCTTTAAAAAATTCTTTACCAAGCATTATTACCATTTATGATCCAGCTTGTGGAAGTGGTGGAATGCTAACTGAAAGTGAAAATTATTTGGTAGAAGAATCTCATATTAAATATGCGGGTGACGTGTATTTGTATGGAAAAGAAATCAATGATGAAACCTACGCTATCTGTAAATCAGATATGATGATTAAAGGTAAAGATCCTGAAAACATTCGTGTAGGTTCTACTTTGAGCACCAATGAATTCTCAAATATGAAATTCGACTTTATGTTATCTAATCCTCCGTACGGAAAATCTTGGGCAACAGAAGTTAAATATATAAAAGACGGAAAGGAAGTTATTGACAGCCGCTTCCAATTTAAATTAAAAGATTATTGGGGAAACTGGGAAACTGTTGATGCTACACCAAGAACTTCTGACGGACAGTTGTTGTTTTTGATGGAAATGGTTGATAAAATGAAACCTGCCTCTGCTAATAAGGTAGGAAGTAAAATTGCATCAGTTCATAACGGTTCATCTTTATTTACAGGTGATGCTGGTTCAGGAGAATCTAACATTCGTCGTTATATTATTGAAAACGATTTATTAGATGCTATTGTACAATTACCTAATAATATGTTTTACAATACAGGTATTACAACTTATATCTGGTTATTAAATAACAATAAACCTAAAGACCGCCAAGGGTATGTTCAGTTATTAGATGCTAACAACCTGTATCAAAAACTAAGAAAAAATTTAGGTTTAAAAAATTGTGAATTAACAAGTCAACAAATTCAAGAAATAGCTAAAGCATATTTAAATAATCTTTCTAAAAGCACAGAAGAATCAGATCTTAAAATAAAACGTTTTAAAAATAGCGATTTTGGTTATTATAAAGTAAATATTGAACGACCTAAACGTTTACGTTCACAATTTACAGCAGAAGCAATGGCTGATTTACGTTTCGAAAAATCGTTGGCTACGCCTATGAAAATGCTTTATGAAACTTATGGAGAAGCTATTTACGAAGATTTAGTTGCTGAGGAAACAGCGATTTATAAACGTGCCGAAAAAGAAGATTGGGACTTAAATAAAAAACAGCTTAATAGATTAGTTGATAAAGTAACTTGGGAAAAACCAAAGGCAATTTATGATGCAGCTCAATCGCTTTGGAAGTTAATCGGTAATGAAGTATTTACAAACTTCAATGCATTTTCTGCTTTAATAGATGATGTTGTAAAGAAAAATAAATTGAATCTTTCAGCAACAGATAAGAAAGTTATTTTAAATGCCATTTCTACCTACGATGCACAAGCAGAAAAAGTAGTTAAGAAAGTTGAAAAGCTTTCAGGAGATAAATTAACTCAATTATTAGATAGATTAGGATGTAAAGAAAATGACTTATCATTTTTTGGTTATTATCCAACTACAAAAGTGGGGGAATTTGTCACCTACGAAACAGAAACCGATCTACGTGATAGCGAACAAATTTCGTTAAACGAAGAAATCTTAAAGTATTTCAATCGTGAAGTAATTCCGTACGTAGATGAAGCTTGGATTAATTTAGATTCGGTGAAAATTGGTTACGAAATTTCGTTCAACAAATACTTCTACCAGCATACACCGTTGCGAAGTATTAAAGCTATTAAAACCGATTTATTAGCTTTAGAAGAACAAGGTGATGGTTTATTAAGTGAAATTCTTAAATTCTAATCATGCAAAAGTACAAACACTATAAAGATAGCGGCATTGACTGGATTGGAAATGTCCCTGAGCATTGGGAAATAGTTAAACTTAAACATATTTTTAGAGAGAAGCCTAAAACATTAAATTCCACTTTATCGGCTGGGTCAATAAGTTTTGGTAAAGTTATTTATAAAAATGACGAAAAAATTCTTGAATCAACGAAAGCTTCATATCAAGAAGTATTAGAAGGTGATTTCTTAATTAATCCTTTAAATTTAAATTATGATTTAATTAGTCTAAGGATTGCTCTCTCTGCAATAAATGTTGTTGTAAGTTCAGGGTATATCGTTTTGCAAGATGTTAAAGGAATAAATAAAGAATTTTACAGATGGTTTTTACATCAATATGATGTTTCATATATGAAATTATTAGGTTCTGGTGTTAGACAAACTATTAACTTTAATCATATAGCTAATAGTTTATTAGCATTTCCCCCAATCCAAGAACAAGAAGCCATTGCCAGTTTCTTAGATGAAAAAATAGCTAAAATTGAAGCCTTAGTGCAAACCAAAGAGCAACAAATAGAAAAGCTGAAAGAACTGCGCCAAGCCAAAATACATCAAGCTGTTACCAAAGGTTTTGATACTAGTGCTCCAACAAAAGATTCTGGTGTAGAATGGATTGGTGAAATTCCTGAGCATTGGGAAATAGTTAAACTTAAACATATTTTTAGAGAGAAGCCTAAAACATTAAATTCCACTTTATCGGCTGGGTCAATAAGTTTTGGTAAAGTTATTTATAAAAATGACGAAAAAATTCTTGAATCAACGAAAGCTTCATATCAAGAAGTATTAGAAGGCGATTTCTTAATTAATCCTTTAAATTTAAATTATGATTTAATTAGTCTAAGAATTGCTCTCTCTGCAATAAATGTTGTTGTAAGTTCAGGGTATATCGTTTTGCAAGATGTTAAAGGAATAAATAAAGAATTTTACAGATGGTTTTTACATCAATATGATGTTTCATATATGAAATTATTAGGTTCTGGTGTTAGACAAACTATTAACTTTAATCATATAGCTAATAGTTTATTAGCATTTCCCCCAATTCAAGAACAAGAACAAATTGTTGCTTATTTGGACGAAGTAATATCTAAAATAGACCAAGCCATTGTGCAAAAGCAAGAGCAAATAACCAAACTAAAAGAATACAAACAAAGCTTAATTAACGATGTAGTTACAGGTAAAGTAAAGGTTTTTTAGATTAACAAAGTATATTAACCAGAGATTAGTTTTAGAATGAGACAAAAAGTACAAGATGCTATTAATAAACGACTAGAAAGCTTTACAGACATAAAGTCACTTTTAAGCCTTTACAAAACAGAACTAGACACAAATAAGGGCTATAATGGTAGACAATTGTTGGAGATGTTTCAAAATTGTGAAGATGAAGGAGCACATACAGTTGTGATAAATCTTGATACTGAAAATTGCTATTTAGAAATAAGCAATATCGGAGGAAATCCATTTTCTTTAGAGGGTTATGACTCATTATTATATCCAGGATTGTCATCCAAGGTTTCTTCTGGCTATATTGGTAATAAAGGATTGGGGTTTCGCTCTATTGTAAACTGGGCAAAAGGAATTAATATAATCAGTAATGGTTTTGTAGTTGCATTTAAAGAATCTAATAAGAAGGAAGTACTTTTAGAAACCTTAAAATACTCTGAAGATGATTTAAATACAATTAGAGAAAAACGTAGACTAAAGTCTAGTATATATCCAATCCCATTGTTGAATTGTGGAATTATAGAAGACCTCAAGACAACTCATAATTATACAACAACGGTATCAATAAATTATGATGAAAATTATGAAAAAGATATTAAGCTTCAATTAGAAGATATAAGTGTAATGACATTATTGTTTTTAAAAAACATCAATAAAGTTGTCATTATAATAGATGGTTTTGAAAAAGTTATAGAAGTTTCGAGAAGTATAGCGCATGATGTAGGTGTAGTTTATCATGGAAATCAAGCAAATTACATAATAGAAGATGAGGGAGTTATTGATGAGGAAATATTAGGTAAATATGAAGGCTTAGATGCTAAGCACTATTCTGTTAAAATAGCTTTTACAAAGGACTTATCTTTATGTGATAAAGTACTTTATAATTTTTTTAAAACCCAAATTCCTTTTGAACTTCCATTTGTAGCACATGCAAGTTTAGAACTTGACCAAAACAGAAACCATAGTACGGAATCACCAATTAATGATTTCGTTTTTAAAAAATTATTTAAACTTCATTGTCGATTAATAGAAATTTTAAAGAAAGAAGATAAAAAGTCTTGGTTACCTTATAGAACTATTGCAACAGAAACTTATCATGTTTTTAATGATTATGAAGAAATAGTTAATAATGAGTTCGAAAATTTAGAGGTTTATCCAACATTCTCTCTTAACTATAATAATAAACAAAACGTATTTAAATTAAATAATGTAATAACATCTTTTATTGATGAAAATAAACTTACGGATAGTAATTTAAACTCTATTGTAATTCCATGTGATGAGGATCTTAAAGCTCTTGATTATATATCAGAGATAAATGATAAAGCTAGTGTTTTAGAAAAAACAGGAAGTTTAATTAGCTCTTACAGTGTTAGGGCACAATATATTGTATTATTGATTGTTCATTATTCTGGTTTACAGTTAAGTGTATTACTTGATAATAATGGAGTTTTAATTGATAAAAAAGATTTTGTTTATACTTCTAAAACAAATGATAATATAAACTTGAAAGTTCCTAAATACTCTAGTATTAAGTTTATTAAAAGTGAATTATTTGCCGCACTGGTCATTGCATTAGACCTTAATGAGGAAAATAATAAATCAAGAGCATTAGCCGATAAATTATCTAAATTGTCGAATGCACATTCTTTTGAACCACAGGTGGTTGTGAAGAAGATAATTAGCGAAACAAACAACCTTTTAGAAAATGGAGGGAATTCTAATGAGATTATTAAAGAGTTCTACATAGTCTTATTTCATAACTATTCCCTAAGAGATGAAAATCCGAAGTTAGAATATGATTCAATCATTCCTTGTTTGAATGTAAAAGGAGAAATTGTAGATATTAAAAAACTTGTTCTTTCAGATGAATTTGAGGATAGAAAGAGATTTTTATCCATATTTGAAGAATTATATAAAGATGAGGATATAATTACTTCTATTAGTGATTTGGGCTTAACTGGTGATAAAGAGCATATTCAGTCCTTTTTAGTTTGGTTAGGGATAAATAAAAACTTTGTAATTTATCTTACTAATAATAATGTCTCTTCTGCATATAAATCGTATCTACTTTCTAAATGTGAATTGATCAGTCCTTCATTTGAAATATACGATATAAAGTTATTTGAGAGGTTTCTGTCAAATGATAAGTTAACAATTAGTAAGCTATTACAATTTTTAAGTTTGGATGAAACAATTAAAGAAATTTTTAACGGGTTTCAAAATACTAAATCTCATGAAGAGCGCTTAAGTTATTTTTATCGTACTACTAAAATTGTTTATTCATTTCAGAACTACATATTCTTTCAAATTAATCAAAAATTCAATATTTCAGATTACTTAATCACTACAAAACGTGATGAAGAATGGTTTAACCCTTTTAAAGTAGATTATGAGTATCTACTTGAGTCTAGCGGTTTAGAAAGAAGAGAAATAGAAAGGATTTTGAAGTTTTTTGGTGCAAAGGATAATTTTAATGACCTTTCTATAGGTCATTTAAGATCAAAAACAATTGAATTATCTGAGAAAAATAATCATAAGGGAGCTCAAGTATTTTATAAAAATCTTGTAGGACATTATAAGCAAAATCAACAACAAATAAATGATATAAAACTTTATGCAAAAAAAGGAAATACAATTGTAGTTGAAGAAAGTAGAAGGATATACTATAGTGATAGAATACAGTTACCAGAAAATTTAACCAATGAGTTTCCCATTTTATATTATCCAGCTAGATCGGGGGGGATGACGGCAATTGAATTATTTAGCCTAGTAGATTTGAATGATTTAGATTTGAAAATCATAGACACCAAAGATAACGTAGAGGCTTCGAGCTTATTTGAGGCTTTTATAAAGGAAATAAAACCTTTTATTTTAGCACATAGATTAGACAAAATATCGAGTTCAAAAGTCAAAGAAAATCAAGCCCTATTGCTTAACAAACTTTCCATTAAAATATGTTCATATTTGAGTTGTAGCTTAAATAATAATCCTTTTTATATTGAAGACTTTAATTATGTAATAGCAGATGATATTTTTTATTTCAAAATTCCTAATAATATTAAAATAGACGAGTTAAAATCCAAGAAAATATTTGCGGATAATTTATCTGATCTGTTTTTGAAATTATTTGATACTCAGGAAGAAAAAAGGATTTTTGAAAGTGTAATTAGACAGTCTAAAGAAGATAATTTATATGATTTAAATAATATAGCTGACGGATTATACGAAGAAGCACTAATTCTACTTGGTGAAATTAGTTCTCGTTTATCAATTTGGAAATCTATTTCTAAAGTTTTGGATATTGACTTTAGTGATACAAATGAAAATAGTCTAGATGTTTGGATTCGTACTCAATTCCCTAATCTTGATACATTTGAGCTTTTCAACTCAGCTCAAAATATTGAAGAATTAAGTAAAATTCGAAATGTCTTCGAAGTGTTAGGAGTTAATCTAAAAACATATAACAACATTAGTGATACGCCGATTTCTTTTAATAATTTATTTCTTAAAGAATTAAATAGTTATTGGGCTACAAAGAAAAAAGAAGTTAAAAATCAATTGTGGCATCAATTAAAAAATAAAAATAGAGATCATCAGTCTATATTTTTGAATCAGCTCAAGGATATCGAAACTTTGGATATCACCCTAGATTATGAAATTAAAGAAAATACTTTAGATTATAATAAATATATAGTTGATAAACTATATGTTTTATTACCTGACTATAAATTTGATTTAACCTCTGAAAGTAAATTAGATTATGATTCTATACAGTTGAATACTGATGCTAATTTTAATTTTGATGAATTACAGTTATTAAAATCAAATTTATCGATTGAAAGCCTCAAATATTTTGATGGAAATATAGATTTCATACGAAAATGGTTAGAAAGTCATAAAAATGATACGCTTTTAATAAAAGAAAACACAAAGAAAGAATTTACTATACTTAATAGCACTGAACCAGAATGTATAAATGACTTCTCAGTTATTATAAATAGTTCTATTCTTTCTCAAGAAACTAAATTTGATTCTGGACCTTGGTTAGGTAAAACCTCTAGTGAACTTTCAAATAGTGGAAAAAAAGAGCTAGGAAATGATGTTGAGAAAATTGTTGTTAACTATCTTAATAAGGCGTTGAATACAAAAGATGTAGATCACGTTTCAAAAACCAACGAAGGGTTACATTATGATATAAAGTACTTTGACACTGATCTGAATATTGTAAAATATGTAGAATGTAAATATTTTAATGGGTATAACTTCCTACTATCTAGAGAGGAAAAACAGTTTGCTGATGCTAATATTGAACAATATGAGATTTGGTTAGTTGATAAAGATTTGAAAATATATCCAATAAGGGATATAAGAGAACTAGGAGATTTATCACCTGCAAATTATAAAGTTAAAATTAAGATAGATATCAATGACAACACAATATAACGAACAAGCTTTAGAATCATTAATCGAAAAATCGTTAACTGGCTATAGATTAGAAGAACTTAAGGAAGAAAAAGTTTCTATCGATGCATTGCAAGAAAATCAAGCACAATATTTGAAGGGCACTGGTTATTATATGGGATTTCCTTCAGATTTTGATAAAAAGTACGCATTGGATACCTTTCGTTTTTGGGACTTTCTTGAAAATACACAACCGAAAGAATTAGAAAAAATTAAAATTTATAGTGATTGGAAATTAAAAATATTAGAACGCTTTGACCGTAAAGTCAAGAAAGAGGGTATTTTAAAATTACTTAAGAAAGGTTTAGAAGTTGATAATGCGCACTTCACTTTGTTCTATGAAGCTCCAAGTGCAAGTAGCGCGCAATCTATAAAAGAAAACTTTGAAAAAAATCAATTTTCAGTTACGCGCCAATTAAGATATTCTTCTATAAATCCAGGCGAAGAAATTGATATGGTTCTTTTTGTTAATGGAATCTCATTGGCCACAATGGAATTAAAAAACCCGTGGACATATCAAACAGCTGCGGTTCATGGTATTGAACAATACAAAAAGTCACGCGATAATAATCAAGCATTATTACAGTTTGGGCGTTGTTTGGTACATTTTGCAGTTGATACGGATGAAGTTTATATGACCACTAAATTAGATGGCGTGAATACTTTCTTTTTGCCATTGAACAAAGGAGATAATTTTGGAAAAGGAAATCCAATCAATCTAAATGGGCACAGAACAGCATATTTATGGGAAGAAATTTTTTCTAAAAATTCTTGGTCAAGTATCATTCAACATTTTATGTTGTTAGAAGGAAAGGAGAAAGATCAACTTTCTAAAAAGTTTTATATTTTTCCTCGATATCATCAGTTAGAAGTCGTTAAAAATTTAATTACTGATGTTAAAGAAAATGGAGTTGGTAAAACTTATTTAATTCAACATTCGGCAGGTTCTGGAAAATCGAATTCGATTACCTGGGCAGCTTTTCAATTAATAGAAATTGAAGATGAGAATCAAAATCCAATGTTTGATTCAGTAATTGTGGTAACCGATCGCAGAATCCTAGATAGACAATTAAGAGATAATATCAAAAGTTTTTCTGATATAAAAAACATCATTGGTGCGGCTAATTCTTCTAAAGATTTGAAACTTTCATTAGAATCGGGTAAACGTATCATTATTACAACTATACAAAAATTCCCACATATAGTTAAAGATATTGATGAAATGGGAGACAAACGCTTCGCAATTATTATTGATGAAGCACATAGTAGTCAAGGCGGAACAGCTGCAGACAAAATGAATCAGGTTTTGGGTAAATTAGAAACCAATGAGGAAGGAGAGGTCGATGCTCAAGATTTAATTATTAGTTCAATGCAAGCTCGTAAAATGCGTAATAATGCATCTTATTTTGCTTTTACTGCTACGCCTAAGAATACCACTTTAGAACGTTTTGGAACTCGTCAGGAAGATGGTTCATTTAAACCGTTTCATTTATACACAATGAAACAAGCTATTGAAGAAAAGTTTATTTTAGATGTATTAGCAAATTATACTACGTATCGTAGTTACTATCAACTTCAAAAATCAATTGAAGATAATCCAGAGTTTAATACTAAAAAAGCTCAAAAAAAACTGAAAGCGTTTGTAGAACGTGATAAACGTACAATTAAAGCTAAAGCAGAAATTATGCTTGACCATTTCATGGAACAAGTGGTTAATAAAAAACTACTTAAAGGGAAAGCAAAAGGAATGGTAGTAACACAAAGTATTGAATCTGCTATTCGTTATTATGATGAATTAAAACAGCTTTTAAAAGAACGAGATACCCCGTTTAAAATAATCATTGCTTTTTCTGGTGAAAAAACAATTGATGGTAATGAACTTACTGAAGCAAAATTAAATGGTTTTGCTGAAACAGAAACTAAAGATCAATTTAATACAGATGAATATCGTTTATTGGTTGTAGCTAATAAATATTTAACTGGATTTGATCAGCCAAAACTAACTACAATGTATGTAGATAAAAAGCTACAAGGAGTTTTGTGTGTTCAGGCTTTATCTCGTTTAAATCGTGCTGCTGATAAATTAAATAAACGTACAGAGAGTTTATTTGTTCTTGATTTCTTTAATGATAGTAACGATATTAAAGCATCTTTTGATCCGTTTTATACTGCTACAAGTCTTAGCACTGCTACTGATGTAAACGTATTACATGATTTAAAAGATGCCTTAGATGATTCTGGAATATATGAATGGAGTGAGGTTGAAGAATTTAATACGCTGTTCTTTAAAGGCGTAATTGCAGATGATTTAAGTCCTATTTTAGGAAAGGTTGAAGATCGCTTTAATAAATCATTAGAATTAGATGAAAACACAAAGGCTGATTTAAAAATTAAAGCAAAGCATTTTGTAAAAGTTTACGGACAATTAGCCGCTATCATCTCATTTGATAATATGAATTGGGAAAAACTTTATTGGTTTTTAAAGTTTTTAATTCCTAAAATGATTGTCAAAAAAACTGAAGCAGATTTATTAGATGAAATATTAAATAGTGTTGATTTATCTACTTACGGGATTGAACGTGTACGATTAAATGAAACTTTAATTCTAGATAAAGAAGAATCTCAACTTGATCCAGCAAATAGTAACCCACGTGGAGCACATTCAGATGACGAAAATGATTTATTAGAAACCATCATTAGTGATTTTAATACACGTTGGTTTGCCGATTGGGATGCAACAAATGAGGATAAGAGACAGTTTTTTCAAACTTTTATTGAGAAGATTCAGCAACACCCAGATTATGAATCAAAATATTTAAATAATCAAGACACCTACACACGTGAATTAGCTTATGATAAAATTATGGAGCAAGTAGCACTCTCTATGAGAAAATTACAATTAGATTTTGCTAAACAATGGACAGATAGTTTTTTTAAACAAGATTTTAAATCGGGTACACAGAGATATTTAAGGTAAAAAATAATAAAATGATTTCAAATATAAATTATAAAAAAGATGCTGAGAAAAATGACTCATCAGCAAGTCTAATTAAATATGTTTCTGTAGATGTATATAATAGAATTGGTTTTGTACATAACAAAAAAGATAGTAATTTTTCAAGAATGGGAGAAGTTACTTTAACCGAAAATTTGATATACGAATTACATAAATTTGAAGATGAAACTAAATTAAAATTTTTTAAAATTTTCGAAAGTGAAGACGAAAAAACAAACGGCGCTGATTTAATTTTAGATTTCCCTATAGGAGATCAATATATTAGTATCCCTATTCAAGCAAAAAAACTAACAGTTTATAAAAATAATAAAGAGGATGGAAGCTACAAATGTTTTGTACATAATAATAAAAATGGTTTACAAAGTGAATTACTCAAGGAATATTCTAAAAATTTAGGAAGTAATCTACCTCTTTATTTATTATACAATTATACTTCAAATAGTCCAAATTTAAAAAAATCTAATGATGCGGAAGAGTTATTTGGGTGCTCTGTTATGAATATTAATACGTTTACTAACAATCAGAAAACGGTTAAATTTTCTGATTTACACACTGAAACAGCAATACCTTTTTATAAATTATTTGATTTTTTTGATAGAATTAGAAAAAAAGGAAATAGTGGACCAGATGGACCAGATGGATCAGATGGTCCAAAAACTCCTATGGTTGAAAATTTTGAAATACTTAAAGAATTCTATAAATTGTTTGGTATTTCTTTAGAAAAAAAAGATCTAGAAGAAATAAAGCTTAATGACATCGCTCAAATATTTACAAAAGAAAATAAATCTTATATAATTAATAATGGTTCCAAAGATGAAACAATTTTTAATCCAAGATATCGTATTGTTTTACTTTCTGAACCTCAATCACCAAAAAAGGATAATAATGGATATGTAAATACAGGCGCTCCTGGTAAAAATTTAGGAGATTATGAGTACACAGATTTAACAAAAAAAGATAAGGAAATCGATCAAATTGAATCTAAAACTGAAGACGCAATAAATTATGCTTTCTAATTTTTTCAGAAATAGAATAGCCGAAAAGTTTTAATTACCTACACTATTAAGGTTTTATATATCAAAAAGGTATAAATACGAGATGATTATTTGTAAAACATAAGTGTAAAGAATTTAAGTTAACACAAGAAGAATTAGTGTAAAATACTGGTGTAGGTGTAGGTTTATGTTTTGTATGAAACTTAGAATAAGATAAGAAAACACTCCATTTAGACAAAGCAAACAATGTTTAGCTTTCTTTGATCAAGAAGTTGGATATTTCTGTAGGCTTCCCTATTTTGTAGGCTTCCCTAAAAATCGGACAGTTGTTAATTCGAAATTATTAACTTTAAACAAAACTGTCAATTATGAAAATAAGTAATTTTAGTGAGAACCAAATCATTAAAGCTCTCAAAAAAAAATGAACAAGGAAGATCAGTAAGTGAAATCTCTCGACAATTAGGTATCGATAAGAGTACGTTTTACTATTGGAGAAAGAAGTATGGTGGAATGGAAAAACAAGAGTTGAAGCGTTTAAAAGAACTTGAAGAAGAAAATCGCAAGCTCAAACAGATGTTGGATATTTCGGTTCGATTTGTGCCAGTGATTTCGGAGTGGATATTCCACTCTATACTGCACCATTAATTCCATCAAAGTATACCATTAATTCCGACAAATAGCACTCCAATGATCTAGCGATGGAACTTAAGTATTTTGATTAGTTTGTATCATAAGCATCTGTAATAGATGGTTTTATGCTACTTTTAAATATAATTTTTAAATTGTCTGTAATGTTAGGGTTTTTAAATACTTGAGAGCTTATTTCTTGACATTGATATAATTTTTCAATTACTTCTATCTCTGAAAAAGTAAAATATTTCTCTAAATATTTGCTTTTATTTATATTTAATTCAATACTTAGTTCTTCGTCATATCGTACATTGTCTTTTACTAATAAATTAGTGAATTTTTCAATTGTTCCAATTATTTCATTTTTTAACAATTCATTCTCTGTTTCTTTATACAGTGTTTCTCCATATAAGAATAAATCAAATAATGTGGGGTAAATATTAGGGGATAACTGTCCTTCTCTTTCAGATTCTATTTTAGTTAATTTAAAAAGCTTTTCAATTGCATGTAAAGTGGTTAGTTTTGAATCTTTAATAGTTTCTTTTAATTCTATTAATCCATTATTGCTGTTGGATAAATTGTTTTCAATTTTTTCTAAACTTAGCTCAAATGACTTATATGATAAAAGGCTACCTAACCCTAATATTAAGGTTACTGAAGTAAGTATAATTACTGTGTTATTGCTAAATTAATTTAGTATTAAATCATCTTTGGATTGAGTTTTTTCAGTCACACTTTCCTCTGTATATAATTGTAGCTGAAGCGCTTTTATTTCGTTGTGTATATAGAGGCTATAGGTTATGGATAGTAAACAGAAAATAATAGTGGCGTATACTATAGTTAGTAGTTTTTTCATAGAGGTTTAATGGCTTTCGTGATAGATTCTATTTTTTTTGATGCTTAGAAAAGGCTTCAATGATTTAACAATGGATTTTAGTGAGTATTTTGATTAATTGTCTTTAGTTAGAATACTTTTTATATTATCGAAATATTTTTTATAGTGTGCAGGTAGTTGCTCTGTATTTGGGTATGTTTTTTTTAATAGTTGTATTTGTGTATGTGTAAGGAAGTTTTTAACTACTTTAAATTCGGATTCAATAAGTTTGAATTCATATTTTAAAGTATTAAAGTAATTTTGATTTTGACTGATATTTAGTCTTTGGTTAATTTTTCCCCAATTCTCAATATGGTCTATAATGTTGGTTATTGTGTAAATTAATTCATAAAGGACATTTGATTGTAGATGTTCTTCTTCTCTTGTTTTATGTGTAAGGAGTATGATTCTACCTTGCTTTTCTTGTATTTTTGTTAAATAGTACTCTTCTTGACTATTTATTAATTCATTTTTAATTGTTTCAGTAGTGGCAATTTGTTGAGAAAGAGTATTTTTTAATGATTTATTTTCTTCAATTTGTTCTTTTAATTTATTATGATATTCTTTAGAATTTTGCATCACTCTTTTAATCTCTAGTTTGTTCTTGTTCATTTCATCATCAACTCGTTTAAATGAAAAAACAGCTCCTAGAGCAATTAAAACAGTAAAAAACGCAATTATAATTGTAGTTGAAATATTAAAACTTGATAAGACTAGATCATCTTTAAAATGTGATTCAAAAATTAAGCTATTGATTTGTCTTAAATCTTTTTCGCTATTGGTAATATATAGTTGGTCTAGTGTCTTGTTTAAATTATTTAATCTGGAATATAGTGTATATGATATTACAAATAAGATTCCTATCAATGAGCTTAAAACATATATTAGGATTTGATTATGCTTTTTCATTACTATATTTCTTTTAATTTATCAGAAGTTATTTGAAATGTTTTTAAAATAATGTTCGAAGAATTCCGATGATTTGACAATGGAACTTTGGTGAGTTTTTTTGATTAATTAAGATATCGAGTAAGTGCTTGTTTTGCTTTTATTTACCACAAGTTCTCGCATATTTATTTTATTAACAAAGCTTCTTGATATATTCATAACTGTATCTTGATAATTGTCATATTTATTTTTATTGTTTGCGTAAAAGTAAGGTTTGATTGAGATACAATTTTTATGTTCAAATAAAGTACTAAGTAAGACTCGATCAGACACCCCACATGATAATCCTAAAATTATAATCTGATATTTATTTTCATCAAGTAAAGATAGGAGGGTTCTGTAGTTGTCATTATTTAAATACCAATAAGATTTAATGTTTTTTAAAAAATTATTATTCTTCTTTAACAGCTTATCGAATTCGTCATCTCTTTCATCACCATAACCAAATATAATAGGATTTTTAGAGTTTGATACTTCTCCGTGAATATTAACTACGATATTTTTACTATTATTTGGGTCTGAATAGAGAGAATGAGTATTTGTATAATTAAAATTTAAAAAAATTGTTTTGTTTAATTCTAACTCATCGAACTCCTTACTCTCTTCTCTATTCTTGTTTATTCTCTTTGATATATCAGCTGTTTTTATTAAAATTTCGTTCAGCTGAGTTTGTATTTTATTTAGGTCTTGTTTTTTAGAATAATCATTTGAATTGTAATGTTCTGTTAGTATTTGTGCTTCACGTTTTAAGTTTTCTATAAGTTGAGAATTGCTTTGATCTTCAACTATAAGATTTATTTCTTTTTGCATAAAATCTATTTGTTTTGCAACAAACTCAGTGTTAAAAGAAATTGTAATATCATCCGTTTTGATGATATCTTTTATTATACTTTCTATTAAAACCTTTTTTTCTGGTTTTTCATTCTTTTCAATTACTTCATTTTTTAGATACAATTCAAACTCTTTTTTTATAAAATCAAACTCCTCATTTAGTTTAGACACTTGTTCGTTATTTTGTTGTATCAATTCTTTGAAATAAAGCTCTTCTATATCTATCCAGCTTGACAGATGAAGTAATGCAATTTTTCCGAAAAAAGAATTTTTGAAATAAAAATTAGACTCTGGAAACATATTTTTTATTGATTTAAAAGTATCCTTTGGAGATCTTTTGGTATCATTTTTAAAATATGTCATGATTCTTTTTTTTCTCTGACCTGTAATATTTGTTATAAGTATTAAAGAACTTTCTAGTGTTGTTTTTTTATTTTGTTGTGAAACGTTGTTTGCTTCATAATAAAATTCTTCTTTTAGTTGTTCTAATTCTTTATTTATTAAGTGGTTACAAAAATCTCCATATGTGGTTTTTAAACCATGAGCTAAATCAAAACCATTTCCAATTAAAACTATTCTATTAATTTTCATTACTGTATTTCTTTTAATTTATCAACTGTCCATTTAAACGTCTCCTAAACTATTTTCTTAGCCTTTTTCTTTATTTCAAAATCTATGTATTTTTACTTCTTTGCAAGATTTTAGTTCTATCATGATTAGTAAGGTGTTTTAATTATCTTCTCCCATCTCTCATTACTTTGACAACGTTAAATAACTTGTCAATGTGGGATAAATTTAACACATTATTTTCAAACAGCCGATTTAATGAGTGAATGGTGATATTTCCTGAGTTAACGTCGTGGCCAGCAGGAGGAGAAATCAGAGCAAGAAGAAAAGAAGAAGGTAGAGCAGGAGCAGTTTAATTGGTTGGGGGGAATAATCTCCTTTATTAAACTTTCATTGATAGTTTTATTGTTTCTTAAAAGCGGAAATTAGTCTAGTATCCAAAAGTTAGAAAACAAAAACTGTACAAAAATCACTCACAAAAAAAGCAACCGCCTGATAATTAGATGGATATTTTTTGTTTCTGTGGAATCGCCGAGAATCTAACTCGGGTGCAAACAAGCAATCAGAGAGCTTTCTACACGCTTAGTTTCAACTTGAATTTTCGATCAGCAGCTTAGTTTGAAACAACCACTGCTAACTTAGCCTCTAAGATTTTGGAAGATGTCCGAGACACTAACCCGATTGCGCGGATTTGAACCTTAAATCCGCGCAATCGTAGTTATAAAAAATTTACTACATCCGCAACACTCAATCCTCACAACCCCTTATAAACAAAGGAATATAAGACACTTTTTCAAGTCAAACAACCCAAACCCACATAAAAACGCCTTTCCAGGCGTTTTCTACTTTTTAAACCAGAAATAGCCATTCCTAGCGAGTTATCTAGAAAAACTTCAAAACACCCCTTAAAAATGGCCAAAAATAGGGTATGCTTACTCCGATAGAATCTCTAATTTTACCACTGAGTTTAAAAAAAAGAAGATGGAAAAGAAAGAAACCTGGATCGAAGGAAATATCCTTTTTTACATTGATCGACAAGCGATGGAGGAAATAGCCTTGGATAAGCTAAAATATACCTATGTTCAAATTTTGGGCGAGGTACCTTTTCTCTTTCTATTTGCTGATCATCAGCACTATATCTCTACGGAGTTAAACGGGTTTGAATCCATGTATGAAGCGTTGTCCAAGCAGTTTCACTTGGATGATGCAACCTTTTTTGCTGTGTGTCAAACGAATATAGAAGGCCATAAAGCTAAAATTTGGACCAAAGCAATCCAGCAAAATTATCAAATCTTAGATCCCTATTTAGACGATGGTGATTTCGGCTATGAAGTATATACAGAACCGAAACAAAAAGTGTCTTGGGACATCACCTATGAGCAGTTGGAAGCCTCGGGATTGGTAGAAGCCTATTATACCGATTACAGTTCTAAATATTTGCGATTTAAATATGCTGTTCGCGTAGAAGGCATTTTGATTCATCAATTGGAAATCTATGCCGATCAGGTACGGGCCAATCTCCCGGTGGAAGAATACTTTGTAGACTTATACGATGAAACCAATACCGACCAAAGCTATAAACAATTGCGTGAACTCTGGATTGATGATTCCATTGATATAGACCAATATGGATATGAGAGAGAGGATCAATGCCATGTGCAATTGATGCTGGCGGAAGGAATAAGCGCTTCCATTTGTTATACCTATGATACGGAATATGGGTATGATGATGGCAGTACTTCTCTTCATTTTTACAACAAAAGAGAATACGATTCTTTCTTGGAAAATAAGGCCTATGAAGAAATTATGGTGCTAGCTGAATTTCTCCCTTTTCCGGATTGCCTAGATTTACAAATTGGATATAAGGAAAGGGAAGAGGTAAAACATATTCCGGTACAAGTAAAAGAGGTTTGGGGCGATACCAGTGGTATTTGGCTTGATCAGGTGAATCATAAAATTGGATTTGTTGGACGAGATACCGCCTTGATTTTAGACCTGGACCAGATTGACTATTTTACTTTCCAGAATGTTCTTCCCGCAAAAGGAGCAGGGTATGCGGATTGTATCATTCATTTTAAACAGGGAGATTACCGCTCTATTTTTATGGCAGATACGTATTTCTTTGATTCATTTGCAAAGCCGTTGGAACAACTAACCCAAAAAAGAGTCTCGATACCAGAAGCTTACTATAACTGTTAGCCTAATCTAGACTACTGGATCATAACAAAATAGGTCCTAAAAAGTATATTTTAGAGCCTATAGGAGGTGGTTTGTGTTTTTGCTTTTTTGCTTTTTTGTTTCTTTGCTTTTTTGTGGTTCCCCGTTTATATATCAATTCTCTTTGAAAGCACAATCTTCGGTTTGACGTGGAATAAAGCAAAAAGGCAGTGTACAAAACAACAAAAAAGCCCTTTCATCTTTTTGTTTCTTTGCTTTTTTGTGGTTGATCGTTTATATATCAATTCTCTTTGAAAGAAGAATCTTCGATTTGACGCAAAATACAGCAAAAAAGCAGTACACAAAAAAACAAAAAAGCTCCTTAAAAAAAAGCCCTTTTATTTTTTGTACATTCGTCTTTTATCTCTATGGGTATGTTCACACGTTGTATCTAAAATAGGAGGTAAGCCTGAGTATGAAGAAATGACTAGGCAGGGAGCAGATACGGAAATAATCTTCGCTAAGTATCGTGCTGGTTCCGTTGGAACAACTTATCTAAAACAGATTGGCGATAAGACAAAGTTTATTGATCCAACAGATAGTAACGAGAATGGAAGCAATCAGCAAGAAACAAATGTATATGGTAATCCTGGCGAGTATGTTCCGACTGTAAGTGTAGTTGAAGCTTTTGGAGATGATACACCGTTTTAAATAAAAAAAGCATCCTTAATGAATTAAGAATGCTTTTTTAAATAAATTAAAGATTCCATTTAGGTCTATAATTCTCAGGATATGCCCAATCAGGAAATTTATTGTATTCACAGATATAATCTTGAATCATTTTTTCTAAATCAGCAGGTTTTACAGAACCAATCCAAGATTCAGGACCGCATACCAATACATCATATGTTCCAGGAAAAACGTATATAACCCCTGTTCCTATTCGGCATGTTGGTGTAACATCATACAAATAAAAACAGAGTTGCAAATTGGGATCTCTTGGGTAAGTTTGATCCTGAGCAAAAACTCCAATTGATAGCATAAAAGCTAATGCTAAAAGTAATTTTTTCATAATAAATAATTTAAAATTGGTTATCGTAATTTAATTTTTTTTAAAATATTAAAAAAATATAATTCAAATATTAACTAAGATTACAGTTTTACTGTAAAAACAAAACTTCCCACTTGAATTTGTAAGTGGTTTATTGGAATGGAAGGAATAAGCGCTTCCATTTGTTATACCTATGATACGGAATATGGGTATGATGATGGCAGTACTTCTCTTCATTTTTACAACAAAAGAGAATACGATTCTTTCTTGGAAAATAAGGCCTATGAAGAAATTATGGTGCTAGCTGAATTTCTCCCTTTTCCGGATTGCCTAGATTTACAAATTGGATATAAGGAAAGGGAAGAGGTAAAACATATTCCGGTACAAGTAAAAGAGGTTTGGGGCGATACCAGTGGTATTTGGCTTGATCAGGTGAATCATAAAATTGGATTTGTTGGACGAGATACCGCCTTGATTTTAGACCTGGACCAGCTTGACTATTTTACTTTCCAGAATGTTCTTCCTGCAAAAGGAGCAGGGTATGCGGATTGTATCGTTCATTTTAAACAGGGGGATTACCGCACTATTTTTATGGCAGATACGCATTTCTTTGATTCATTTGCAAAGCCGTTGGAACAACTAACCCAAAAAAGAGTCTCGATACCAGAAGCTTACTATAACTGTTAGCCTAATCTAGACTACGGGATCATAACAAAATAGGTCCTAAAAAGTATATTTTAGAGCCTATAGGAGGTGGTTTGTGTTTTTGTGTTTTTGCTTTTTTGTTTCTTTGCTTTTTTGTTTCTTTGCTTTTTTGTGGTTCCCCGTTTATATATCAATTCTCTTTGAAAGCACAATCTTCGGTTTGACGTGGAATAAAGCAAAAAGGCAGTGTACAAAACAACAAAAAAGCCCTTTCATCTTTTTGTTTCTTTGCTTTTTTGTGGTTGATCGTTTATATATCAATTCTCTTTGAAAGCACAATCTTCAGTTTCACGCGGAATAAAGCAAAAATGCACTGTACGAAAAAGCAAAAAAGCTCCTTAATGTTTTTGTTTTTTTGCTTTTTTGTTTCTTTGCTTTTTTGTGGTTCCCCGTTTATATCCTTAATTCTCTTTGAAACAAGGATCTTCGGTTTCATGCGAAATAAAGCAAAATTTTTTTGTGGTTTTGTGTTTTTGATTCTATGCTTTTTTGTGGTTGATCGTTTATATATCAATTCTCTTTGAAAAGAAGAATCTTCAATTTGACGCAAAATACAGCAAAAAAGCAGTACACAAAAAAACAAAAAAACTTCTTAAAAAAAAGCCCTTTTATTTTTAGTACATTCGTCTTTTATCTCTATGGGTATGTTCACAGGTTGTATCCAAAATAGGAGGTAAGTCAACGACTAAAATGGCATAGAATGAAAAGAATATTGACTTCAATTTTGGCCTTATTTCCTTTTTTAGGGAAGGGACAAACCAATTCTACTTTACAAGGCAGTCAGCTTGATTCCTTATTTGATAAAGTAATCCTAAAAGATTCGGGCTATCCTGTAAAAAAGGTAGATATCTTTCCCCTTAGCGAGATTAAACAAAAGCAAACAGGAACTAAATTAGTGTATAGTCCCACCCAAAAGCTGTGGGATGATAATTTAAGGGTAATTCTAGACAACGACCACTATACTGCGCAAGAAAAGATAGCCTTTATAAAAGAAGCATTGAATGATGAGAGTCGAGATGCATTCGAATCCATCAATAGAAGGTCTATTCGCTTTTGGAGCGCGTCTAAAGAGGCAGAAGATCTAATTGAGGGCTATTTCAAGCAAAAGAATTTTGAAGCATCAGAAGATCCTGATGTACGGTTTACGCATTTTGAGTTTAGAACGAAATCCTTACTCCCGGATGCGTATGACTTAATTGTTCAATACTTTAATGAACGGGATACATTAGAACAAAAGTATCCAGACGAAGGCGATTTAGTATATCGACTGATTCAGCTCAACAAAGAAGAGGAAGCCATTACCTATTTAACTCTTTTGGTTGATGATTACTTAGCAAAAAAGATAAAACGGTTGAATTTAGGAAGTCAAAATCCGCCCCTCTATGATGGGTATGTTTTTGAATTTTTATGCTTTTCTGAAAATAAAGAAATAGCCCAAAAAGCAACCCATCTTCTTTTTTATCTCTTAGAGCGAAGCAATTTAGAATCGTATAATCTATATCCGTTGACTTCCTATTTGGATCAAGAGCGCCATCTTAGGATGCTAGAGAAGCGATTTGATTACTATAGGACCTTTGATTTTTCACCCATTGATTTAAATCAACTAGAAGAGGGGGAGGATATCAGGTATTCTAAACGGGTTCCTGAAGCTTATTTTTATTTTAGCTTTATGGGGAACGATGCCTTGAAACTTGGGGAAAGGAAAGGGAGAGAAATCTGGACTACTTTTGTAGAAACAATGCCGTACTGGATTAGTATAAAAAACAATTTTGAAACCCAGCAATTGGCAATGCTCCAATGTGCTTTTAAAGATGCTACGTTAACGGTAGAAGAGAAAAAAAACTTCCTCATACAAGCGGAAAAAACAAAACAATTCTTCAATCAACGTGATTATTACGGAGAAAGAAATACTCGTTTTTTACAATTGGTATTGGCTGCTTATCCCGATAGGAAAATTCCACGGGAAGATTTTGACCGCATGCAGCTGAATCAGGTTCTTCCATATTCTTTTCCTTTAGCCATTCCCGATCATATGCTTGAAAGTAACCCAAATAGAACGGGAGCAGATGAACAAAACAAAGACCAAGTAGTGGTTGATTTGAATCATTTTGCTAAAAAAATGAATTGGAACCCAATTGAAGTAACAGATAGAGCAGGATATTATCTATCGTTAGAGTCTGTAGAAAGTATTATTTTGGATTTCTTTAGGAAAAACAAGCGTCTTGTTTGGTTTGATGCAGAAGGTTTTACGGGGGATTACGTTGCCTTTTTTGAAGAGAACTTTTTACCTGTATTGGAATCGTCTAATCTAACAGATATACAAATTAGTCAACAATCAAAGCAAGTAGAAGAGGATGATTACCAGTATGAGATTTACATTAAAAATAGCGTAAATACCTATTTATTTGATTATACTGAACATGGAACGGATTGGTATCAACCACAACGCTTAGTTAAAATGCTAAACCTAAGCCTGATGGACTCTAAGTCCTCTTTGCGCTTTGTACAAGTTGATTCTGGTGATCAAACGGTTATCTATTTACTGGCAACGCCTAGTGAAATCAAACCTTTATTAGATGCCTATGGGCTGCATTCTTTTGCTATAAGCTATGATGATGATTTCAATCATGCAAAGACCACAGCTGCTCATTTAGACTAGTTCTTCTTTTATGTAGTTGTTTTTTCGCACTTTTGTTTCTTTGCTTTTTTGTGGTTACCCGTTTATATATCAATTCTCTTTGAAACAAGAATCTTCGGTTTTATACGAAATTGAACAAAAAGGCACTTTGCGAAAAAGCAAAAATACATTTTTAGAAAAAACAAAAAAACTTTACAGATTATATTAAAAAAATAAGTCTACTACAACTCCTAATATAAAGACAAACGGAACGGCATATACTTCTCAAAGCTGAACGCTTAGGGGGTCTTATTTTAGATGCAATGCTGTTGATTTATTTTGGTACTAATCAGCAATATACATTTTTACAATTGCATCCAGAGATTCTTGTTGAAAGGGCTTTCCTTACTATATTTTTTATCTTTGTTTTATTATTAAAAAAAATTTGCAACACATGATGAAAAAGAAAATCCTAGTATGTCTCGTTTTAGCACAAGGCCTGCTACTTTGTGCACAAGAAAATGAATATCAGAAAAAAGCCCAAGAAATCGTAATCAATCCCATTAAAGCGTATGCCTCTAATGAATTAATTCCCTATTACGCTTCAAAAGATCAAAAATGGGGGTATATGGATCGAAATTCGAAAAAAAAGCTAACAAAACCTTTTACTAGTGAACCCCTTTTCTTTCATCCGAATTTTGAACTTTCCATCTTTCAAAGAGAGTTAACGGATTTAGATTCTTATGGAACAATCAAAGGAAGTACGTTTGATTATGATAGTAGTGATTTTGGTAAAATTAGATTTATGGAACCAGAAGTAGGTTGGATTGATCGATCGAAAACGGATGATAGCCATTTGCTAAAGGAGAGCATCGTTGGTTTTGATGTTGATAACCATGGCAAACTAAGCGCAATTGGTCCTGCTTATTTTGATTCGGAGCTAAAAAAGAAAACCATTATAGAACTTATTGTATTTCAAAACCAATATAGAGCTATTGTCAACCATCATCAAAATGACACAAGAACCTATTCCATCATAAACCAAGAAGGGGAAACCATCAAAGGGTTTGAACATATCACAGTATATCCAGAAACAGTTATACGGTATACTGCACAAAAGGATGTGTGGATGTATGTAAAAGAAGGGGATAAAATTAAGATAAAAGGCCTGTTTTCTGGAGAAGAGAAAGGCGTATTTGATGAAGAATTTCACAATGGATCTTATAAAAATTATTCCGGTTTAGGTTATACTATAGCCAGAGTGAATGGTCAAGATGGGGTTCTGGATTTACTAACGATGGAATGGAAAATAAAACCTTCAAAAGCAAATAAATTTAAAGCCTTGTTTTATAGCACCTTAAAAGAGTTAGAGGGTAATCCTGAACAAACTCCTATCTCAACGGAAGTAGTAGCATACAATAGAAAACATAGTTATATCTATATTTTAAATGATAAAAACACTTTTTATGATTTAGAAATGAACGAATACAAACCTAAGAACAGCAAATAACCCTATTTGATTTAGACTAAAAAACCAAGTATACCTTTGTACTTGGTTTTTTAATTCTTTGTTTTTGATTGTATAAGGGAACCACAGAGCAAAAGAAATATTCCTAAAGGAAAACCAATAGAACAGACAAACAAAACTTGATTTTCATTGAAAATAGAAGTAGCCCGATAGTTAGATTACACCCGATAATTTGGCTGAACTAACTGAACTGAAATAAGTTAAGTTGGTGTTATTGAATAGATTTTTAGATTTAACGAAGTATTTAGTAGGAATACTTGAAGATAGATTTCCTTTAATTAAGGAAGGTGGGGGCATCGATGCAGTACATAGTTTTAAAGACAAAAAGGGAATTATTATCTTTGATGTGTCTATGTGTCTGGATGGAGTAATGGAACAGGACATCTTACACTTTGGGACGGAGCTAATGTAGGAGTTGATTTAAGGCATAATGATCCTAATTCTGATCGATATTATTTTAGTATGAATTACGCACAAGGAGGAAAAACGATTAAGACTACAAAAATAAGATTATGGGAAATCAGTTAAAAATAGCAGCAATAGTTTTTTTGTGTTCTTTCAATTTGTTTGCTCAAAAAAAAACAAATTTTAAGGAAGCTCAGGGGTATTTGTTATATTATTGTATTACAAGAGAATACAACAGTATAGAGAGTAATGAAAACGCTCCCTATAATAAAGATTATTCAGGTAGTTATTATATACAAATGACGAATTTGCCTTTACAGGTAATAGATAGTTTAAATACGTATTATAAAAATAAAATAATAGAATATCGAGGAATTCCACAAGAAGGAAGTCATGATTCCCTTGCTACTATGACCTGCTGGAGTTGTATACAGCTTGTTGAGGCGAAAGAAACAAGAAAATATATAAAAAAATGGATAAGAATGAAGTGAATTTTACTAAAATACAGCTATTCTTTGTTAGCTTCGGATTTTAAGAGTATATCCAACTTCTAATTTTTTTTCCTATATTATTTTTAATATGATTCTTAACTTTAAATGCATCAATATCTTTTGAGATAAATATTTCATTACCTATACTGGCATATTTTCATTTACCCGCTTTTTCTGAAAAGGAAATATTTATGTACTAGATTTCCATCAACAAATTTTAGTTTTATAATATCCTAGATAAAAGAGAAGGCAAGTTTCCTCGTGAAATATCTGATCAAAAACACAACGTTTTATCAAGAAAATTTGTAAAAAAGCAAATCTTAACGAAAGGGTAGAGGGGGCAAAAAGTTGAAATTACCAAGAATATTTGGCAAAATAAAAAGGGATCTTTAAAAAATGGATAATGACGCTCATACCAAGCAGAATTTTAGGTTATAGTTTGCTTTTAATTCTATTTAACAAATCAAAAACTTTGCTTGCTATCTCTAAATCGACAATTGTTGTTATTCCGCTATTTCTCTCAAGTTCAGGAAAAGCGGGGTCGATTAGACAGTTATTATTAAATTTACATTTAAAACTTATTATTGCCATTTCAGGACAAATATCTGCGCATCCAGGTTGTTCAGGTAGGTATTCAATAGTGATATCAACGTCTTTTAAATTACCTGCTATTCTACCTGCAGAAGCTGAGCCTGAATCAAAATAAAAATCTCCATTGCTTTTTATTGGTTGATTCAATAATGAATAAACCTCTTTTATTTCTGCATTTAATATTTCTTCTTTAGTTCTATGTTCTAAGAAAACATTATTAGATTCTGTAGAAGTATTTGTTGATTGTTCTTTAGAATTGCAAGAAAAAAAGAGCGATGATAGTAATATAGTAAAAAGTATGCTTTTCATAATAATTTATGGATTAAAGTTCTTTTATAAATTAGAATTATCTTCTAATATAGTAAAACCATTCATATTTTAAGGATGATTTTCTTTTTTACAAAAAAGTATACAAAAGAATATTTAAAAAAACAATGTCTACAAATAGCACCATAAAAAAAACAACCACCTGATAATCAGGTGGTTGTTTTTTATTTCTGTGGAGTCGCCGAGAATCGAACTCGGGTCCAAACAAGCAATCAGAGAGCTTTCTACACGCTTAGTTTCAACTTAAATTTTCGATCAGCAGCTTGGTTTGAAACAACCACTGCTAACTTAGCCTCTGTGATTTCGGAAGATGTCCGAGACACTAACCTTCCTAGGTTTATTTTACGGTTCCCCTCAACAAAGCGCCACAAACCAAGGCTCTTAAGGAGAATCTAGCTCTTCCACCTGGTGGAAACTAAGGCAATCCTACTGTAATTCGGATTAAGCAGCTAAAGCGTAATTATTTTCGCCGTTTAAAAAGTTCGTTGTCTGATATTTACGAGCTAAACAACCACGCTCGACGTGCTTACTGACTAATTCCACTCGCTGTCAAAACCGATCGACCCCTTGTAGTCTTAGCTTTTAAGAGATTGCAAAATTACAATTTTAAAATAAACAATACAACCTTTAACGCTGAAAAAAGTTGAGTTTTTTGGAATAACAGAGAAATACAGCTATATTTGCAAGAACCACTCCCAAAAAACGAAACAACTAATTTATTATATACATTATGAAAATTGGCATTATTAAGGAACTAAAAAGTCCTCCTGATAGACGTGTTGTGTTTACACCTGAAATTCTAGCAAAGGCCTTACAAACGTATGATACCCTAGAAGCAGTCGTAGAACCTTCACCCATCAGAATCTTTTCGGACCAAGCGTATGCTGACCTAAACCTTACACTTAGTGATGATTTATCCGATTGTGATGTTTTAGTCGGTGTAAAAGAGGTTCCTGTAGAGGCTTTAATCCCCAACAAAACTTATTTTTTCTTCTCTCATACGATCAAAGAACAAGAATACAATAGAAATATTTTACAAACTTGTTTAGCAAAAAACATTCGCCTTATTGATCATGAAACACTTGTAAACCAAAACAACAAGCGATTGATCGGTTTTGGACGTTATGCAGGTATTGTCGGTGCCTATAACACCATGCGTGCTTTTGGTTTAAAATACGAGCTATTTACCCTGAAAAAAGCAGAAAACATGCTTCATACGGAGGATTTGATCGCTCAACTGAGAAAGCAATATTTTCCTCCTATTAAAATTGCAGTAACAGGAAATGGAAAGGTAAGTCACGGTATTATGGAAATTTTGGAGGGAATGAAAGCCAAAAAAGTTTCGATCGAGCATTTCTTGACACAGAAATACGATGTACCTGTTTATACCCAACTTGAAGTGATGGATTACTATAAACGCAAGGATGGAGTAGAGGCGACTAAAGCTGATTTTTATGCTAATCCAGAACAGTACGAAAGTAACTTTGAACGCTTTACTAAGGTAACAGACGTACTAATTACGGGGCATTTCTTCAAACATGGATCACCAAAGATCTTAACGCAAGACATGTTAAATGCAATTGACAACAAAATTCAAGTTGTAGGAGATGTTTCTTGTGATGTAGACCATGGTCCAATTGACTGTACCTTAAGAGCTTCGACAATTTCAGACCCTTTGTATGGGTATCATCCAGGTAAAAATATAGAGGTAGAATTTGATCATCCTGCTGCTATTACCGTGATGGCGATTGACAATTTACCTTGTGAATTACCTAAAGATGCAAGTGAAGGTTTTGGAACCGTGTTCTTAGATGATATTCTTCCCGCTTTCTTCAATGAGGATAAAGATCAAATCTTAGCGCGCGCAACCATTACTCAAAATGGTCGTTTAACAGAGCGCTTTAGTTACCTACAAAATTACGTAGACGGCAAATAAACAAAATATATATTTTGGCATACTTTGAACTTTAGATTGTTAAGAGTATGCCAAAATCAAATATTATTTGAAAAATTCCTAAAAAAATAGTTTTACTCCGTATATTTGTTGCGAAATTTACAATCTCAAAATTGGATCAATTAAGGATTGTATAGCAATTCCCGCTAGATGCTTTAGAATTGTTATACATGGAGGATTTTTAGTTCTAAATAAGTAATGAAAATCCGGATTATCCTTCACAACTGTTGAAATTGATCCATGCAGGAGTCCGTATTTTTCCAAACAACAAGTCTATTATTTAATTGTTCAAGATAAAACTATGGAAGGTGAATTAACAAGTAAGGAGCTGCGTATTCAAAAAAAGATTAAAGATTCTGAAACTCACGTTTTTAGAACGGTATTCCCAGGACAAACCAATCACCACGGAACGATGTTTGGGGGAGCTGTTTTAGCTATTATGGATGAAATTGCCTTTATGACCGCTACTCGCTTTTGCCGCAAACCAATTGTTACTGTATCCAGTGATAAAATCGATTTCAATCAACCTATTCCGGTGGGAACTTTAGTTGAATTAATCGGAACAGTAGTGCGCGTAGGACGCACAAGTTTAGATGTTCAGGTAGATGTTTTTGTAGAAAGCATGTATAGAGAAGGACGTGAAAAAGCAATTTCGGGTAATTTTACCTTAGTTGCCATCAACGAAAGTAAACGTCCAGTACCTGTAATGGATGAAATTGAAACATTTTAGATTATTGCAAATAAACAAAAAAAGCTACTGTATATTCAGTAGCTTTTTTTGTTTTTAGAAGTTGTACAAAACAACCGAAAGCTAGGGGAGTCCTCCATTTCAATAGTTAAAATGAAAGAAGGAAAAAACGGCATGCAATCAAAAAGGAAGAAGAATTAGTTTTGAAAATTAGTTAATTCGATCTCGTATTCGTAATTTTAAGGAACAACCCTTTTTATCAAAAAAATTATGAATATAAAACATGTTACCGTCGCTGGAAGTGGCGTTTTAGGCTATCAAATTGCCTTTCAAACTGCCTTTCACGGATTCAACGTTACCGTTTACGATATTAACGACGAAGCTATTGCAAAGGCAAAGGCTAAATTCGATCCGCTGAGTGAACGCTATAAAGCAGATCTAGGCGCAACCCCTGCGCAAATTGAACAAACAAGAGCAAATTTGTCGTATTCGAGCGATTTAAAAATCGCTACGGCCGCAGCTGATCTAGTAATTGAGGCTGTTCCGGAAAGCCTTAAAATTAAGATCAGTTTTTATCAACAGCTTGCTGCCGTAGCACCCGCACATACGCTTTTTGCAACCAATTCCTCTACCTTATTGCCCAGTCAATTTGCTGAGGCCACCCAAAGACCCAAACAGTTTGTCGCCTTGCATTTTGCCAATGAAATATGGACGCATAATACAGCTGAGATTATGGGGCATCCACAAACGGATCCACAGACGTTTGATCAGGTTGTGGCCTTTGCTAAAGCGATAGGCATGATTACCCTGCCGTTGCACAAAGAACAACCGGGGTATATCTTAAACTCCCTGCTCGTCCCTTTCTTGGACGCGGCAACCAACTTATTAGTGAATGAAGTATCAGATGCGCATACCATTGATAAAACTTGGATGGCAGCCACAGGTGCTCCAACAGGACCGTTTGGCATCCTGGATATTGTAGGGATCACAACAGCCTATAATATCAATAAAATGGCGGCCGACGCCACGCAAGATCCACTGAAAATTAAAACAGTAGAATACTTAAAGAAAGAATTTATTGATACGAATAAACTGGGTGTAGGAACTGGTGAAGGATTCTATACCTATCCTAATCCCGCGTATTTAGATAAGGATTTCTTGAAATAGCTATCAATACAGAGCTTAATGCGCTGTAAAAAAGGTATAAAATCGAAGTGATTTTATACCTTATTTATACTTAAAGCTTTACTTTAATTAATATTATGTAGAACACATAATTACAGTGATTTACACCCTACAAAACAACTGATTTTGTCATGCGGTCGTTCTGCATCATGTCGCGGCGTAATTCGGTGTTTTTGAATCCTATAGTCGTTAATAGTTCAAGCATTTCTTGACCTAAATATTGGTTTATTTCATAAAATAATTGACCTTGAGGTTTTAAATTTTCAACGGCTAATTCCGCAATTTTTCGGTAGAAGATAAGTGGATCGCTATCGTCTACAAACAAAGCAGTATGCGGTTCATATTCCATGACATTGCTCTTTATTTCCACTTTTTCCAATTGACGGATATAAGGTGGATTGGAAACAATGATATCATAAGAAGAAGAGAGCTGTTTTAAAGCTAAAATGTCTTGTTGGATAAAATCAACCTTGACATCCAAAGCTTTTGCATTGCGCTGTGCTACTTGCAACGCTTCTGAAGATATATCCAAGAGCGCAACTTGACTCTGCGGCAATTCCTTGGCTAGGGTAAGACCAATACAACCACTGCCTGTTCCAATATCCAAAATGCGAATCGGTTGATTGAGAGGAACAGAAGCGATAATCCACTCTACTAATTCTTCTGTTTCGGGACGGGGAATCAACGTATGTTCATTCACCTCAAAAGTATACCCATAGAAATAAGCTTTTCCGAAAATATGCTGAATGGGTTTTTGTTGAACGAGCTTGTCTAATGTCGTTTGCCATTGTGCTAGCTTAACTGTAGTCAACTCGGGGTTCATTGCCAAATCGATACGCGTCTTTCCCTCCAATTCTGATAGACAAAAAAGGAACAATTGCTGGGCTTCTCCCTCGTCATAAATCGGAGTGAGCTTTGATATAAACTGGTCTTGAAGTAATTTTATAAACATAGTTTGAAAGCTAAATTCTCTGAGATTAGCTAAAAAGAATTAAATTTGTTCAAAGATACAGTTTTATCAATGTTGGAAAAAGACGAATACTATATTTCTCGATGCTTACAATTAGCAAAACAAGGAACCTTTGCCGCGATGCCCAATCCTTCGGTTGGCGCTGTGATTGTTTATCATGACAACATCATAGGAGAGGGGTTTACCGCTGCCTATGGGGGTTCTCATGCAGAAGTAAATGCAATTGCCCAGGTAAAAGATCAAGCCTTATTAAAAGAAAGTACGCTATACGTTAGTTTAGAACCTTGCAGCCACTTTGGCAAAACGCCTCCTTGTAGTGACCTCATTATTGCAAAGCAAATTCCTCGTGTTGTTGTTGGAACGATAGATCCTTTTGCGAAAGTTTGCGGGATGGGCATTCAAAAGATGAGGAATGCAGGCATTGATGTTGTTGTCGGTGTTTTGGAACAGGCCTGTCAAGAAAGCAACCAACGATTCTTTACCTTTCATCAAAAGAAACGCCCCTATATTATTTTAAAATGGGCCGAAAGTAGAGATGGTTTTATTGCCCCGCTACAACGAGAAGAACAAGCGCCTGTGTGGTTGTCTAACACCTATTCCAAACAAATAGTCCACCAATGGAGAAGTGAAGAAATGGCTTTTTTAGTAGGAACCAATACGGTTTTAGAAGATAACCCTTCGTTGACAACGAGAAGTTGGTATGGCAAAAACCCAGTGCGCATCTATTTGGATCGAAAAGGTCAAATTCCAACCTCCTTTGCTATCAATCAACAGAAAGAACCTGCTATTTGTATTACAGCCAATAAGGCTCTGATATCCAATGCCCATACGAGATACTATTACGCTGATTTTGAGCGCGATTTGGTGCAACAAATTTGCAGGATTCTCTATGAACTTCAAATTATGTCCGTCGTTATTGAAGGCGGAACGCAAACGATTCAGCACTTCATTACTGCAGGTTTGTGGGATGAAGCACGCATCTTTAGTAGTGATGTGGTACTCAAAGAAGGAATTGCAGCGCCTCAATTGAAAAAAAGCCATTTAACCAAGCGCTATACGATAGCCAATAATGAATTACAGATTTTACACGCCCAATCATAATGTCGGAAGAGAAAGATTTTTATAAAACCATAAGCGAGCCCACTGAAGAAGTATTGTACAAAGAAAAAAACAGCAAATTCTTTGGCTATGCTTTTCCTATTAAAAAAGAAGAAGAAGTAAAGGAATACCTTGATCAAATTAAAAAAGTGCACTACAATGCACGCCACTGGTGCTATGCTTTTCAGTTAGGTACCGATCCTGTTTATTATCGGGCCAATGACGATGGGGAGCCTAGTAATACAGCAGGAGCTCCCATTTATGGTCAAATACAATCCTTTGATTTAACGGATATTCTCATTGTCGTTGTGCGCTATTTTGGCGGCGTAAAATTAGGCGTTGGTGGATTGATTACCGCTTATCGCGCAGCCGCTCAAATGGCCCTAGAAGAAGCCGATATTATCGAATGCACCATTGACAAGAAGTTCAAAGTTCGCTTTGATTACAAAGACATGAACAACGTTATGCGCGTGATTAAAGAACGCAATCTAAATTTGGTGCAACAAAAGTTAGAAATGACCTGTGAAATTGAATTATCTATTCGAAAAAGTGAATACCAACAAGCACTAGAGGCTTTTGTTCCTTATTACGAGGTAAAGGTAGTTGAACCGTCAGATGAAAACTACAATTAAACTTGACTCTCTTAAGCAACAAATAAGTGTTAGTGACTGATAATAAGTCAATTAAAACACAAACTTCCAACGAATAAAAGAAAAAGGGATATCTTTTACAAGACATCCCTCGAAGTAAATAATACAATAAAAAACAATATTTCTACATTTAAAACGCAGGATAAACTGTTTTAGTATTTCTATGTTATTTTAATTCAATGAAATAATTAGCAATGTAATCGCTAAAGCAGCTAAAGCTAATCCAATGATGTTCTTTTTGTTCAATTTCTCATTAAAAAGCGTGTAGCCCAATAGCGTACCCAAGAAAATAACCCCAAAATTCATACCTGCAAATACAATGGTAGGGTTAGAGGAGAAGTGTTGATGGGCTTTCATGTAGAAAATAATATTGACAAAATTCAATCCACCAATAAAAATTCCCGAGGCTAGATTTAGTTTTTTAATCATAAAAATATTCTTCCTAGTACCCAAAGTATAAGCAACTAAACTCAAAATCAAAGCTGTAGCAAAAACGTAGAACAAACTTTGTGTGTAAGGAATAGCAGAATAAAGCGCTAGTTTTTTGAAGCAAATATCGATCACACCAAATCCTAAAAAAGTACCTAATAAGTAATAAGTACTTTTATTTGAAGTAGAAGTTTTTATTGCATTTCCTTTATTTAAAATAAAATAAACGGAAACTAATCCAACCGCCAGAGCAACATAGCGCATTGTATTCAATTCCTCTTGAAAAATAAAGATAGCGGCCAAAATAGGAATTAAAAGAGATAAACGCTGCGCGATATCTGTTTTAATTAAACCCGCATGTTTAATAGCATAGAATTGAACCACGAAAATGGTGGGTAATAAAATCCCCAAAGCCAAAATAATTTCCCAAGGCATATTAACCGAGATTTGATTGAAATCAACCTGGAAAATAAAAAAGGAAAATAAAGACGTTATAACGTAATTGATGATGATGATTTCAAAAATATTGATGGCATATTTTTTAATGTATTTGAAAAACACACCAACAGCAACACTTCCAAGAATACTGAAAAGTAAATAGATCATGATAGACTCAATAGGTTTACAAAAATAGAAAATATAGGAATATAGCCAATACGAGTAGGTGTTTAAATTTCCTATTTTACATAATATTAATTATAGTATAAAAGTAATTCAAATGAAAGAAGGGCTGCATCAGCTGTTTAGCTACCACTTATAAAAAAACCACGCCTT
The DNA here is from genome assembly GCF_009792295.1 of Myroides fluvii. Classification (NCBI taxonomy): domain Bacteria; kingdom Pseudomonadati; phylum Bacteroidota; class Flavobacteriia; order Flavobacteriales; family Flavobacteriaceae; genus Myroides; species Myroides fluvii. Next base: position 3,304,941 of record NZ_CP039934.1, on the reverse strand, counting down.
GCGTGGTTCTATTTTAATTCTTTATAAAGTCTTTTCTTTTGATTACTTGAAAATCCTCACTAACGATAATGCCTAAAGTATCTGTTTTGATTAAACGACCTTGGTTCTTAATACTTAATAATGCACTGACTTTATAAGCCACAAACTGCTTGTTATCTGCAATTTTTTCCTTGGCTATAACTTCTTCTAATTCCTTGATTAACGGCGCTGCTTTCGCTTCAATTTCACTGTACTCGCGTACGGCATTGTCAATTTCACTGCGCACTTTTTTGTCTGGGTGAATTTTGTACAACAACATATATTGATTCACTGCGTGTTGTTGTAATTCAATAAACGGCAAATAACCGACTTGTAATTCTTCGAGAATTTCTTGTCCTTTCAAATACAATCGATTCTTTTCGGTTAAGGTATCGATGCGAACAATCGTTAAGGTATTTTCTTTTTTCTTTAGATCCACGCCCAATTCTGCCTCTACATAAGGTGTTACAGCGATTCGCATACGCTCTTTTGAACCGTCTTGTACAGCAAAAGACGACAAAACAATAAAACTCACGAGAAGTAAAAGATTTCTTTTCATTTCTTATCTATTGGGCTAAAATTTTGGATGTAATTTACGTCTTTTGAGCTTAATTTTACTTAATTCAAAGAAATAATACGTCATTATACTGAAATCAATCCTTTGAAATTTAATAACTCAAAATGTCTTCTACTGGAATAACACTAAATCTATAATTCATAATTACACTCATTATTATGTCTTGTGATCCCTTACTTTTAGAAGTATAAGTGAAGAAACCATGTACGCGATAAGCAAAAAAATGAATGGAATCTGCTGTTTGTGCTTTTACTTTAGTTTCTTCTATTTCTCTTTTAAAGGATTGGATTTCTGCTTCCATTTCAACATAATCTTCTCTTGCTGATTCCAATTGTTCTTTATGAGCTGCTATAGGATTCTCTTGGTATTGTTTCTCAAATAGTGCCAATTCCTCTTTCTGCATCTTTAATTCAGGCTCATGTTCCATTTCAAATTGCCTTAGCAACTCCTTGGCCTTGAATTCTAATCTATCCTTTTCTGTTAATGTATCAACTTTTGTAATGGTAATATGATTTTTGGTTTCATCAAAAGCCTGTCCTAATTGTACTTGAAAGAAAGCTATTAAACCAGGCATCATTTGCTCGTGAAGTTGATCTTTTTTTGCACATGCTACTAAAATGAGACAACCTATTAAAGGGAAAACGATCTTTTTCATTCTATTTATTTAACAATTCTTTCACGAAACTAGATAAAAAATTAGTCCTTTCCAACTTTTTATTGTCTGCCTATAAAGTTCACATCACTCAAGGTTTGCATAAATACAAGCAAGGCTTCTTTTTCTTCGGCTGTTAGCGGAATTTTGTTCTCGTTCTCTTTAAAAATAGGATCTAAATTATCCGCATCTAAAACACCCTGATCCATATAATCCAAGACTTCGCTGAGCGTTTTAAACTGCCCAAAACTACCGTAAGGCCCTGTATATTCGACGTTGCGCAACGAAGGAACGCGAAAGCTCATATAATCGTTTAAATCGCCTGTAACACGCGCTCTTCCGGCTTCATTGGAATCGCTATTGATCGGGAATCCTATGTTTCTAAACGTCTGATCGGTAAATAAAGCACCACTGTGACAACTGGCACACTTTACTTGAAATACTTCATAGCCGTATTGTTCTTTGGGTGTAAATGCCGTTTCCTTGCGCTGAACCTGATCGTATTTACTGTTGGCCGAAATTAAGGTGTATTCATATTGTGCAATACTTTGGTAAATGCGCTGATCGGTAATTCGCTTATCGCCAAAAGCTTGTTGAAACAATTTTTGATAGTCTGAATCTTCTTGTATTTTTCCAATTACTTCCACAATAGAAGCATGCATCTCTTCTGGAGTAATAATAGGGACAATCACTTGACTTTCCAATTGGCGTTTACTCCCATCCCAATTGTAATACAGCATAAACGCAAGATTCTGAATGGGGGGCACATTTCTTAGCCCCACCTTCCCTTCTATTCCAACGGCTTGTTTTTGATGATCTGCATAAGCATTAGATTGGATATGGCAAGTAGCACAAGCAATGGTATTATCTCGGCTTAAACGCGGATCAAAAAACAATTTTTTACCCAATTCTACGCCAAACTTGGTGGGTGGATTGTTGTAAAAAGCGGGATTAAGTGAAGGAAAATCAGCTGGAATAATCAAATCTACGAATGGATTCGATTCTATTGGTTCATAAGAATCATCTGAACGACAAGACATCAACCCCAAAACAGGAAGTAAAACGCTGATTTTTATTGCTTTATATATTTTTTTCATAGCAAATAAAGGGAGTCGTCTTTTCAAACAACTCCCTGTGGTATTTAATTTTTAACTTGTAAAATTGAAAACATGCCGCTTAAATCGCTTGTTCCATTTCCTCCTAAATTGTCTACAAATTTTACCATTTGTACCGCTGTATGCACATTGGGTGTAGCATTGTCATCTGATCCTGTACCTGAGCTAAGTGTTATCGTATTTGATTTTCCACTTAAAAGGGCATTAAAATCAGCTTTAATCGCAATGACTGGTGATGATTTTCCAACTTGAGCGAATACAGGTAAATCTAAAACGACATCTCTGTAAGCATCTACTCCTTGTTTTAAATCGTTATTGTCGCCATCTTCTAATGTGCTTCCGGTGTGAATGGATAGTTGTTTGTGATCAGCTTCATAAAAACCTTCAATCTTCGTAAAGCGATACCCTGTTCCCCATTCCCACATCATCTCTGTATCATTGGCTCCTGCCGCTGCGTAAAACTGCGGAAAGCGAACTTCGTTCAAAACATTGAGGTCACTTCTCACGCCTAATCCGAATTTAATCTGCTTGTATTCTCCTTTTGGAATATCGCGTAGAACATAATTCAAACTGCTTTCTTTCGCTTGGTTAACTACTGTTGCTCCTTGATCTAAATCATTGATAAAATAAGGAATTTCTTTTCCGTCATTCTTTACTAAACGAATATTGCTAATGACATATTTTAATTCGCTAAAATGATGGACTTGTCCTTCTGCTGATGTATGTACCGTAGCTGTAGTTGAATTAGCATCGCCTAAAACAATGGTTTTATCTCCAAATGTATTAGTAAAAGCTAAGGTTACATTGTTAGCAGCTGAGCTGTTGTCATCACTTGAACATGATACCATAGCAAAAGTTAAAGCAGATAGAGCGAAATATTTTATTGTATTTTTCATTTTTTTACGTGTTTTTATTTAAAAATTAAGTTTTAAGGACGTATAAATATTGCGTCCCATTCTTGGTATATTGCCCCAATCGGCATAAGTAGAGTAATATTCGTTGAGCAGGTTTTCTGCTCCAATTTGAAACACCGCTTTGACATCTTTGACATAAAAAGAATAATCAACGGAAGCATTCCAAATGGCATAAGCAGGCGTTTGACTTTCTCCATACTCTGGACTATAATCGCGTTGTTTGGCATCTCCATGTACAGACGTTTGTATGCTAAAATCACCATAGCCATAATGCAAGGATGTTTGATAGCTCAAAGGGCGAATAAATGGCAGATTGCCTTGATCGTCATCTTGTCCTTTTGCATAGGTCAGACTTCCTTTCCAATGTAAATGATCGGAAAGATTATAGGTTCCCGTTACTGAGAAGTTAAACAACGTAGCATAGTCTAAAGAAGTATAGCCTTTCACTCCTATGGATTGGTAGTTCATCGGACTTCCCAAGCTTAAAATACGCCCAATGATATAATCCTTAATGTAGAAGTAATTGGCTTTGGCTTGTAAACCGAAGCGCTTTCCTTTGTATCCAGCACTTGCATTTAGCTCATGAGAAACTTCATTTTTCAAATCGGGATTTCCAATGTAATCATATCGATCATAGCTATTGTAAATGTAATAACCATAAGCTTCAGAAACCGACGGAGCTCTGTGGCCATAGCCTGCTCCTAGTGAAAAATTAAACGCATCAACTTTGATTTCATAGCTGGTGTGAAGGCTTGGCAAAATTCTTGTCTTTTCTTGGGCTGCTCCTGGATGAAAAATCCAATTGAATTCAATGTATTTCGCCTTGTTATAATTCACCCCTAATCCACCGCCAACATGCCATTGACTCGTTTCTGATAATTGAACGGCATTGTTCAACGATAAACCTGCGTAGGTTGTAGTAACCCAAGGCCAGGTATAGGCAAACATACTTTGTTTAGCTCGATCTTGTGGATACATGCGCATTTCAGCAATTGACAGATTATTGTACACATTAAGCTGTAATTCAGAACTATAGATTCCCTGTTTGAAATCTGCCTTAGAGATTAAACCATAGGTCGTACTCCAACCGGGCATATCCATATGAACTAAATTTTCCGGACGCGTAGTATCATCCATATAATGTTCAATGGCATTGAAATAAGCTTTCGTATCCCAAACTTTAATCAGCTGATCTTCAAATAATTGTTTATAGCTTATTGAAGTAATAATTGCACGTGATAACCAGAGATCCATTGGCAATGCTGGATATCCAACATCTTTAGCTACATCAAAAATAGCATCCACGCGCACAGAAGACAATTCACTCGTTTTATGCGCAATACCCAAGGAGGTATTCCATTTTTTATATTGAGAATGATTTACTTCTCGATTATTTCCATCCTTGTAATTTTGAGCGGTACGATAGGCGATACTTGCATCAGTAGCCCATTTCTTTGTAGCAAAAGAAACATTTCCGAGGTTGTAGTATTGTTTATTGTTGAATTCAAAACCACCTTGATAGCCTCCCGTCCATTGATTATAGGGACTAAAGGCCGTGTTTTTTCTCTTTAAATCAATGCTTCCTGCAATGGTGGATCCGTGCATTCCTCCTTCTTGTCCAGATTGAATATCAATCGCAGCAAGGTTATTGCTTTCTACATAAGAAGTAATAGGGTCCATTTTGTCTGTACAAGCACCAAAAATATGCATGCCATCAATCGTCAAGGTCGATCGCTCCGTACTCATATTGTTCAACAACGGTTCCCAGGCATAAGCCCCGCGTTTGATGAAGCTAATCTGTTCAGAAGAGGCTAAATACTCATCCACTGAAACGGCCATTTTTAAGTCCGTTTTGATTTTTTCTTTCGCCTTGGCCATAACGGCAATTTCATCGAGTACAGTGATACTATCTTGTTCAATACCCGTAGATTGAGCTAAAGCTCCCACTGTTGCGAAGAACAGTAAATAAGATAAACTACGCATAAGCTAAAAGAGTATATCAAGATACAATTCACTCTTCACACCTTCAATTCCTGGCGTAAAATCCAAAGGAACTTTTGTTCCTTTGAGGATGCGTCCTTGTTGGTTTTGAAGGATAAAATTCAACGTCCAATTGCCCGTCATCGTATAATTGACAACGCCATGATAGAAGCCATCTTCTTTTTGAATCAAATTGCGGTTATTTGGAGACGAATGATTCCCCATAGAAGGCTCTGGCATTCGCGGATCCAAATACAGGGTATAATCATCAACCATTTGATAAGCTTGATCTAAGGTTACAGCCGTTTTATTCTTTTTAAAAATACCAGCCACAAGTGCATTTTCTGCTACTTTGGGTTGCATAGGCGCAACTAATGCAATACTGTATTCCTCTTGATCCTGACCAATAAAAGAAGTCATATTTAAATTCTTATTGGATTGCTCTTCTATCAAAATGGTTTGCGTCAGTTCTATTTTTTGACCTTGAAGTTCTAGTTGAATCAAGACTTGCCAAGTACCTTCTTTGCTGGTTTTGGTAAATACGGTATATCCTTTATAATATTGACCCTGTTTTTGATAGGCCAATTCATATAAATTGGGACAAGATTCCTTACTACCCTGGGACAAGGTCAAAAAAGGCAAAAAAGTTGCTTTTGCTTCTTCGACAACCTGATTCGCATCGGTCTGAAAAATTCGCAAACGCACTTCATTATAGCCTTGATACAAATGACCTTGAAGCGCTTCTACACTAATTTTGTACGGGGTTTTCTCGATGGAAAACACTTCTTTAAATTCCTGATTATCCGGCACTGTAATAGTTGTTTCAGCTTCGTAATCTGTTTTTTCCACAGTACAAGCCGTAACAACAAAAAGCGCTGCTAGCAAATAAATAAATTTTTTCATTGTTTTCAGTGAATGACTTCAGCTGCCTTTATACTGTGATTTTTTTGCCGCACGTTCTTCTATGAAAGGCAACAAAGCATATGGGCACTGAATATTACAGTGATCATCAGTATTTAGTTCGCTTCGTCTTTTGAAGATTGTAGATACAGATCTACAACCTAGGGTTGAGAACTCAATTAAAAATGCAATAAGAGGTGACAGCATACACATAGCCATATCAAAGCAAATGGATCAAAATCCGTAAGCTGATATACCCAAAATATTTACTCTTCTTATTTTTAATTTAGAAAACAGGAGGTCTGAACAGAAAATTAGAAAGTGAAAAAGAATATAAGTTCGCTACAGCGCTATCATTTGTAATGCGATAAGGATTAAAAATGATTGTACTCATTACACCAAGTGCTTGGTAATACATAACCTGCACTTCTGCTGAAGCAAAGTTTACTTTATTTTTCTCAGTTTTAGTATCTGAAGCATGTGCCATCTCCTTTTTGAGGTGACATTTTCCATTACACTCAAGTTCTGGCTTGTCTTTATTGACACATAATTCATTTTTGATATAGTCATAGAGCACCACATATTCCACAACCGGTAGTACAGGTTTGAAAAACATAAATAAGGATAATATGAGAGTGGCTATTTTCACCTTACAAAGGTCAACTATATTTTTAAAAAGACAAAATTTGGTGGTGTTTCTGTGAATTAATGGATTGAAAAAGTAAATAAGCCAGTCCAATATAGTACTTATACAGCCTTTTTCTTCAGTTTAGTAGATGATTTTCTCTATAAAGAAAAAAGCGGATGTCTTTGATGACATCCGCTTGGTAAACGTAATCCTGTTTTTGAAATTAACAGTAAGGTTTATGAAAAAATTAAATTACTTGATATTCAAAATAATAAACTCACTTCGACGGTTTTCTTCGTGCTGTTCATCTGTACAGTCTACTTTATTGCTACAGTGATTGACTAGCTGGCTTTCTCCATAACCACGTCCAGTTAATCGACTGGCCTTCACTCCTTTGCTAATCATCCATTGGATGGTTGCTTGCGCACGGCGTTCAGATAACTTCATGTTGTATCCATCATCTCCACGGCTATCCGTATGCGATCGAACATCAAGCTCCAATTTCGGATGCTCTAGCATGGTATTGACTACCTTCATTAATTCAATGGCCGCATCTGGACGAATCGTCGAGGAGTCGAAATCAAAGTGAATCGGAGAGAGTTTCAATTTCTTGAATAGGTCATCTCCTTTTTCGATGATTTCCAATTCGATATTCACGCGTTGTTGGATTTTTCGATCCACCGCTACAGTGAAATCTTTCGCAAAATAGCCTTCTTTACTCACGTGAATGCGATATTGCTGTCCGCAGGCTAACTTTTCTGAATGGTAATACCCCAGTTCATCCGCCTGTACAACATCGATTTGTTTTTCCATGTAGTCGTAAATAGCAATTTCTACATGGCTAATTGCCTTGTGTGATTCAAGGTCTGTGACCACTCCGTCAATCATTTGGAAACAAGGCTTTTCCACAAATAGATAAACATCATCACTGCCTACGCCACCCGTTTTATTGGAGCTCACAAATCCTTTTTTCGTGGCTGCGTCAATATAAATACCAAAGTCGTCAAACGCACTGTTGATATCCGATCCTAAGTTGGTCGGAACACCCAGTTGTCCGTCGCGATTGATTTTTACTTTGTACAAGTCCAACCCTCCAAATCCAGGATGACCATCACTGGAAAAGTACAACATATAATCACTCGAGATAAAAGGAAAGGTTTCTCGTCCTGCGGTATTGACTTTATCGCCCAAGTGTTCTACGGTTCCAAAGCGTCCCGTATCGTAGAGACTCACGCGAAACAAATCCGACTGACCTAAACTTCCTTGGCGATCCGAAACGAAATACATCCACTTCTCATCGGGTGTCAACGCCGGGTGCGCCGTGTTATATCCATCCAGGTTAAAGGGCAAGGCTTCTAGGGTTCCCCAAGTGCCATCGCTTTGTTTGCGGGTTTTATAAATCTTCAACAAGGAAGACTCCTCCTCGTTGTATTGGGCTTTTTTACCTCCTACACTACCGTTGTTACTGGTAAAATACATCGTATTGCCATCTTTGGTAAAAACAGCAGTTCCCATATTGAGCTCTTTCGAGGCAATTTCCTTGGCAAATAACACGGGATCTCCAAAACTACCGTCCTCGCCAATAGTCGTTGCATACAACTTGGTATAGCGTTGATTGGTCCAATTGTGTACTTTGTTTTTCATCTCTTCACTCGCTCGTGCAGAAGTAAAAATCAAGCGATTGCCCAACAAAGAAGCACCATAATCTGAAGATTCACTATTGGTAGAGAGATTCATCAGCGTAAAACGAGAAGAGGCAATGGTTTGCTCTACCAATTCACTATTGGTGATAAACAGTTGTGCTCTAGAATCATTCGCTTTTAATGCAGCAAACTCCTGTAATACAGCATCTGCTTTTTCCAACTGATTCACCGCTTTGAGCGTTTGACCATAGCGGTAGTAATACTCTTTGTCTAAAGCCCCTATATTCTTATCGGGATAACTCCCTTGAAACAACTCATCGTACCATCTATGGGCTTCGACAAATTTGCCATTGAAATAGTAAGAATCCCCTAGCTTACTCAAAATAGAGGTATTGATCTCGCCTTTTTCCACCATACCTTCATAAAACTTGATGGCATCAACATAGGCAAAATTATCGTATTCGCGATCGGCTTTGCGTTCTTTTCTGGTTTGACCAAACCCAACGAGGCTGGAAAACAAGAAACAAAACAAAAGGCCTTGGTATATATTTTTTCTAATCATATAGGCTGGTCTTTAGAAAAATCGAGGTGCGACTTTTCTCCTGTTGTTATTAAATAGTTCAAACTTCATAAAGATCTCGTGAGATCCCGAGTTGTACTTCGAGAGTTTGCTGGTATCCGCATCGTACGTATACCCTACAAATAATCCGTCCGTGATTTGGAATCCAGCCAAACCACTTACAGCGGCATCCCAACGATACGCCGCTCCTAAAGTAAATTTATTGTAGAACAAGAAGTTAGCCGTAACATCTACCTGCAAAGGAGCACCGGTCATTACTTTTACCAAAGCAGCAGGTTTGAACTGGATATCGCGATTGATATCAAAGACATACCCTCCCATTGCGTAAAAATGAACTTTCTCTTTCATTACTTGATAATCGCTATCGTTGTAAATCGTGCTAGAGAAAATCATAGGTGCAGATAATCCAACATAGGCTTTATCCGAATAAAGGTAAACCCCAGCCCCTACGTTTGCTGAAAACTTATTTTTTATATTGTTTTCTGAGATGGGATCTGTGCCATCATAGATATATAACTTATCGTAGTTTACATCCAACAAAGACCCTGTTCCCTTTAGTCCAAAAGCCAATTTATACTGGTGGTCTAGATCTACTGAATAGGCCAAATCAAGGGATAAACTGTTGTCATCCATCACCCCTAAATGGTCGTTCTTAAAGTGAACGCCCAAGCCTAATCCGTTATCGGTAAGCGGCGTTGTAGCTGAGAGATAAGCTGTTTTTGGAGCTCCTTCCAATCCTACCCACTGGGTGCGATACAACCCAAAGAGTTGCAAGTGATTCACACTCCCTGAATAAGCAGGGTTGATCGAGGCAGGATTATACATATACTGCGTATATTGAGGATCTTGCTGGGCGGAAACGTGTTGTAAACTCAACAAACCTAACCCACACATCAAGACCTGCTTTATTGTGTTTCTTCTTTTCATTACTTGTGTTTTTAATTGGTTTCAAGGTGTAAGTTGGCCGCCTTTTTTATCATGCGACTGCCGTTGGCATCTTTGTACTCGTAGGTAATTACGTAGTAATACGTACCGCTTGGCAATTTACTCCCTTTGTCAACTGTGACTTTTCCTTCAGAATAACCTCTAAAAACATTCGTGCTTCCGTCGCCTTTCGGATCGTAATCCGTCGTCTCATACACACGAGCTCCCCAACGGTTGAAAATCTCTACTTTGTTGGGATAGTTCTTGATGTTGTCAATGATAAAATAATCGTTCTTCCCATCGCCATCTGCTGTAACTAAGTTGTAGATTACAATATCCCCATCTAAAATCCAGTCCTTTTTAACGGTTCCCAAAGTGAAAAAACCATAACCTTTTACCGTTCCAATAGTCGTCACTTCTTTGGTAGACATATCGACAACACCACCTTCATCCACCCAAATCTGTTGTTTGGCATCCCAACGCACAATGTGCAATTCCTCTTCAGGATTAGTCAATACAGCAGCAGAAGTTGTTGATTCATCCCAAGTTAAGGTCAACAAAACATCACTTTGCTCGTTAGTACCCTTGTCTACAATCCAATATTCGGTATCGTTGATGCTATTGATCACCCCAACTGTATTTTGACGAGCGTTAAAAAAAGCAGCATCATTATACACGTATTGACCTAAAAAAACATCCCCTACTTCTTTAGATGCTGATATTCGAGCTGGGCGATAGCGCTCTTGATCCCCTATAGGGTATACAAAAATCTCATTTCCTATCTTTTCAATCGCACCCTCTACGTGAGAAGCGTCACCCATATGCTGAGCTGTAGCTCCTTTTTTGAAGGTAAACATCCCATGTGAAACTTTCGTGATGGGATTATATGTCGAATCCACGACAACGATTCCATTTTGAAAATCAACCAAACCAGTTGCATCGATATTGTTTTTTAAATCAAAAGCAACTTTGCTCACTGGGCTATCAAAAATGATGTTGTAAAACGAAGCCAATTGATTTCCAGCAATTTGTTTCGCTCGCTGAGGATTACCTTCCACCGTAAATACAGTGGTCGAAGTAGTCCCTTTGGTGGTAATTCCATAAGCGCCATCGTTGATGAAATCGTGAAAATAAATCACCATGCCATCATTGGTTACATGTCCAGATGCGCTGTTCTCGAAATTTCCCTCTATCGAGACTACACCTTCTGGAGACACGGAGAAGAGTCCTTCGTTGGTAATCAACGAAGGGGTTTCTTGTCCATAGAGTAGTACACCACTTAAACTGAGTACTGCTACAGTATATAATTTTATTTTTGTCATGTTTTTCTTTTTTATCCTATCCCGTCTAACAACACGTAAGATGTTTATATACAAAAGGCTATAGTTTTTTTTCGTAAATTTGAATGATAAACACTCCTGTTCCATAATTTTCATCAGCGCCCACTGGACTTCCAAAAAACATGGTTCCCCTACCATTTTCAACATACCCTTTGGCTGAATACGTTATGTATTTTGCACTAGTTGTTAGGTTCGTGAAAATATCTGTCGCTTTACCTGAAACAGGCATGGTGATATGTCGCTCTGATCCATAGTTTTTAGGTACATTATATAAGGTAAACTTACGCGACCCCTCTTCTAATTCGGTTTGAATATTATTTTCACTTCGATATAAGGTTATCCCCATATAACCAGGCACAGGAGTATTGATGTTAGTTAATACCCCCGTGATGGAAACATTGTATTCTAAAGCGACAGCCACTGTTGTACGCGGTTCAATTTTAACGACCAAATCTAGATTCAATTCTACAGGTACCATCGTCACTGCATTTGAATTATTCACGAGTGTTGTAGAAACACTTTGCGGTAAATTCTTAAACAAAACGTCTTTTGCAGTATACGCATCCTCCCCCAAATCATTGTATCCTAAGTTTCCATGTTCATCAGCTAAAATCATTCGATTATACTCGATGGGATTTGCCAGTTTACGCAATCTCACTTCGCCTTTTACATCTAAATCAGCTTCAGGCTTTTCATTGTGTATACCTACTTGCCCAAAGAGATACCCCGTGAACAAGAAGGAAAGCAACCAATGTATTTTAAATAATTGTTTCATCTTAATAATCAAAAATTGTAATGTTAATCGATCCTTTACCCCAATTGTAATTTTTTACATCATTGACTTTTCTCCACATTCCAAATATGTTGTTGGAATAGGAATTAGCGGCAGGCTGCGATAGAATACCGTACACTTTATAGGTAACTAACTTCACACTCGTACTGCTATTTTCTACCTCGTCATAATACATATTCGATATGGCTATTCCTTTTGCAGATGCACTAGGTGCATATCCATTAGAAAACGAATAGGTACGCGTCGCTTGGTATAAAATTGTTTCACTTCCATTTTCTATCTTGCTAATAAGGATAGAACCTTGTCCCGTACCTCCATTGATTACACCAATACTATAGTTGATTTCCATCAAAGATCTCTTCATGGGTAAAATTGGGACGGTAATAGCCAAATTCAGTGGAGTTAGTGTTTGACCAACTTGTACCGCACTGGTCATTTTTTGAAAATAACTCGTTCTATATACATAACTATCGCGAATTCGTTGTCGATATCCAATATTTCCATCTACATCTGCATATAAAACTCTGTTATAGGTTTCTAATTGATCACTGACATTAGGAAGATTACTGGCCTTCATTATCACATTCACATCAAAATCTACTTCTGGTGTTTCAATTCCAACACCTACCTGAGCGACACCTACATTTACAACAAACAAGGTGATAGTTAAAAAAAATTGTCTCATCCTTTTTGTTTTAAAGTTTTTTATCAAAAATCATAGCAGAAAACACGCCTACTCCCATTGAATTTAGGGATAAATCAGAGATAGAATCCCCAAAAAACAAAGCTGTAAAATTGGGGCCATCCGTAAATCCTTTTAGTGAATATTCTACTATTTTCTTTGTATTTGTTGTATTTTTAATCACATCCACATACTTGCCATCGATAAACATTCCGCGTTTTGTTTCATTAATCGCATTGGGATAAGACAATGCAAAAGAAAATTTCCTCGATCCTCCGTGCATAATTTGCGTTTGTATCCCCTCCGTCTTGATCAATTGTACTCCTCCAAAATGCGGATATACGCTAGCCGTATTAACATTTAAATAAATCGGTACATTGTAAGTCAAAATCACAGTTGTTTCACTATGCGCATCTACTTCTACAGTTAACTTTACTCCTAAATCTTGTGGCATAGCAACAGGAACGATTACTACATTCGTCATAAACTGTTTCACTATGTTTTTAAAAATCAAGCCATTTTGATAAAACTGTATGGCTGTTAAGCGCCCTTCATCGTCACTTCGAACTTGCCTATAATGGGTATATTGGCTTTGTTGTTCTAGATCTTGAAATCGAACTGTTCCTTTTGTTTCAAATTCATAGGTCGGTTCTTCTGTGCCTATTCCTATTTGAGCATAAGAAATAAAACTCAAAAACAGGAATAGTACAGAAAATATTATTTTTTTATACATCATAACTGTGTATTTTTAATTCGGTTAAGCAATTTACTTTTTCACATACTCCAGAATCAAGTAGTATGTTCCTACTGGATGGTATGTTGTAATAATTCCTGGTATACCTAAAACAAGTTGTGTATTTCCATTCACGACCTTTTTTCTAATAACACCTTCCGTAATCGAATTGGTTGTTTTATTGATCAAACGTGCGTGTATAACTACTTCAGCAAAATCGCCTGTTATCTCCACCACATTTGTCTTTACCCCTAGCGTAATATCAAACATTCTGACGGCTACTTTCTTCGTTGTATTTAACCACTTCTCAGGCTTAATAACTTCATCATAGGAATAGTCTACCACTCCAACAGCATTGCTTATAAACTCATTCAAAATATTTTTTACATTCGTATTATCCACGATGGTTTGGAAATTATTTTCCACATCTTCTACTACATTAATAGTAGTTCCAGCCCCATTGGTTTTAATCGCTTCTTCGTTTTTGTATACGTAGACACCCGCTCCAGAAGAAGTCAAAGTTGTAGTCGTCTCCTTTGTCTTAATCTCTGTGGTTAAATTAAATTCACTACTAGGTGTTTTAATAATCAAATCCCCATCGGTATTGCGCACGACAGATATATTTCCTTGTGCCTCCAAAATAAATTGTTGCAAAAGCATTTTTACGCTATTATCGTTTAAAATCGTCTCAAAATCTTGGATGATATCTTGGGTTACCTGAATCACAACACTGTCTTGACCTCCTGTCTCATTCTTGAAGTAGTATTCAGTCAAAAGATTTGCGTCTTTTCCTTTAGCTAAAGCAGTTAAGCTTTCTGAGAATTGCACTGTCTGGGTATTCAAACCATTGTTGAAAGAGAAACCTGCTTGTACAGCATCAACATTGACTGTAGTATCTGTTAAGGTTAATGCAGATGCTGGAGCATTGTTTTTAATGATCGTTTTAAATTCATTACTATCTCCTAACTTAGTAATAAATTGCTGGTTGTCAACTAGATTAGTAACAAATACATCGTTGTTTGCGATGATCTCTCCTAATTCATCAATCGATACTTTAAATTCCCTATCCTCTGTATCCGTAATGATTAAGAAATCACTGTTCACAGCAAAGGTTTTAATTTTTGTGTTTCCTAAAACATCCCAGCTAATCGGTACGGGTTGCTTGTTTTCATCATAATAGAAAAACGAATGGGTCGTAGTATCATACCCTACGTTTCCATATTTTCCTTTTAACTCTTCAATGATGTTTTCAATGAATTCGTTGTTGTTGGTAATTTGATTGATGAAGTCAATATTATCTCCTAACTTAGTAATGAATTCGTTGTTATCAACTAAGTTCGTAACAAAAGTGCTGTTATTCGCGATTTCTGCAACAGCCAATTGAACCGAATCACCTGCGGAATCCCACACAATCAAGAAGTCATTTTCTAAGGTAAAACGCAAGTTGGTCGTATTTAAACTCGACCAATCAATCGCGTGTTCTACTCCTTGATCGTCATAGTACACAAAAGTATGGGTTGTCGCATTGTAATTGACATTACCGTACTTTCCTTTCAGTTTATTGATGATATTTTCAACAAACTCGCTGTTGTTGGTAATTTGATTGATGAAGTCAATACTATCTCCTAACTTAGTAATGAATTCGTTGTTATCAACTAAGTTCGTAACGAATACATCGTTGTTTGCGATGATCTCTCCTAATTCATCAATCGATACTTTAAATTCCCTATCCTCTGTATCCGTAATGATTAAGAAATCACTGTTTACAGCAAAGGTTTTAATTTTTGTATTTCCTAAAACATCCCAGCTAATCGGTACGGGTTGCTTGTTTTCATCATAATAGAAAAACGAATGGGTCGTAGTATCATACCCTACGTTTCCATATTTTCCTTTTAACTCTTCAATGATGTTTTCAATGAATTCGTTGTTGTTGGTAATTTGATTGATGAAGTCAATATTATCTCCTAACTTAGTAATGAATTCGTTGTTATCAACTAAATTCGTAACAAAAGTGCTGTTATTCGCGATTTCTGCTACCGCCAATTGAACCGAATCACCTGCGGAATCCCACACAATCAAGAAGTCATTTTCTAAGGTAAAACGCAAGTTGGTCGTATTTAAGCTCGACCAATCAATCGCGTGTTCTACCCCTTGATCGTCATAGTACACAAAAGTATGGGTTGTCGCATTGTAATTGACATTACCGTACTTTCCTTTCAGTTTATTGATGATATTTTCAACAAACTCGCTGTTGTTGGTAATTTGATTGATGAAGTCAATACTATCTCCTAACTTAGTAATGAATTCGTTGTTATCAACTAAGTTCGTAACGAATACATCGTTGTTTGCGATGATCTCTCCTAATTCATCAATCGATACTTTAAATTCCCTATCCTCTGTATCCGTAATAATTAAGAAATCACTGTTCACAGCAAAGGTTTTAATTTTTGTGTTTCCTAAAACATCCCAGCTAATCGGTACGGGTTGCTTGTTTTCATCATAATAGAAAAACGAATGGGTCGTAGTATCATACCCTACGTTTCCATATTTTCCTTTTAACTCTTCAATGATGTTTTCAATGAATTCGTTGTTGTTGGTAATTTGATTGATGAAGTCAATATTATCTCCTAACTTGGTAATGAATTCGTTGTTATCAACTAAGTTCGTAACAAAAGTGCTGTTATTCGCGATTTCTGCTACAGCCAATTGAACCGAATCACCAGCGGAATCCCACACAATCAAGAAGTCATTTTCTAAGGTAAAACGCAAGTTGGTCGTATTTAAGCTCGACCAATCAATCGCGTGTTCTACCCCTTGATCGTCATAGTACACAAAAGTATGGGTTGTCGCATTGTAATTGACATTACCGTACTTTCCTTTCAGTTTGTTGATGATATTTTCAACAAACTCGTTGTTGTTGGTAATTTGATTGATGAAGTCAATATTATCTCCTAACTTAGTAATGAATTCGTTGTTATCAACTAAATTCGTAACGAAGGTGCTGTTATTCGCGATTTCTGCTACTGCCAATTGAACCGAATCACCAGCGGAATCCCACACAATCAAGAAGTCATTTTCTAAGGTAAAACGCAAGTTGGTCGTATTTAAGCTCGACCAATCAATCGCGTGTTCTACCCCTTGATCGTCATAGTACACAAAAGTATGGGTTGTCGCATTGTAATTGACATTACCGTACTTTCCTTTCAGTTTATTGATGATATTTTCAACAAACTCGCTGTTGTTGGTAATTTGATTGATGAAGTCAATATTATCTCCTAACTTAGTAATGAATTCGTTGTTATCAACTAAGTTCGTAACAAAAGTGCTGTTATTCGCGATTTCTGCAACAGCCAATTGAACCGAATCACCAGCGGAATCCCACACAATCAAGAAGTCATTTTCTAAGGTAAAACGCAAGTTGGTCGTATTTAAACTCGACCAATCAATCGCGTGTTCTACTCCTTGATCGTCATAGTACACAAAAGTATGGGTTGTCGCATTGTAATTGACATTACCGTACTTTCCTTTCAGTTTATTGATGATATTTTCAACAAACTCGCTGTTGTTGGTAATTTGATTGATGAAGTCAATACTATCTCCTAACTTAGTAATAAATTCGTTGTTATCAACTAAGTTCGTAACAAAAGTGCTGTTATTCGCGATTTCTGCTACAGCCAATTGAACCGAATCACCAGCGGAATCCCACACAATCAAGAAGTCATTTTCTAAGGTAAAACGCAAGTTGGTCGTATTTAAACTCGACCAATCAATCGCGTGTTCTACCCCTTGATCGTCATAGTACACAAAAGTATGGGTTGTCGCATTGTAATTGACATTACCGTACTTTCCTTTCAGTTTGTTGATGATATTTTCAACAAACTCGCTGTTGTTGGTAATTTGATTGATGAAGTCAATATTATCTCCTAACTTAGTAATGAATTCGTTGTTATCAACTAAGTTCGTAACAAAAGTGCTGTTATTCGCTATTTCTGCTACAGCCAATTGAACCGAATCACCAGCGGAATCCCACACAATCAAGAAGTCATTTTCTAAGGTAAAACGCAAGTTGGTCGTATTTAAGCTCGACCAATCAATCGCGTGTTCTACCCCTTGATCGTCATAGTACACAAAAGTATGGGTTGTTGCATTGTAATTGACATTACCGTACTTTCCTTTCAGTTTGTTGATGATATTTTCAACAAACTCGTTGTTGTTGGTAATTTGATTGATGAAGTCAATATTATCTCCTAACTTAGTAATGAATTCGTTGTTATCAACTAAGTTCGTAACAAAAGTGCTGTTATTCGCGATTTCTGCTACAGCCAATTGAACCGAATCACCAGCGGAATCCCACACAATCAAGAAGTCATTTTCTAAGGTAAAACGCAAGTTGGTCGTATTTAAGCTCGACCAATCAATCGCGTGTTCTACTCCTTGATCGTCATAGTACACAAAAGTATGGGTTGTTGCATTGTAATTGACATTACCGTACTTTCCTTTCAGTTTGTTGATGATATTTTCAACAAACTCGTTGTTGTTGGTAATTTGATTGATGAAGTCAATATTATCTCCTAACTTAGTAATGAATTCGTTGTTATCAACTAAGTTCGTAACAAAAGTGCTGTTATTCGCGATTTCTGCTACAGCCAATTGAACCGAATCACCGGCGGAATCCCACACAATCAAGAAGTCATTTTCTAAGGTAAAACGCAAGTTGGTCGTATTTAAGCTCGACCAATCAATCGCGTGTTCTACCCCTTGATCGTCATAGTACACAAAAGTATGGGTTGTTGCATTGTAATTGACATTACCGTACTTTCCTTTCAGTTTGTTGATGATATTTTCAACAAACTCGCTGTTGTTCGTAATTTGATTGATGAAGTCAATACTATCTCCTAACTTAGTAATGAATTCGTTGTTATCAACTAAATTCGTAACGAAGGTGCTGTTATTCGCGATTTCACGAATCGCCAAATACACACTGTGATTCTCAGTATCCGTTATAATTAAAGACTCTTCATTATTCTTTGTTGGATTGGCTCCAATAGTGAATGTATTATTCATCCGGTCAATCACCGTATCTCCTGAAAGCAAAGGAATCCAGCTATTATTTCTCCAATAATAGAATCCTGCTTTAAGATTATGCTCACCTGTGTGATATACCAATAAACTTTCAACTTGATCACCTTCTATTGGTGCATACTGTGTCAGAACTTCAAGTTTAACACGAGGAATTAAAACTCCTTTTTTTTCAGCTACAATATCTAATTGAGCCGCACTTGCAGCTTTTTTAGTACCGATACCTACTTGCGCCATGGCCGAAGTACTTAGAATCAGGGCGAATAGCGGAATAACTTTTCTTATCATAATTTTCACTTTTTTATTGTATAACATTAAAATATCATAACCCATCAAAGTTACAGTCATTATGTATTTTTTAATAATAAAATATAATTATTACCGATATTAATATTCAACAACACAACATACATAGTTAAACTTATTTTTTTTCATAAAAAACACGTTTAACTTTAAAATATAAAAAAATATTTAATTCGCAAAATATCATCATAAAAGGATGAGATTGTCGATGAAAAGGAAGAAAGAAAAAAATTGATTCGCAACAAAATAAGTCAATCGCAAATTGAGTAAAATAATTCTCTTAAAAAAAAATTAATTTTTCTCAATCTCAATTTTTAGATTTTTAACAAAAAAAAAGGCTTGAAGTAGAAAAAAGCGCTTGTAACTGAAAAAAGGAGTCCAACATAGAAAGATAGCCAAAAGTAGATTAAGTTAAATTCAATGCTTCATTTTATACAAAAAACAAGAAATAAAATATGTTATTTAGAAAGAATAAGAAAATTAGCTACAGATTAAAAAATCAACAACGAATACGCTATAAAAAAAAAAGCAGAGATTTCTCTCTGCTTTTTTTTTAAACCTGTTTATTTAAAACCTATTTTGCTTCTAAAGCTTTTAATTTATCATTCATTTCTAACGCGCGATAAATGTTTTTCAGTGTTTGAATAGCTTCCTCGTTTTGTGGATTAATCGCTAACACTTTTTCTAAATCATTCATTGCATCACGATAAATCGCTTTCTTTTCTTTTTGCAATTGCTCGTATTTTTTATTATCTGCCGCAGACATGCCTAAACTATTCATCTTATTAGTCAATTCCTCGTCTGGTTGCAATTTAATGAAGGCCATATTTAAATAAGCATTATCGTTTTTCGGATTGATGCGAATGGCTTGCTCGTAATACTTTTTAGCATCCTCAACTCTACCTGCTTGGTAACTTGTAACACCTAAATTATACAACAATAAATCGTCATTGGGGTTCTTAGTTAAGGCTTCTTTCGCAATTTCCTCGTATTTACCCATATTATTTGACTTCAAATACAAATCCATTTGCGTCAACATTAAGTTTGTATCATCTGGATTTGATTTTCTAGCCTCAACGATTGCTTTTTCAGCCTCCTCATATTGACCTTCTTGGTAATAGATTAGCGCTAAATTTTTAACAATTTCAGGGCGTTTTGATTCCTCTTTCACTAATTTAGGATCTGTATGTGAACCTTGTTTCACTAATACATCTCTCATCTTAGAATCTTTACCAAAGTTTTGAACTTCACCTGTAGCTTTTTCAACTGCAGTATAGTAGGATTCATTTCCTTTATATCCCAAATCAATTAATTGCTTGTAGTAAGCCGTTGCTGCAGGATAATCTTTAGAGCTAATTGCTGTTGAAGCAGCATAATATAAATACAACGTATCTTGTGGATTGATATCAAATGCTTGCTTGAACTTTTTAGTAGCTCCCTTATAGTTTGATGAATTATTATCTTCAATCGCTTTGTTAATTACTTTAGAAGCAACTGTTCCTAACTCCTCATTTGCTTGTTTCGCAAATTTATTGTTTTTGTCAATTGCCGCTATTTCTTTATAAGCTTCTACCATTCGATCCACATTGGCATCGAAATCTTGGTTTTTCTCAATTTGTTGAAAGGCCAAATTCGATTTTAAGTAATAAAATTGAATTTTTTGGTCATTATTTGCTTGACCTAAAACACCTTCAACGGCTTTCAATGCTGCATTAGCTTCTACAACATTTCCTTTTTTTACTGCTTTCTCAGCATCTTTCAACTCTTTCTTCTGAGCCATAGAAAGCCCTGAAATCATTAGAGCAGCTGCTAAATAAACAAATTTTTTATTCATAACTCTGTTGTTTTATTTTTTATTCTTGATCTTGGTCTTCTAGTTCTTGATCATCGTCTTGATCCTCAAAATTTTCTGTAACGTCTAATACTGTTCCATCAATTTCTACAAATTCTTGGTCTTGATCCTCTTCATCCTCTTCTTTCATTACCTTACAAACAGCGGCAATAGAATCATTTCCTTTGATGTTAATCAAACGAACCCCTTGCGTTGCACGTCCCATTACACGAAGATCAGAAATACGCATGCGGATCGTTAATCCTGATTTATTGATAATCATCAAATCATCTGCATCAGTAACAACGTTAATTGAAACTAACAATCCCGTTTTATCACTGATATTCATCGTTTTAACTCCCTTACCTCCACGGTTTGTTTCTCGGTATTCATCTAAAGCTGAACGCTTACCATATCCGTTTTCAGATACAACCAAGATTTCACTATTCAGATCGCTAACTGATACCATTCCGATTACTTCATCTTTGTCATCTGCTAACGTAATTCCGCGAACTCCCGAAGCAGTTCTACCCATTGGACGCGTTTTTTCCTCATCAAAACGAACTAATTTTCCAGATTTTACAGCAATTAATACTTTACTCTTACCATCTGTTAATTTCGCTTCTAGTAATTCATCGTCTTCTTTAATTGTAATGGCATTGATACCATTTTGTCTCGGGCGAGAATATTGCTCTAAAGGTGTTTTCTTCACTTGACC
The DNA here is from genome assembly GCF_009792295.1 of Myroides fluvii. NCBI lineage: Bacteria > Pseudomonadati > Bacteroidota > Flavobacteriia > Flavobacteriales > Flavobacteriaceae > Myroides > Myroides fluvii. Next base: position 3,283,531 of record NZ_CP039934.1, on the reverse strand, counting down.
TTGTTTGGTCGCCATGATAACATAGTGATTGTTGATGTACTCTTCATCTTTTAGATCTTGTGTACAAATAAACGCTTTCACTTTGTCGTCATTCTCGATGTTAATCAAGTTTTGAATAGCACGTCCTTTACTTACTTTTGTTCCTTCAGGAATTTCATACACTCTCATCCAGAAACACTTTCCTTTTTGAGTAAAGAACAACATATATTGGTGATTTGTAGCAACATACATATGCTCCAAGAAATCTTGATCTCTTGTTCCTGCCGATTTCTGTCCTACTCCTCCTCTATTTTGTGTCTTATATTCAGAAAGTGGTGTTCTCTTGATATATCCGGCGTGAGAAATAGTAATCACTACCTGCTCATCTGCGATAAGATCCGTAATACTTACATCTCCTCCAGCATATTCAATAACAGAACGACGCTCATCTCCGAATTTAGCTTTTACTTCATTTAACTCCTCCTTAATCAAGTTCATTCGCATTTCTTTGCTTGCCAATAACTCTTTTAAGTGGTTGATTAATTTCATGATTTCTTCGTACTCCGCACGTAATTTATCTTGCTCTAGTCCAGTTAATTGACGTAGACGCATTTCAACAATAGCACGGGCTTGAATTTCAGATAAAGAAAAACGTTCAATTAATTTGGCTCTAGCTTCATCTGCATTGTTTGAAGAGCGTATTAAAGCAATTACTTCGTCTATATTATCTGACGCTATAATTAACCCTTCTAAGATATGTGCGCGTTCTTCCGCTTTTCTCAACTCATATTGCGCACGTCGAACTACAACATCGTGTCTGTGTTCTACGAAGTGGTAGATCAGCTCTTTTAAGTTCAATGTTTGTGGACGTCCATCTACCAATGCAATATTGTTTACACTGAAAGACGACTGCAGTTGTGTATACTTATAAAGTGTATTTAATACAATGTTTGGAATAGCATCGCGTTTTAATACGTAAACAATACGCATCCCTTTTCGATCCGATTCATCGCGGATAGTAGCAATTCCCTCAATTTTCTTGTCGTTAACTGCTTCGGCCGTTTTCTTAATCATTTCGGCTTTGTTTACCTGGAACGGAATTTCCGTTACCACGATACACTCTCTACCATCAACTTCTTCGAAATTGGCTTTTGCGCGCATTACTACGCGTCCGCGTCCTGTTTTGAAAGCTTCTCTTACTCCTTCATAACCGTAAATAACTCCACCTGTAGGGAAATCGGGCGCTTTGATGTGGTTCATCAATTCGTCAATCTCAATATCGTTATTATCGATATACGCCAATGTTCCATCAATAACTTCTGATAAGTTATGCGGAGCCATATTAGTTGCCATACCTACAGCAATACCCGAAGCACCATTAACCAATAAAGTAGGAATACGCGTTGGCATTACTTTTGGCTCTTCTAAAGTATCGTCAAAGTTTAATTGGAAATCAACGGTTTCTTTATCGATATCGGCAAGAATCTCTTCAGATATCTTCTTCATTCTAGCCTCTGTATAACGCATTGCTGCCGGGCTATCTCCATCTACAGATCCAAAGTTACCTTGTCCATCTACAAGCAAATAACGCATGCTCCAATCTTGAGCCATACGCACCATGGCGTCATATACAGAACTATCACCGTGTGGGTGGTATTTACCTAAAACTTCCCCTACAATTCTGGCAGACTTTTTATGTGCTCTATTAGACATAACGCCTAACTCGTACATACCAAATAACACTCTTCGATGCACAGGTTTTAAGCCATCTCTAACATCGGGAAGCGCTCGAGATACAATCACAGACATTGAATAATCAATGTAAGCTGATTTCATCTGTTCCTCAATGTTAATAGGAATCAACTTTTCTCCTTCAGACATAAGTATATTAAATTTAAATTGTCATTATTAAACGTGCTAATATACAGTTTTTAAAGTGTTTTTTCACAATCTAAAGGCATGAAAAATTCACTTTTTTCAGGATTTTTCTGTTTTTTTTTCGCATCGAGCTAAATAGAGTCATTTTGAGGCACGAATTAGCGACTTTTGAGTTTATCGTGTACCCTAAAGGGGTATATGGAGGATACTGATGGCGATTTTACTTTAGGGGATGACCTTGAAGGAGGTGGATCCATTCATCGTTATAGCGGTTCTAAAAATAAAAAAATCTCACTAGTAGTGAGATTTTTATTTTATAATCGATTGTGAATTTGTTTAAAGTATGCAAATGCCTTACACACCCGGGTACCATACCAAGAAAACATTTCTCCTTCGACAAAGACTGTTTTTCCATGATGGGTAAATCGCCCGATTTCAAAAGCATCTTCTTCTTGAAAAGCATAAGGCATGGAAGGGAGAAATACCACTTCGGGATCGCCTTGTATTCTTATTTTTTTTATTTCAACTTCAGGATAAAGCTCCGCTCGCGTGGCATAGACATTCTCAAACTGGTTCAAGGTTAGGAATTCGTGAATCAACGTTCCCTCTCCCGCAACAGTAAATGGGTCTTTACCGACAAAATAAGCTACTTTATATCCTTGTTTATCACTTACAAAGTCCATCAAGTCCTTTTGCCCAAACTGGATCTTATCCATCCATTTACGCGCTTCTGTGCGCTTATTAAACAATTGTCCCAAAGCTTCCATTAGCTGAATGTTTTGATCCATCGTTCGAACATCTGTTAACCAAATCGGACAAATTCCCTTTAATCGCTCTATTTCTTCTAGTGTATTCTCTTCGATATTGGCAATAATAACATCGGGATTCAATCCCTTAATCTTCTCAACATCAACTTTTCGAGGTTCTCCAATGTGCTCCTTGGTTACCCCGAGGTGATAGGGATGTATACAAGCTGTTGTAATGCCTACTAATTCATCTTCTAACCCTAGGTCGAAAAGCGTTTCTGTCAGTGATGGCACAAGAGAAACGATGCGTTTTGGCGATTGCTCAAACCGGTGTTCACGTCCTAATTGATCTTTGAATACTAGCATAATCGTTCCTTTAAAATGGCTTGCATTTCTTGCTGCATTTTCAGCGCCTCTTCTCTAGCTTTCTCCGCAAAATCCGCTTGATTCGAAGCGTAAATAATCCCGCGGGAAGAATTAATCAACAACCCCACATTTTCTGCTAATCCATACTGACAAACTTCTTGTAAGCTACCTCCTTGTGCTCCAACACCTGGAACTAATAGGAAGCTTGTAGGCGCAACTTGGCGAATATCCTTGAAATATTCTGCTTTTGTCGCTCCTACTACATACATCAAATTCGATGCATTTTTATAGTGTTGCGATGTTTGAATTACCTTTTTGTACAAGGGTTCTCCATCAATCAATTGCGTTTGAAAATCAAAAGCTCCTTCATTAGACGTTAAGGCCAACAAAATGGTGTGTTTGTTTTCAAAAGCCAAAAAAGGTTCTACAGAATCTTTTCCCATATAAGGAGCAACCGTTACACTGTCAAAAGCCATATCTTCAAAAAAGGCCTTAGCATACATGGTTGCTGTATTGCCGATATCGCCTCTTTTCGCATCTGCAATCGTGTACAATGCTGGATAATACTCCTTGATATAAGCAATCGTCTTTTTCAAAGACTCCCATCCTTTCAATCCATAAGCTTCAAAAAAAGCGATATTGGGTTTATAGGCTACCGCTAAATCATGGGTAGCGTCAATAATTGCTTTGTTGAAACTAAAAATCGGATCCTCTTCTTCGAGTAAAAATACGGGAATCTTAGTTAAATCAACGTCTAACCCTACACATAGAAACGATTTTTTGCGTTGAATTTGCTCAATGAGTTGTTGTGTTGTCATGCTCTAGTACTTTGTAAAAAAACCACACTGCTTAGTGTGGTTTTTCTTTATCTTGCGTATTAATAAACTTCGCTTTCTTTTAACTTCTCTGTATTACTCACCAATTGTAACTCTTCTACAATTTTCTGAATACCTCCATTCATCACACCATCTAGATCGTATAGCGTCAATCCAATGCGGTGATCTGTCACGCGTCCTTGTGGATAGTTATACGTTCTAATTTTTGCAGAACGGTCACCACTACTTACTTGAGAGTTACGTTTTTTAGCATCTTCTTCTTGCTTTTTCGCCAACTCCATTTCGTATAAACGAGAACGCAATACAGACAAAGCTTTATCTTTATTTTTGTGCTGTGATTTTTCATCCTGACATTGCGCGACTAATCCGGTTGGGATATGCGTCATACGCACGGCAGATTTCGTTGTATTTACCGACTGTCCTCCAGGTCCTGACGAACAGAATAAGTCAATACGCACATCGTTCATATCAATGTGAACGTCAAATTCTTCCGCTTCAGGCAACACCATTACGGTTGCTGCAGAAGTGTGAACACGACCTTGTGTTTCTGTTTGAGGAACACGCTGTACACGGTGCACCCCTGCTTCAAACTTCAGTGTTCCGTACACATCTTCTCCTGTTACTTCAAAAATAACCTCTTTGTATCCTCCCGAAGTCCCTTCGTTCACATCTACAACAGATGTTCTCCAACCTCTAGATTCACAATACTTGGTATACATTCTAAACAGGTCTCCAGCAAAAATACTCGCTTCATCTCCTCCCGTTCCAGCACGCACTTCCACCATTACGTTTTTCGTGTCTTCTGGATCTTTTGGAATTAAAAGAAATTTTATTTCATCTTCTAATTCTGGCATGCGATCTTTCGCTTCTTCTAGTTGCATTTTGGCCATATCAACCATTTCTGCATCACTCCCGTCCGCTAAGATTTCATTTGCTTCTGCTATATTTGCTGTAAGATTTAAGTATTCAGTACGTTTTTCAACCAACTGCTTTAAATCTTTATATTCTTTGTTTAATTGAACATATCGTTTTTGATCTGCAATCACATCGGGCTGAATAATCAAATCCGAGATTTCGTCAAAACGCTGTTTTATAATTTGTAATCGATCTGTCATATCTAGAAAAGAGATAATTTAATTGGACTGCAAAGGTAAAAAAAAAGAGGAATATATCTGCATATTCCTCTTCATTTCATCTCTTTTATTACTTTTATTTTTTAATCTCTACAGCAATCTCTACATCAGACCATGTTTTTCCTTCGTGTAAAGCACCACAAGCTTCATGTAAAGCATTGAAAGCGTCTTTTGCAGTAAAATCTGCTAAGATGTCAATCGCACCATTTAATTTTACACCTGCTTCTGTTTCTTCATAAGAAAACTCTTTTTCTTTCGTAATTCCATTCAGCGTAAGATTTACAAGTACTTTCCCCTCTTTAAACTCTCCAAAGAATCCATTGATGTTTCCTACTAACTTACTGAAGAAATTCAAACGCAACGTTTCATCTCTAGCTGGATCTCCCGTACTAGCTGAACTTGTGACAATTGAAAACTGAGCTCCTTTTAATCCTTCAGCTAACGTAGCTGCTTCTTGGTTTACCTCTGACAATTTCACTTGATCAAATGTTCCTTTTACTCCAACTTTTGCTGGTGTTTTGAATGCAGTCCATTCAATAGCGTAAGTCAACTCTTTTTGTTGAGGCACTTCTGTTGTTTGCTCTACAGCTTGTTCGGGTGTAGTTGTATCTGTTGATTTTTTATCTCCACATGAAATAGCTACTAAACTTACTAATGCCAGTGCTAAGATTGATTTTTTCATAATGCTTTTGAGTTTTGTTTTCTTGAGGCAACTAATGTACAAAAAGCAATTTACAATTCGCCTGGCTTAAAAATTAAAATTTCCTTAAAATATTTAGGATTATCTGTCTTCCTCTTAGCGAATTAAAAGCTTGGTAAGGGTGTCTTCATATTTCACTTTAAAGCGTTCCATAGCCTCAACATTGACAGTTCCATCAGGCAAAACAACCCCTTCTTTCACCAATTGTTTGAAAATATTTTTCATGCCTTTTTGATTGAATTTTTGTGTTTCAAAAGACACTTTTTCTTGCACAAAAACAAGGGTATAATAGATTATTTCATTGTATTTTCCTCTATCTTCTCTTGCAGGCGTGATATAAACAACTTCCTCCTGCGAATGGAGTTTTTTGAACGTAATTTCATCGGATAAAAAAGGTTGTTCATAGCGCAACACCTCTTGTTTATCAATAAATACCGATTTGTTTTTAAATTTAACCTCTTGGGCCACCAAGATGCTTGTAAAACATAGTGCCACGAAGGTAAAGTAAAGTGTTTTCATCCTAAATATTTGATTGGATTATAGCAGTAAAAATACTTGCATTATATCCTTATTAAAACTGATTTTATAATTTGTCTTTATTTTTCAACGCACACATCAAACAAGTGTTCAATTACTCGTAATTTCCCGATTTTCACTAGCTGTACGCTCCTAAATGTTATTCGCAATCGCCTTAGCCTAGTGACAATCCCCATCGCAATCTGTTGCTGCTTCATAATCTGCTTTTGTTATCTTATAATGCTCCTCTACATTTCTATAGTTAAATGTATCTAACAGATTTCTTTCCTCACAGTCCACTATTTCCCCAAAAACGTTTGTGCAGTTATTCTCTATTATACCATTGAATTGCAGTTGTACAAAAACGGTTTTCTTCTTATTTTCATAAATAACTTCTACCACATTAGGCGCTCCTTCCTTTGTGCGAAAAAATTCAGCAAAATTATAGCCACTATAAGAAGGATAATCTTTGTAATTTTTTGTTATTTGTTCGTTAGGAGCCAAGGAAATGTAGTGCACATTATTTTTTGCTCCATCTTTTTCCATGCTGTAGACTTTCAACTCTACCGGAACACCACTTTGATTTTCGATGGTATAGTGATAATGTGTTGGGTCTCCTTCTCTAATACAAGCGGAAGAAAAGAGTATTGGCACAACCAACAACATTCTAATTCCCTTCTTTCTTATTAATTTCATACCAATGCATATTCGTTATTAACGAATGGAAAAGTACAAAATAATAGTAGTGCTTTTTAATTTTATGATAATTTAATTTAAAGCACTTGATTTTGACATAAAAAAAACAGCAAGAAAGGCTCTTGCTGTTTTTTTACTATTAACGATCGTTCGATGCGTTTATTTTCTTTCGGGGATTTGCTTTAAGATCTCTAAAACAAAGTTCCAGAATTTTTGAAGGGACTCAATATTCGCGCGTTCTGCAGGAGAGTGAGCTCCTTTGATTGTCGGACCAAAAGAAATCATATCCATATCTGGATAATGCGTTCCTAAGATTCCACATTCTAATCCCGCGTGACAAGCCACAACACTAGGTTTTTCGCTGTGTTGTTTTTCGTAAATATCCACTAACACATCTAAAATTTCCGAGCTAGGATTCGGGCTCCATCCTGGGTAAGAACCTGAAAACTCAACTTCACATCCCATTAATTCGAAAGCCGAGCGCAAACCATTGGCTACGTCCATTTTAGAAGATTCAACAGATGAACGCGTTAAACATTTTACCGTTAACTGTCCGTTACCTACCTCAATTTTAGCGATATTATTCGACGCTTCAACTAAATCATCGAAATCTGGGCTCATGCGGAATACGCCATTATGAGCAGCATACATCGAGCGCACGAAAAAATATTGTGCCATAGAAGGCATTACTTTTTTCGGCGTTTCAGCTTCGTCTAATTTTTCAAAGATCACTTCCAATTCTGGATCTACTGTATGTAATTCTGCTTTGATATCCTCTACAATTTGCGTCATATCGTATACAAAAGCTTCATCGTACATCTGAGCAATAACAACAGTTGCTACACTTTCGCGTGGAATTGCATTGCGCAAGCTTCCACCTTTAATTGTAGCGATTTGCAAGCCAAAATTATCAAAAGAATCAAACAATAATCGGTTCATGATTTTGTTGGCATTCCCCAATCCTTTGTGGATATCCATTCCTGAATGCCCACCGTTCAATCCTTTAATTGTAATGCGATATCCTACTGAATTTCCTGGTGCATCTTCTTCATCGTATTCTGCTGCTGCAGTTACGTCAATTCCTCCAGCACATCCGATATCAATTTCGTCGTCTTCTTCTGTATCTAAATTTAAAAGAATTTCACCTGCTAATAGGCCTCCTTTTAATCCCTTTGCCCCTGTCATTCCGGTTTCTTCATCAATTGTAAAAAGAGCCTCAATCGCAGGATGTGGAATAGTTGAACTCTCTAAAATTGCCATAATTGTAGCAACTCCAAGTCCGTTATCCGCCCCTAAAGTAGTTCCTTTAGCACGTACCCATCCATCTTCCACATACATTTCGATTCCCTGTGTATCAAAATCGAAATCCGTATCGTTGTTTTTTTGGTGAACCATATCCAAGTGTGATTGCATCACAATAGTCTTTCTGTTCTCCATTCCCGCCGTTGCAGGTTTTTTGATGATGACATTTCCTACCTCATCCTGGATTGTTTCTAATCCTAATGACTTTCCAAAGTCTACCATAAACGCAATCACGCGTTCTTCTTTTTTAGAAGGACGTGGCACAGCATTTAAATCAGCAAACTTATTCCATACTTGTTTAGGTTCTAAGTTTCTTATTTCTTGGTTCATAATTTCAATCTAGATTCTTATTATTCCTTGTACCTCAAAGGTAAACTATTCTCTTTAAAAATGGAGTGCTAACTTTTATTTTGTTCTCTGCCTCCTCCTACACTTCTTAAAACAAGTAAAGTAAAAGATTAACAAACAACCACTAACTAGCTTTAGATGAAGTTATTGTAGTTCCTATACTTGCAAAAACAACACATGCTATAGACAACCACTGAATCAAGCTAAGTGCTTCACCTAAGAACAATAATCCACTCAAAGCTGCAAATGCAGGGTGTAAACTAGTTAAAATACTAAAGCTCTTAGCAGGCATGCGCTTCATTGCGACCAAGTCCAACGTAAAAGGAAGTGCACTAGACAAAATAGCAACTGCCAATCCCAATAAAAAAAGATTGAGCGTAAGATGAACCAATCCTCCAGAGGCAATGCCGACAGGAACGATAATCATTGCGGCAAATAATGTTCCAACAGAAACCGCAGTTCGCCCATCTATTAGTTGGGAAACCTTGCTTCCCATGACAATATAACCAACCCAAAACATCCCCGCTGTAAAAGCCATCGCAAGTCCGAATAAATCCACATTATTGCTCTTCCAAGGCACAATCAACAAGATTCCAACACAAGCGAGCAAAGCCCAAAGTACATCGAGTACTTTTCTCGATAAAAATAAAGCTAAAAGCAAAGGACCTACGAATTCTACGGTCACTCCCAATCCTAAGGGCACTCTTTCGATTGCAAAATAAAAGAGTAAGTTCATGCCTCCAATACTCACGCCATAGCCCAAACAGCACAACCATTGTTGTTTGGTTAATGCTTTAAAATTAGGTCTATTGATAAGTAGCAACAAGATAGCGGATAAACCAATGCGCAAAGAGCTTGCACCTGCTGGTCCTAAAACTGGAAACAGCCTTTTTGCTAAAGACGCACCCCCTTGCACACACATTATAGAAGTCAAAGCGGCTGAAATAGCAGTTCTTTTTTCACTCATTTCAAATAATTAAAAAAAATAAACTTTATTCTTCTGCAAGCATAAAGTTCAAATTTGGTGCAAAAGTAGTGCTTCAAGAGAAGTCTTACAATGGAAACAACCTTTTTATTTTAGAAGAATACAGAATTAAAAATTAAAAAACCGTCAAATCTGATCTAAAATTAGCGTGTTGGGTTGCTGTAAAAAAATCAGCGAACACTTGATGTATTGGTTGATCTACTTGAGTTCCCTTAATCCCCAATTGAACGTGTACACGAATCACTTGTTCGATTAATTGGGCAACCACTTGTGTTCCAAAAGTGTGTATTTCCTCTTGTATTTCAAGCGCTACAGCTGCATTATTCGCTAAAGCGATTTCGATTTGACTGGCATAGTCAAGGACTGTTTCAAAAGCAGTGTTGATTTCACTTTGATCCGAGGCTAAAACTTTGGCCGGAAGTACAGTCTGCGCTTCTTCCATATAGTGATAGGCCATGCCCAAATAGTTCACAAGGAGTGTCAAATCAGCAAAAGTGCGAAAGGGAATTTTAGTTACAACATCAGCAGTATAAAAAGTGTCATATACAAAGTGATAATCTGCAGGAACGGTCACTTGGTTCACCTCAAAAGAAAAGGTCCCTGTCGCTTTCATCCCCATAGATTTCCAATTTGGAATAATCGTCACCTTACTCTGCTCTACGATAAAAGAGCGAATACAAGGATTTCCTTCAGCATCCAAGCGTGGTTTTCCTTGTTTCAGCAGTCGAGCGTTGAGTGTAAAATGACTCAAATAAGGCGCACCAGTCGCATAATGCCACACCCCCTGAAGGAGATACGATCCGTCTTCTTGTTCATCTGCTGTTCCACCCACCATACCACTACCTCCAAAACAAGTATACTCCTTGGCAAATAATCGTTTAGCCGTTTCAGGCAGCATGTTCCGAGCAAAGTAATTTGCACCAGAACACAGGGTAAGCATCCACCCTAAACTCCCATCTATCTTTGCCCATTCGTATAGATAGGTAATTCCAGTTTTAAAATCACATCCCAAACCTCCATAACTTTGTGGTACCCAGATTTGCAACCATCGCTTTTTGTAAATATGGTTGATCACCTCATCCGAAATAGCCGTAGCCCCTTGCATACGAGCCCTCAATTCACCATCACTTAACATATTGCTGCTCCTTTAAGATTTTACTCCATTTGACAAACCCCACTACCGCAACAATAAACAAGAAAACCGTTAATCCCGCATAGAGATACAAGTCTTTGTGAATCATCAAAGGCACAGATATCAAGTTGCTGATGTTCAGTAGTATCCAATTCTCAATCTTTCGCTTTGCCATCAACCACATCCCTGCCCAAGCAAAAGCGGAGACTAAGGAATCCCAAATAGGCACATCAGAATCAGTATAATGAGTGAGAAAAAACCAAAACAAGATGAATGTAAAGCTGACAAGGCCCACTACAATAAGTCTCTCTTGGGTATTGGTAATCGAAATTTTCGCTTCTTCTTTTTGTTTGCCGTACTTCCAATACAACCAACCGTAAATACTCATCACTAAATAATAAAGATTGAGTGTAAATTCACCATAGAGCTTTGCGACAATCATGACATAAAGGGTCAAAGATATACCGGCAATGCCAAAAAGATAGTTGTTGGAGTTATTTCTCGATGCAAGCACCACTTGAATCATAGAAAAAAGAACACCGAGCCATTCGGCCCACGTTGTTTGTTGTAAAATGTCCTGCATCATATTAACTTAATAAAGTAAATGATGAGATGATAAATAGTCAATCCCTACGCTAGCATTACCTAGATCAGGTGCGGAAACGAGTTCCAGGGTATCATCTCAGCCACAATACCTTGCAGCACCCCTTTAAGGGCACAAAGTTGACGTTTTTTTCTGATACAAAAAAATGAAGGATGAACCTTCTGTAAAAAAGAACCAAACCTCAGATTACCAGTACCCCTATTTAGAAGTTTGTAAACTCTAACAACTTCTACTACTAAATTTAGATAACCCCAACAAAATAGTCTCGTGATTCAACAGTAAGTTTATATTACTTCTAACTTAAATAAACCATCCAATCCGATTTTTGCGTTGATGCGCCCCTTATACTTATTTGTTTATTTAATCTTTCGCGTATTCTTATTTGAATAATAAATAACAAAAACACATTAAATATGAAGTATGTTTATTTTTTTTATTAAAAAATTAAACATACTAACAATAATAGTTGTGTTTAAATAAATATACATTGGTATTTTTTTTCAAAAATTGAATAATTAACAAATATGCATTAAAAACCACTATTTAATCAATTTAAAGTTGCAAGCGTAAATAATTAGACTAATTTTGCTCATTATAAATAATTTTTTAAATAAATCTTTATGAAAAAAGCATTTTCATTATTTGCATTAACTGCATTATTTAGTTTAATTATGATGGCAACTTCTTGTAGCAAAAGTTCGGATTCTGAACCGCCATTCGTAGAAAAAGCCTTAGTATTAACATCAAACAAAACCGACATTAAAGAAGGAGAAGCTGTAGAATTTACGGTAAAAGAAAACAATGAATTAGTTGCAGGAGCTACCTTATTTATTGACAATGTGGCCATTTCTAATCCATTTATTTTCCAACAGGCAGGTACCTATACTGTCATTGCCAAAAAGGAAGGTTACAAAAACAGTAACAGTATAACGATCAAAGTAAACAACGGACAAGCCACGCAAAAAAAGTTGGTTTTATCTGCAGAAAGAACAATTTTCTATGAAGGAGAAACGATCAAATTTACTGTAAAAGACAATAACAATCAGCAAATTTCAGATGCTGTTATTAAACTCGATGGCAAGGAAGTAGGCTCATCTTGGTTAGCGCAAAAGGCAGGCAATTACACCTTTATTGCTACTAAAGAAGGATACGAAGCTAGTCAACCCTTACCGATAGATGTTCGCGTAAGTGAAGTTGAAATTAAATCCCCTAGTTATTTTATTTACCAAGACAAAAGATATGACCTAAGTAAGGCTTCTTTTAAATATATTGGTCAAAAAGTTGGAGATGGAGGAATTTATGATCAATATCGATTAGAGTTGTCTAATGGGATTAACAGCTTCAATAATGTACTTCAATTTAATGTGGAATTTAAGAGAGAACTACTCGCTTTTCAAGTATCTCCAAAAAATGGAAATTACACCATTACTCCTTTTGAACCTTTTGGTTTAACTACTTGGAGTTCTACATGGTTAGACGTACACACGGATGAAGGCTCTTCTGTAGACCTAGCAGATATGTACAAAACAGCAACGGGAAATCAATATATAGAACTAGTTAAAGACGGTAAAATTGACTTTACACTATGGACGATGGACTTTAAAGGTAAACCCAAAGAAAAAATCATAGGAAAGTACACAGGAGAAATCACCATCAATACCAAAAAATAAAAAAATTCATTCTTTATTTTTTCTATTTTACACTTGTTAAATATGAAGCAGGGAGCGCTATCTAGCGCTCCCTGCTTTTGTTTTTAATCTAACCTGCTCGATACTACTTCCTCTTTTTAAATCATTTCATCCAGCCTATTTAAAAGCTACTTTTATATTCTTGGTTTACTTGTAATCCTCCGCTTGAACTACTCAAAACATCTTAAACAAGGCGTTTTGGCAAGCAATGTGTATAGGATTTATGCAATTGCAGCATCTGTAGGATATAAACACAGGCATCACTTTACGACTGCTTGTAAAAAACACTATGGAAAACTACCTACGCAACTAAAGTAATAAGTTTTTTCCACATACAATTCTACCATCTTTTGACAACGTTAAAAATGTATTCTTTCAAAAATTAGGTGATTCACTCAATATACCAATTGGTATTTTTTATATCTTTGTTGCATCAATCTACTTTTAAAGATGAGTAAAGCAGCTAAAACAAGACAGTTCATTATAGAAAAAACAGCGCCTTTGTTTAATACAAAAGGCTACGCAGCTACTTCTATATCGGACATTACCGCGATCACTGGACTAACAAAAGGAAGTATTTATGGCAATTTCAGCAACAAAGATGAGGTTGTCATTGAAGCTTTTTTACATAATGTGGCCCTCATAAAACGCGAAATTCACGCCGCACTTAATCGAGGAAAAAATCCGAAAGAAGCTTTACTGAATTTTGTCGATTTTTACAGACAATATTGGGAGAAACTCGTAACCTCTGGCGGATGTGCTCTATTAAATGCAGCTACAGAAGCCGATGATCACCTGCTCTTCCTCAAAGAAAGCGTACAACACAATTTTACGCTCTGGATACAGCGTTTAACTGGCGTAATTGAACAAGGAAAGGAACAAGGGTATTTTAAACCAAGTGCACAGGCAGAAGATGTAGCCTCTTTATTTGTGATTCTCATAGAAGGCGGTATTTTACTTTCTCGATCACTGGGAGACCGAAAACACCTCAATATTGCACTTGATCAAATTGAGCACATTATCCATACTGAACTAGCAAACTAATCTATCAATATTGTTAAGGCATAACCCATGCCTTTTTTTAGAAACAAAAATATACCAATCGGTATTTTATTAATATTAAAAAAACAAAACAATGAAAGAAGTATTTATTATAGCGGCTAAACGAACACCTATCGGTGGATTTCTAGGTAGTTTACAACCGTATGCGGCCACAGATTTAGGTAGTGTAGTCACACAGTCTATTGTCAGTGATCTCGACTTGCCAACAACGGCTATAGATAGCCTCTACATCGGAAATGGATTAAGTGCAGGACTCGGACAGGCACCAGCACGACAAGTAGGTATTTTGTCTGGTCTTTCGGACCAGACGGATGCAACCACCATCAACAAAGTATGTTCTTCTGGGTTAAAAGCAGTGGCTCTAGCGACCCAACAAATTCAGTTGGGACAAGAACACTTAGTGATCGCTGGAGGAATAGAAAGCATGAGTCGTGTTCCTTTTTATTCTTCTTTTCGTCAAACCCATAAACTCGGGCATGTTACGAGTATTGACGGGCTTTTACACGATGGACTAACCGATGCATATGCCAATATCCACATGGGAAAAGCGGCAGAAATAGGGATCCGCCATTTCAATTTTACTCGAGAAGAACTCGATACTTATGCGTTAGACTCTTATCAAAAGGCTCAACAAGCAACGGAAAAGGGCAAATTTAAAGCGGAAATTGTCGCTTTGGAATCGCGTAATAAATCAAACCCTACTCCTATTGATCGCGATGAAGATATTTACAAGATTATACCGGAAAAACTCGCTCAGCTCGCTCCTGTTTTTGAAGAAAACGGCAAACTAACAGCCGCCAATTCCAGCAATTTAAACGACGGTGCGGCGCTGCTTCTTTTAGCCTCTGCAGACGCAGTAGCAACCTATAATTTAAAACCCATAGCTAAAATTATTGGATATGCTGACGCGGCACAAGACCCCCTTTGGTTTACGACAGCGCCCGCTTTAGCCATTCCCAAAGCACTAAAAAATACCGAATTAACTATTGAAGAAATTGATTTATTTGAAATTAACGAAGCTTATGCTTCTGTTCCTTTATCTGTGGCTCAGCTCTTGAATATCCCCCTGGATCGCATCAATATTTACGGTGGTGCCGTGGCCTTAGGACATCCTATAGGAGCTTCGGGTGCACGTATTTTAGTCACTTTAACCCATGCGTTACAGCAAGAAAATAAGCGCTATGGAGTAGCGGCAATTTGCAATGGTGGTGGAGGTGCAACAGCCCTGGTAATTGAAAAAATATAATTTAATACAACAAAAAATGGAAAAATTTGATCTTGTCGTTATTGGTTCGGGTCCTGGTGGATATGTAGCCGCCATCCGAGCCGCCCAATTGGGATACAAAACAGCCATTATAGAAAAATACGAGACATTAGGTGGTACATGTACCAATGTTGGGTGTATTCCTACCAAAGCCCTACTAGATAGTACCCATCATTATGTAGATGTCTTAACTAAGTTCAAAAAACAAGGAATTGAAATTCAAGGAGTTCATCTGAATTTCAAACAAATGTATCAAAGAAAACAAGAAGTAGTACAAAAAACCACCCAAGGATTGACTTTTTTAATGCAAAAGAACGGCATTACAACCTTTTTCGGTACCGCTAGTTTTACTAGTAATACGTCTATTACCGTAACTACTTCCGCAGGCGAGGTTACTTCCATAACGGCGGCTAAATTTATCATTGCAACAGGTTCTAAGCCTGCAACATTACCAGGAATTCACCTAGATAAAAAGCGCATTATCTCCTCTACCGAGGCCTTAGCCCTAGCAGAACAACCCACAAGTTTACTCATTATTGGCGGAGGGGTTATTGGGGTTGAGATGGCTTCTATTTTTAATCGAATGGGAACTAAAGTAACTATACTAGAATATGCCTCAACCTTATTACCTGCGATGGATAAGGAATTGGGGAAAACCTTGCACAACATACTCAAAAAGGACAATATTGATATACGTTTAGAGCAACGTGTGTATCACGTCGATACGATTGGAAATCAAGCCTTGGTTAAATTCAGAGATAAGGAAGAGCAAGAACAACAGCTAGAAGCTGATTATGTACTAATGGCTGTGGGTCGACGTCCTTTTACTACTGGACTCGGTTTAGAACACACGGATGTTACCCTTGACGCAAAAGGGTTTATCCTAACCAATGCACAGTTGCAAACAGCTGCCCCGACCATTTACGCCATCGGCGATGTAATTGGCGGAGCTATGTTAGCACATAAAGCGGAAGAAGAAGCTGTTTTTGTTGTAGAGACGCTAAATGGTCAAAAACCGCATATGCAGTACAACCACATTCCCAGTGTCGTTTATACCTGGCCTGAAGTAGCTTCTGTTGGTGCAACAGAGCAAGAATTAATCGATAAAAACATCCCGTATAACGTTGGTAAATTTCCATTTTCAGCCAATGCTCGCGCTCGCGCTTCTATGGATACAGCGGGTTTCGCAAAAGTACTCGTTGACCCCAAATACGGAGAGGTTCTGGGTGTTCATCTCATTGGTGCACGTGCTGCGGATCTAATTGCTCAAGCAGTTGTAGCTCTTGAATATGAGGTAACTGCCCAAGATATGTACTCCATTTCTTATGCTCATCCTACTTTTTCAGAGGTTTTCAAGGATGCCTATCGCCTGGCAGTAGGTCAACCTTCCCTTACAATTTAAACGGGTAATTTTATACTAACCCTAAGGTTATCCTACAAAAAAGGCAGCTATCCTATTGTGACAGCCGCCTTTTTTCTATTGCATCCAAGTTGAAGTGTTCAACCAAAAAAACAAGTGATTTTTTTCCTTCCTTCTTATCGCAATCCATTTAAGATAGCTATCACCTCTTCCGTTGTTCCTGTTTTTAAATCTTCTGGTTTAATTTGAATCAACTGATTTTTAGTTACTGTAATATCTTTAATCGCATAGACTACTTTTTTGGTATTCGGATCTACTGAAATAAAGAACACGTATCCCTCCAATCCTACTGGTACCCAACCGTAGTGCTCTGTAAAAACATCTCCTAGTTCAGGGTGATTGAGAAAAACATCCAAATGTGCAAGTCCTTCTTCATTTTTAACGCCTAAGTAAATAGCCGCAGTTTCATAGTTATATCCTTGGGGAACGCTGACGAAAAACTGTGTTTTTTCACCTTCAAAATTGGCATATTTATCGATGTTTGACCACCCTATTTCTCCAGGTAAATTATCCCATCCATTCAAATACATCACATAATTCTCATTGGCTTCATCCCCTTGCAAAAATCCCATTTCTGTTTGAATTGGAATCTCCGTAAAGGTTAAATCATCTTTTTCATTTACATTTCCTTGCCAAACCAACATCCCCTCTTGAAATCCTCTGGTATTCTTAGCAGGAACAACCATATTGATTCCGTAATTCGTTACCTGTTTACCTTTGACTTTAATATCAAAATAAAACTCCCCACCTGTAATAATAAATCCGCGGTACCCTTCAGCATGGATACGACCATATTCATCTTTCGTCACATCAAAATAACCATACTCATCGCGATCGGGATAAATACCCATCGTTGGGCGGTTGGCTAAAGCCATCACCCCTTTATCATATAGTTCAATAAAAGTACAGGTTACTTCATCCCCTTCTTGGACTGAATCATCTCCCACACTCAAGTAATTGACCTCTACTTCCACTCCTTTCTTACTCGTAAAAGTAATTCCTCCATGTTCATTAATTGTCGTGTTAACGTATTGTTTCTCTCGCTCTAAAATACTTTTTCTCAAATCACTAAACTCAATAGCAGAAGGAACTTTAATCTCTTCTATTGGCGGTGTTGGTGCAGGACTACTGTCATCACTACTACAAGAAATAACCCCAATAAAACTCAGGAACAACGCAAATACTGCGGCAGTTTTAACTCTTTTTTTCATAACAATTTGATTAATTTAAAAAGCAAAACTATTAAATATAAATCAATATAATTAATTAAAATTATACCATAAAAGACTAAAAATAAAATAATTACGATTATTCAATACTAAAAATAGTTAAAATAGAAAGATTAAATAGTTTATTCAATTCAGATAGAGATAGCCAATCACACGCTTACCTAAATCTATAGTGCTCATCCAAGGATATGATTTTTTTTGACGATATTTGTAAATCTTTTCACAAAGGATGTTCTTATAATTTGAATGTTTAAACATGACTAAAACTGAAAAAGTGCATTTTGTTCTTGAAACTTTAGATGCCTTATATCCTGAAATACCCGTTCCTTTAGACCACAAGGATGCGTATACCCTATTGATTGCGGTCTTATTATCGGCACAATGTACAGATGAGCGCGTCAATAAAATCACGCCTATTTTATTTGCTAAGGCTGATAATCCGTATGATATGGTCAAGATGACTGTAGCGGAGATTCAAGACATCATCCGCCCATGTGGTTTATCTCCAATGAAAAGCAAGGGTATCTACGGTTTATCGAAAATTTTAATTGAAGAGCACAATGGAGAAGTGCCTGCAGATATGGAGGCTTTGGAACGTTTACCTGCCGTGGGGCACAAAACAGCCTCGGTTGTCATAGCCCAGGCGTTCGATATTCCCGCTTTTCCTGTTGATACGCATATTCATCGTTTACTGTATCGCTGGGGGTTTTCAAACGGAAAAAGTGTACAACAAACGGAGAAAGACGCCAAACGCTTATTTCCCAAAGACAAATGGAACAAATTGCACCTGCAATTGGTGTGGTACGGACGTCAATATTCTCCGGCTAGAGCCTGGAAGTTAGAATTAGATATTATAACGAGTGTAATTGGTCGAAAAACGGTGCTCAATGAATACTATAAGAAACAAGAAAAAAAAGCATCGAAATAATCGATGCTTTTTTTTAGTTCGCCTTTGAAGTTTTCAAACTTGGCTCCATAAAATCGCTAAGTGCTAAATGTGACCAAAATTTAGAATACGTCAGTATTTTTTCGATTAATTCTGTTTTGGGCAGCTTGGCTTCTTTCGTTTTTAAAAGGGTTTTGTATTTTTTTTCCATATAAAATCTATTGGTTTATTCCCTTTAAACGCAAAAAACGAGATTTTATTATTGGCTAAGAGAAATTTGTCTTTTCTCCATGAGTCTCCTCAAATTAATGATGGCATAACGCATTCTACCTAATGCCGTATTGATGCTAATCGCTCTTGTTTCTGCAATCTCCTTAAAGCTCATATCCTGATATAAACGCATGCGAATCACTTCTTGTTGATCTTCAGGCAACTCGAGAATTAGCTGTTGTAAATCTTCTGTAATTTGATTGTTGACTAATACTTCTTCTATCGTCTCACTGTCATCTTTTAAAAACGTAAAAAATGGCGTTTGTTCGGTATCGTTGTATATTGTTACGCGTTTTTCTTTGCGGTAATGATCCATAATCAAATTGTGAGCAATGCGCATTACCCAAGAAATGAATTTTCCTTCTTCGTTGTACTTTCCTGTTTTTAGGGTATTGACCACCTTGATGAAGGTATCTTGAAAAATATCGTTGGCCAGTTCAACATCATCTAATTTACTGAAAATAAATCCAAAAATTTTAGCTTGATGTCTTTTAATTAAAATTTCAAGCGCCTGTTCATTTCCTCCAACATAATGATGCACTAAAGTTGCATCTGGTAATTGAATTAATTCCATAACAAAATTCTTTTTATAGCTGTTTTATTTGTATCTAAAAAAAGTAATGCTGTTATATAGGCCTTTAATTTTATCGGTTAAGTGCAACAAATATATATAAAATATTTTGTTAAAAACAATAGTTTAAAAAAAATGTTAAACACTTTAATTATTCTTTCCTTTCTCAAAGCATTTCGTAAACAAAGATAAAAGCGTATTTTTGTGTTTCATATACACGAATCTCCTATGTCTAAAATAGATTTTTCTAAACTAGATCCTAAACACAATATTATAATTAAGGGAGCACATCTGCATAATTTAAAGCATATTGATGTAGTCATTCCAAGAAACCAAATGGTGGTCATTACAGGGCTTTCTGGCTCTGGAAAATCCACTTTAGCCTTTGACACACTTTATGCAGAAGGGCAACGCCGCTATGTAGAAAGTTTGTCTTCTTATGCCCGTCAGTTTTTGGGTCGCATCGATAAGCCCAAAGTAGAATATATCAAAGGAATTGCTCCTGCTATTGCGATTGAACAAAAGGTAAACACAACCAACGCTCGATCAACCGTTGGTACTTCTACAGAAATCTACGATTATGTAAAATTACTGTTTGCGCGTATCGGCCGTACGTACTCTCCTATTTCTGGACATGAGGTTAAAAAAGATACCGTTACTGACGTCATCGCTTTAATCAAATCCTTTGATTTAGATAGTAAATGGCTTTTAGTCGCCCCTCTATTGTTTGAAGATGATCGAACTTTAGCGGAGCATCTAGCCATTTTACTCAAACAAGGATATGCTCGTTTGGCTGTAAAAGGTGAAATGGTTCGTTTAGATGAATTTCTAAATCTAGAGGATGATCGTATCAATCAATTCACAACAGCAGACATTCAATTAATTATTGACCGTATTGTCGTAAAGGATACGGATGAATTTTACAATCGATTGGGTGATGCGATTGAAACGGCGTTCTTTGAAGGAAAGGGCACTTGTTTTGTTCGCGCTTTGGAGGACAAAATGCAATACGAATTCAGCAATCGCTTTGACCTAGATGGCCTTACTTTCTTAGAACCCAATATTCACTTATTTAGTTTTAACAACCCCTATGGCGCTTGTCCTACTTGTGATGGATATGGCAACGTGATTGGCATTGATGAGGAACTTGTTTTTCCCAATACTGGGTTATCTGTATATGAAAATGCCGTATTCCCTTGGCGAGGTGAATCTATGGGATGGTATCGCGATCAATTGGTTCAACATGCCTACAAATTTGATTTCCCCATCCACCGCCCTATCTTTCAACTCACTCCAGAAGAAATGGCTCTATTGTGGGAAGGAAATGAATTCTTCATGGGACTAAATGGCTTTTTTGAAGAACTGGAAGAAAAGAATTACAAGATTCAAAATCGCGTCTTACTTTCGAGATATAGAGGAAAAACCAAATGTCCTACTTGTAAAGGAAAACGCTTGAGAAAAGAGGCAAACTATGTCAAAATTGGTGGAAAGACCGTTTCTGATTTAGTGGATATGCCGATTGAAAAATTGTTAGTCTTTTTTGAGGAATTACAACTAAATGAATATGAACAACAAGTCGCTAAGCGCCTGTTGATTGAAATCAACAACCGTTTGGGCTTTTTATTGAATGTCGGACTCGCCTACTTAACCTTAAACCGAAATTCATCTACCTTATCTGGAGGTGAATCACAACGCATTAATCTGGCTACTTCTTTGGGAAGTAGTTTGGTGGGTTCTATGTATATTTTGGATGAACCTAGCATTGGTTTACACCCCAAAGACGGAGAAAAATTGATTCAGGTACTCAAACAACTCCAAGCCTTAGGCAACACGGTGATTATTGTGGAGCACGACGAGGAAATCATGCAAGCAGCGGATCAAATTATTGATATTGGCCCTGAAGCAGGTACATTTGGAGGAGAACTGGTGGCACAAGGTACACTAGCCGAGATTATGAAATCAGATTCCTTAACGGCTCAATACCTCAATGGTACAAGAGCGATTGAAGTGCCTAAAAAACGAAGACCCTACAAGCATTATATCGATATTATTGGGGCAAGAGAACACAATTTGAAAAATATTGACGTTCGATTTCCTTTGGATTGCTTAACTGTTATCACAGGAGTTTCAGGCAGTGGAAAAAGTACGTTAGTCAAGCGAATTTTATTCCCTGCTTTACAGAAAAAACTAACGGGATTAAGTGATAAACCAGGACAATTTACTGCCTTAGAAGGTAAATTTGACCACATCAAACAAATTGAATACGTCGATCAAAATCCAATTGGACGAAGTTCTCGTTCCAATCCGGTGACTTATATAAAAGCATACGATGAAATTCGCGATTTGTATTCCAAACAAAACACCTCTAAATTAAGAGGGTACCAACCGAAACACTTCTCTTTCAACGTGGATGGTGGACGTTGTGAAGTCTGCAAAGGTGAAGGTAGCGTAACAGTTGAAATGCAGTTTATGGCTGACGTTCACTTAGAATGTGAAGCTTGCCACGGCAAACGCTTTAAAAAAGAAGTGCTCGAGGTCAATTATGAAGGCAAGAACATCGATGATATTCTATCCATGACCATTGATGAGGCTTTGGCTTTTTTCAAACAGTACAATCAGACTAAAATCGCAACGCGTTTACAGCCGTTACAAGATGTAGGACTGGGCTATGTACAGTTGGGACAATCGTCTTCTACTCTTTCGGGTGGAGAAGCGCAACGCATCAAATTAGCTTCTTTCTTATTGGCGGGATCTACTAGAGAAAAAGTACTTTTCGTATTCGATGAGCCAACTACAGGATTGCATTTTCACGACATCAAAAAGCTATTAGATGCCTTTAATGCCTTAATTGACAAAGGACATTCTATTTTGGTTATTGAACACAATTTAGATTTAATCAAATGTGCCGATTACGTCGTAGATATAGGTCCTGAAGGAGGTGAAAATGGCGGGCAATTGATTGCTTTTGGAACACCTGAAGAAGTGGCACAATGCGCTGCATCTAGTACTGGACAATACTTGAAGAATAAATTGAAATAAACTCTTTTATTAGAAAGAAGAGAGAGGAAATCGTAACGTAGTGAAAATCGGAGCGTAGCGTAGATTCATCGAACACTAAAACAAATATAAAATAGGTGAGATATATTCATCGAATACTAAAATAAAATATAAACCTAATGAGATAAAGAGGAAATCATAACGTAGTGAAAATCGCAGCATCGCGGAGATTCATCGAACACGAAAACCAATATAAACAAAAAACAAAGGACGAGTGCAACTCGTCCTTTGTTTTTTCAATTAAAATCCCCCATCTCTCTTTTTAGTTAAGAGAGTAAGAACCTCTGATGTAAAATTCTTTCGATTAAAAAGAAACATAATCCTATAACAGAAATCCCATCAATAAGAATGTTCACACCATCAGCTATAAACTGTATGAACTATCCTGACGCAAATAATTTGGAATAAATACCAAGACTTGGTATATTTGATGTAAAGAATCAAAAAAGTTATGGCAAAAAACACTTCGATTTTATTGGGCGATTATTTCGACGATTTTATCAATGCACAAATAAAAAGTGGAAAATATTCTTCTGCAAGTGAAGTTGTAAGAGCTGCTTTAAGAATGTTTGAACACCAAGAAACTAAAAAATTAGCCTTAATAAAGGAACTTCAGCAAGGAGAAGAATCTGGGTTTTCTCCTGATTTCAATCGCGAAATTTTTAAACAAAACCTACATAAAAAATATTCCGCTGAAGAATGAAATATAAGATTAGTAAACAAGCTAAACTTGATTTAGAACAAATTTGGCTTTACACTTTTAAAGAATGGTCCTTGGAGCAAGCGGATTACTATTTTGACTTACTCGTAAATGAAATGGAATATATTGCTGATCATCCAAACTTAGGAAAAGATTATAATGAGGTGAGAAAAGGTTATTTCCGTTCAAGAGTAAAATCTCATTTTATATTCTACAAAGTCAATCTGCTAGAAGAAAAAGTAGAAATCATAAGAATCTTACATCAACAAATGGATGTTGATTCTCATATCAATAAATAGTAATTTAGAGGAGATGAGATGTGCGTCTCTGGTATAGATTGACTCATTTCTCATCTCCTTAATTATTTTTCTTCTTCCAAAAGACTCACCAAGCGTTCAGTTAGTCGTTTACGACCAAAATACTGTAAGCCCATGGCATGCACTTTTAGTTGATTACTTTGATATTGTTCAAAATACTGCATCAGAATTTCGCGTATTTTATCTTTCTCACTGTACAAGGCATTTCGCCCTACGTTTGTTTGTTGGATGATTTCAAAGAAATCAGATTCTTCTGGTCCAATTGCTAAAATAGGACGTTCTGCGGCCATATATTCAAATAATTTCCCTGGAATAATCGCTTTTGTGTCATCCGAATCAATCTCGACCAACAACAACACTTGAGAAGCGCGCATTTGTTTCAAAGCTTCTTGATTCTCTACATATCCCCTATTATCTGTACATTCTAAGAGCTTAAACTCTCCTAATGTATTCAAAATATCCTCGCTAATTTTTCCGATTAACTTTAATTCAAAAGCATCTTTAAAAGATTTATTCTCCCTTCTCAACTCGCTAATTGCCTTCCACAATACCCGAGGATTACGATTGGAAAGAAAAGAGCCAATATGGGCTAAAGTAAACTTCTCGTCTAAAGCAATTTTACCGAAATTACTAATGTCATACCCGTTGGTAATAATAGCGATGGGTTTATCTGTTTTTGCTTCAAACTCTTTGCGCGTAGTTTTACTCGTTACAATAAGCTGATCCGCAGTATTTAGCACCTCGTGTTCAAGGGCAATATGTTTTTCTTTGGCTTGATCTGATAGTTTAAGTTCCTTGTGATAACCTATTGTTGTCCAAGGATCTCTGAAATCAGCAAACCACTTTATGTTTAATTTTTTCTTCAGTGCCAATCCAATCAAGTGAACACTATGGGGAGGTCCTGTGGTAATAACCGTTTCAATATCGGGATGTTGCTTTAGGTAGTCTGTCAGATAAGCAACAGAGGGTTTAACCCAACCCATTCTCGCATCGGGAATAAACATATTTCCGCGAATCCACAACAACAATTTATCCCATTTCGATTGGTTTCGAACTTGGGGAATCATACCTGAGCTCATCGTTTGAGCGCGTTGTCCAGCCAATTTCTTTGCTAGCGCATAAGGCTCTTTAATCTTGTGTTTTAACACCGTAATAGACGGATCAACCTCTCGCTCCAACTGCGTATCGATCAAAGGATAATTTGCTCCCTCTGGTACGTAAACGATGGGTTCTATATCAAAATCAGGTAAATATTTGACAAACTTCAACCAACGTTGAACCCCTGGACCACCTGCTGGAGGCCAATAATAACACAGTATTAAAACTTTTTTCTTTTCTTTTTTCTTTTCCATTTTACCTCCTACATCGCGTTTATTTTTCTTTTCTTTTTTTCATTGTCCAACCAATCGCACCTAAAGACAAGAGTAAAATTAAAATGGAACTAGCCAAAGCAATACGGCTTCCTGTTTTTACAACTTGTGGGTCAAAGCTAAATTCGATTGTATGTTTTCCCTTTGGCAATTCAAGAGCGCGTAATACATAATCCACAGCCAAAATAGGCACTTCCTCTCCATCTATTTTAGCAACCCATCCTTTGGGATAATAAACTTCAGAGAATACTGCTAGTCCATCATTCGCATTATTTGCTTCATACACCAACTGATTGGCTTTGTATGAAACAAGCTGAATAGACGCCAATGAATCAACGAGGTAACTGTCTTTTACCCCTTGAGTAAATGCATGGGTGTTCAACACTGCTGTTGTTTTGGTGTTGAGGTCACCCAAGGCTTTCATCTCTTGATCTGCTGATGTTACTTTTTGAACCGTTGATACAAACCAAGCATTGCCGTTGGCTTCATTATTTAGCATGGCCACACTGCGCCCCTCTTCATCCGGCTGGATGACGTATTTAACATTCAACATATTAAATATTGGCATGGGGTTCTGGCTCATTTGATAATCTGCCAATTGCTGAATTCTTCTAGGTTTAGCCGCGTGATATCCTCCTAGCGATTGGTGGAAGTACGAAGCCTTAGCACTATTTAGTCCACCTTGTACATCAAATACTCTAAAGTGTGTCGGGTCATTTAAAATTTGCTTATCTGCTTGTGTAATTTCAAAAGGTTCGGTCATTTGCCTTGCCGGTACAAAAGATTCATCATTGACATATTTGCGGTCAACCATCACTAAATCTCCTACCAACAAACAGCCGATAATTACCAAAGCATACCTTTCTTTTAGCTTGTCTTTGGCAATTAAAAACAAGACCACTGCACTAGCTAGAATCAACATGAACGAACGTATTAAATCGCTCGTGTACATTGCTTTACGCTCTTCTATCAACGCGCGAATAAATCCAGGTCCAACCTCACCATAAGCCATGCGGTAATACTCGTCATTTAAACCGGAAAAAGAAAGTGTCCCTTTCATCGCGAATAAGAATACGACTATCCCTCCAGCAATCAAACTCGTTTTCTTTAGTGCTTCTATTTGTTGTTTTTGCTCTATCTTAAAGAAGCTATATAATCCTAAAATAGCTAAAACAGGAATGCACATTTCCAAGATGACCTGAATCGATGATACGGCTCTAAACTTATTGTACATGGGTACGAAATCGATAAAAATATTCGTAACGAATGCAGCGTTTTTTCCCCAAGATAAAACCAAGGCGAAAATTGCACCAACAAAGAAAATGTATTTTATTTTGCGCTTTTCCGTAAACATTCCCAAGATAAACAAGAAAAACACAACCGCTCCAATATAAGCAGGTGCGGCAACAATAGGTTGATCCCCCCAATAGGTCGGTGCCTGTTTACTCATTTCTTTTGCTTGTTGCGGATTGGCTCCTACACTAGTAAAGTAGCGATATATTGCGTTATCTTCCTCTAATTTTTCATTATTTGCCCCCCCTGTTAATCGAGGTGCAATAAGGTTTAAGCTTTCAAAAACTCCATAACTATATTCCGTGATATAATCGTAACTCATCGCATTAGACGATGTTTTAGGAGAACCATCTGGATTATAAGTTAACTCACTTGAACTACGGGTACTGAATTGGGTATATTCTGCTGTTGCCAGGATGTTTGTTGCATTCGCTCCAATACTCAAAATTGCTGATCCAACGAGAATTGCATAAGCCATACCCAACCCTTTCCAATCTTTTGCCTTGCAGTATTGATATGTATAAGCGATAGCGAACACCAACAAAAACAACAATAAATAATACGTCATCTGGAAGTGGTTCGCGCTAATTTCCAGCGCAGCTGCAACCACCGTTAAGATTCCACCAGCGACATATTTTTTCCTAAAAACTAATAATACTCCAGCAACCACCATTGGCATATAGGCAATAGCATGTGCTTTTGCATTATGCCCTACCCCTAAAATAATAATCAAATAGGTAGAGAATCCAAACGCCAAAGATCCAATAAAAGCTTTTAATGGACGAACGCCTAAAGCCATCATTAAGGCATAAAACCCTAAGAAATACAGAAATAAATAGTCCGCAGGTCTTGGTAAAAATCGAATAGCCGAGTCTAAATACTTCACAAAGTTATAGGGATATTTGGCTCCCAATTGGTAGGTTGGCATTCCGCCAAATGCACTATTCGTCCAATAGGGCTCTTCCTTAAACTCGGTTCTAAAATTATTTTGCTCTTTAGCCATTCCAGTATATTGCACTATATCAGACTGATATATTACCTTATTCTGCAATACTGGTGAAAAATAGAATAAAGCTACTACGATAAAACCAACCAACACCAAAAGATGTGGTACATACTTTTTTACTGCATTCATGCTGTCGAATTACTTTGCGTGATTTGAGTTCTGTTCAATTAGCTAAAGTAAGTAATTTTAAGGTTAGATGGGAGGTTCGTTTATAAATTTCAGCAACAAATAATTGACTCTATTTCCATACCCTAAATCTTTGTGTGCTTGAATAAATGAAATATTCCAACAAACAGCCAACCCAAAAAGGAACGAGCTAGTTTTCCGTTAATCTCCTCACGCTTTACTTCCAAAAATAAAAAAAGCTCCTATAAAAGGAGCTTTGTATTTCACGTATTAAAAATTATTTTTTATCAACCTCTTCAAAATCAATATACTCACCAACTACTTTAGTTGAACGCGGAAACTTGTCCTTTCCCCCTGTGCTTTGATCATTAAAATTTGGTTCTTCTTGCGTTGTTCTATTTTGCTGATAAAAATCTTGCTGTTGCTGTTGAAAATTTCGTTCTACTTTTTTTGCCATTTTATAGACAAAAAGTGGAAATAAATAACGCATCGCAAATTTAAAAGCATAATAAATCACTACTATAATGACCAATGTTCTTAAAAAACCTCCAAATGATGCTATATCCATACTTTACCTTTTTTTCAAAAATAGCAATTTTTTCTATCATCTAACGGCGTCAATTCTTAAATAATTGATAAATTAAATCTAGTTTTTTTCAGCCTTCCAAGCTTTATATCCCCCGTCTAGCTCTACTACTTCAAAACCTGCTTCTTGCATTTTTTTTGCTGCAGCGGCACTTCTTTTTCCGGATTGACAGAAAATATAAACCGGTTGTTTTTTATTTAATTGCTCGATATTTTTTGAGAAATTATCATCCAAAAAATCAATATTACTTGCATTTAATATTGTGCCTTCCTTGTATTCTTTTGCTGTACGAACATCGATCAACTGTACTTTTTTAGAGGCAATTTGCTGCTCAAAAGCAATTGGATTTACTAATTCTTTCGCTTTAACTTCCTGAGCGCTAACCTTAAAAAACGAAAACATTACTAAGATTGCTGTTAAAATTATGTTTTTCATCCTATATTTAAACTAAAAATTTTTAATCAAGTGACAAATGTCAGGATTATTTGTTTTGATTCCTGCTACATTTGTTACAAATATACGAAAAATGGCTACTCCTCTTATACAAAAATACAATGTACCTGGTCCGAGATACACGAGTTATCCGACGGTTCCCTATTGGGACGAAACGGGTTTTTCAAGCAAAGAATGGTTGAAAAGTGTGAAGCAAACCTTTGACCAAACCAATGAAAAAGAAGGAATCAGTTTGTACATTCACTTGCCCTATTGTGAGAGTTTGTGCACATTTTGTGGTTGCCACAAGCACATCACGAAGCGCCATGAGGTAGAAATGCCGTACATTCAAGCCGTATTAAAGGAATGGGCCCTGTATTGTGCGGTCTTAGTAGACAAGCCCCTAATCAAAGAAATTCACTTGGGCGGAGGCACACCTACTTTTTTTGCCCCAGAGCAGTTAAAAACGCTTATTGAAGGTATTTTAGCGCGCGGAATTAAGGCGGAGGGTTATGAATTTAGTTTTGAAGGACATCCTAATAATACAACAAGAGAACACTTACAAACTTTATATACCCTTGGTTTTCGAAGAGTTAGCTTTGGCGTACAAGATTATAATCGCGAGATACAAAAGGCCATAAATCGTAATCAAACGTTTCACGATGTCGCTAAAGTAACTCTTTGGGCTAAGGAAATAGGGTACACATCCATTTCACATGATATTATTTTTGGACTTCCGTTCCAACAAATTGAACATGTGATTGACACCATCGAAAAAACAAAATCGCTATCTCCTGATCGCTTGGCTTTTTACAGCTATGCTCATGTGCCGTGGATGAAAGGAAATGGGCAGCGCGGTTTCAAAGATGAAGATGTTCCCAAAGATGAAGAGAAGAGAAAACTCTATGAAATTGGAAAAAATCTTTTAGAAGAAAAAGGATACATTGAAATTGGAATGGACCACTTTGCACTCAAAACAGATTCTTTGTACAAATCACTAAGCAACAATAACATCCATCGAAACTTCATGGGATACACTTCATCCAAAACAGATTTGATGATTGGTTTAGGTGTTTCTTCTATCAGCGATAGCTGGACAGCTTTTGCACAGAATGAAAAAAACATAGAAGCTTATTACAGCGCTTTGGCAAATAATGAGATTCCCGTAGTCAAAGGACATATTTTAAATGAAGAAGATTTGATAATTAGAAAACATATTCTACATTTAATGTGTAATTTACAAACGGATTTAAAACCTGATTTACATTTGATTGACTTTACTCCTATACTAGGAGAATTGAAAGAAATGGAAAAAGATCAGCTCATTACAATCCAAGACAATATCATTACCATTAGCAAATTAGGTCGTGCCTTTGTTCGCAATATTTGCATGGCTTTGGACTTGCGCTTACAGCGCAACAAACCCGATCGCGCTTTATTTTCTATGACTATTTAATCTGTACTATGAATAAAAAATTTGAAAAAATAACCACGTATCTCGTTCTTTTGTTACTTGTTTATGGCATTTATCAATTGAATATTGATCAACTGTGGTCTATACAAGTCAATTGGTTCTCCTTTCTGGCTTTCTTGATTTTCATTTGCTATTTAATTTTCTCTTTGAAAAAAGCCGCAAAACAGCAAGATCTACAGAAAAGAAACTAAGAAATCTCTATTTGCCTTTTTTCTTTTATTTAAAAAAAGGCAAAAGATTAAAAAACGACTGTAAAAATAGTTACAGTCGTTTTTTTATTTTTAGTTCATGTAATTGATTTTTTTATTCTCTTTTTTTCTTATTTTCGTTCTGCTAACCGACAGGCTCTAAACCAATAAGGAGAAGGCAAAAACATCAAACAAACAACATTGAAGCGGATTATTATCTCCACTAAAATCTTAAACATGGATAAAGCAAACCAATCATTTATTCTACCCGTTCTTTTTATCGGTTTTTTAGTTTGGCTCTTCGCTACTTTAGCTTTTCGTTTTGCAGGGCAGTACTTCTTTATTACAGAATCACCCGTAATCCTAACAATGCTATATTTGGTTGTTGTTCCTTCCATGGCTTTCCTTTCCCTTGTTACATTTAAAAAATTCAATTTATCGGGACTTGAAAAAATAGCAGCAGGCGCTCTTTTGGTATTACCTGGAATGATTATAGATACGTTTGTCATTCAATTTTTTGAACCTATTTTCCCGAATATGTCCTCTGACAAAGCGGCTTCTTTTGGTTCTTGGTTGATGTGGGCTTATTCTACTGTATTGGTAACTTCTCTAATTTGCGGGCTCCGTCAAAAGTAACTTGAAAAAACAAACTTTTCTACGTAGATTTCTACTATGTAAAATAAAAACAAGAAAAAAGGAGAGCCAATGGCTCTCCTTTTTCTTGTTTTTATCTAGTACCATTCCATCAAAGAAATCCCAATTCCAATGGTGGTTTGATTCCAGTTATAATCTATTAATGATTCTCCGTACCCGTTATTTACCACAAAAAAAGCTTTCAAATTATTCTTTATCGGATAGGTATAAGTAAGTTCATGAAATCCTTTATACTGAGCATTCAATCGCATATTATTGCGCATCATAAAAGTCAATACTTGTCCTTTGTACTGATAAGCGACTGTAACCTCTCCTTTTCCGTAATATTCCGTTATTCTAGCATTGTCATCGGTTTTGTTCTTTTCTCCTAATCGAATCCACGGTTTAACCATAAAAGTCCAATTATAGTATTCCATTCCCGCATGCATAATAAATCGATTCCAACTCCTAGATGTTGGCTCACTTTTTCCGTTGGATTGGTGATTAAAAGCAAAACCAGCCATAATGAATTTAAAATTACCTATTGTTAGATCCAATGGATAATTAAAAATAACTTCTGGTTCATAATTTAACTCTCGAAAAGGCCTGGACACTTTTCCGTTATACACTTGCCAATTGGCTGTTTGCGTAAAGGCTAGCCATACATCCCCTTTGCCAAATAGGAGTCCTTCTGTAATTTTTGTTTTAAAACTCAACTGAAAACGAGCTTCCGCATTGTTGTAGTTTACAGCTTGGGGTTGCCCCATGTGTTCACTATAACTAAAAGGCTGATCATTGGGTTTTGTTGTCAAACGAACAGGTAGTAAATAAACGGGTTTATAAGGTGAAATAGTAAATGTTTTTCGTTTAGCAGTTGATGATAAATCCCATCTTTCGGCTAGCGAATGTACATCGGTCTTCTCAAACAGATTATCATCCGTTGATACTTGTCCATACGAGCTCCAAGCCGAAACAACCGCTACACATAAACCTGTTATATTTCTTCTTTTACCCATTGAATTTTAAACCTTATCTATTTTACGTCGCATCTACGATTAGAACAAACTACTTTGTCCATCTTCGTCGATTGACACATCCGGTAAATCTTTTAAATCGTAAGAAATCACTTCCTCTTCTGGCTCTTCCTCTTCATAAGGCAGAGATTCCAAATGATCGACTTGCTTGATCTTATCTGCTGTTAATTGATTACCTAAAGCTTTAATTCCCTTCACTGTGATAAATTGCTCTAAATCAAGCACTAGATTCTCTTTCTGAACCCCTTTTACTTTGGCAAAAACAACTTCCACTACGGGACGGAAATCAGTTGAAATTAATTCTAATTTTGAATTTTCATGTTCTGAGATAAAACTATCTTCTCTATTTTCATTTTCAACTAAGAATCGCTTCACATAGTATCTTGACTTCTCACCATCGAAGTAAAGTGCCGAAATTGGTTTGGTTGGTTTCCATTTTTCCAATACAATCATATCTTCATCAAAGTGAGTCGTCAACTCTGGAACAACTGTTTTAACTTTTCCACTTTGGGTGATAATCAACAAGCGATCTTCTGGTTTAAATTCGCCCAATAGCTCTCCTCTACCTTCCACATTCAGTCGTCTAACTGTATCATCATACCAAACTTTACGCGGACGCAAAGTCGAAATTCCCTTTTCCTTTAACTCAATCTTCTTGATGGCGTACTTTGTCACTAAGTTTCCTTTTGCAATACGTCCTTTGATCAGCAAATCAGCAAAGTCAAGATCAAATTTCAATTTCTTCACATTGCTTAATTGACGCAAGAGAATGGTTACGACTTCAGCTTCTCCATTTGGATTAGCAGAGAAATACAAGATTTGAGACCCTGGACTTCCTTGGGTTAAATCATATACTTTATCACGTGTGATGCTCATCACATTGAAACGTTTGATATAGGTAGGTCCTGATTTTCCATCGCGGTAAATCAAGTTGTAAATTGTGCGTTTGTCATTTTTAGCAAAAACATCAATATGGATAATGTCTTTTCCTACAAAGCGCTTCTCTTCTACCTTGGAGATAACCATGGATCCATCGCGTAAGAAAACGATAATATCATCAATATCAGAACAATCACAAACATATTCATCTTTACGCAATGCGGTTCCGAAGAACCCTTCTTGCTTATTGACATAGAGTTTGGTATTTCTCAACACAACTTTCGTTGCTTCGATGGTATCAAAACTTCTCAGCTCTGTTTTACGCTCTTTGCCTTTGCCGTATTTTTCTTTTAAACTAGTGAAATACTTAATCGCAAAATCGATTAAGTGGTCCAAATTGTATTTTACGGTTTCAATATCCCCTTCTAAAGCTTCAATTTGTTGATTGGCTTTATCAATATCAAAACGAGAGATACGCTTGATTCGAATTTCCGTTAGTTTGGCGATATCTTCTTGAGTTACTGCTCTTCTCAAATTGACAACAAAAGGCTTTAAACCTTCGTCAATCGCACTTAGTACCCCTTCCCATGTTTCTTCTTCCTCAATAGCGCGGTAAATTCTATTTTCAATAAAAATACGCTCTAAGGATAAGAAGTGCCAACGCTCTTCTAGTTCATCTAATTCAATTTCGAGTTCTTGCTTCAGCAAATCAACCGTTTGGTGGGTTGAACGTCTTAGCATTTCCGAAACTCCGATAAACAAGGGTTTATTATCTTGAATAATACAAGCGAGCGGTGCGATAGAAGTTTCACATGCTGTAAATGCATATAAAGCATCAATCGTTTTATCTGGAGAAGTTCCCGGAGGTAAGTGAATTAGAATTTCCACATTAGCCGCCGTGTTATCTTCAATTTTTCTAATTTTTAATTTCCCTTTTTCATTGGCTTTCAATATACTATCAATCAATGTGGTTGTAGTAGTTGAAAAAGGAATCTGCGTAATAACGAGTGTATTCTTGTCTGATTGCGAGATACGGGCACGTACGCGAACGCGTCCACCGCGTAGTCCATCGTTATAATTCGATACATCAGCAATCCCTTCTGTTGGAAAATCAGGATATAGTGTAAACGGTTTTCCTTTTAATATTTTAACGGAAGCATCGATAAGTTCCAAGAAGTTATGCGGTAAAACTTTCGTAGATAAACCTACAGCAATCCCTTCGGCTCCTTGCGCTAAAAGCAGAGGGAACTTAACCGGTAAATTAACCGGTTCATTTCGACGACCGTCATAAGAAGATTGCCATTCGGTAATTTTAGGAGAATACAACACTTCTAGGGCAAATTTACTCAAACGCGCTTCAATATAACGCGAAGCAGCTGCCCCATCACCTGTTAGGATATTTCCCCAGTTTCCTTGCATGTCAATCAGCAACTCTTTTTGCCCCAATTGTACCATCGCATCACCAATACTCGCATCACCGTGTGGGTGATACTGCATGGTGTGCCCCACTACATTGGCCACTTTATTGTATCGACCATCATCCAACTCTTTCATGGAGTGCATAATACGACGCTGAACAGGCTTAAAACCATCTTCGATAGCAGGAACTGCACGTTCTAAAATTACATAAGAAGCATAATCCAAGAACCACTCTTTGTACATCCCTGTAACCTTGGTAATGGTTTCCTTTTCCTCTTCTTCTTGTAATGCCGTATGATCTTCTACAAACTCCCCATTTTCTAGGTTGTTTGGTTGCATATCTTCATTCAAATTATCTTCAGTACTCATAGTCTATTCTTCTACAACATCAAGTTCAACTTTCAAATTATCGATAATAAATTCCTGTCTATCGGGTGTGTTTTTCCCCATATAAAACTCCAACATTTTCTCTATAGACATCGATTTATCAAGCATAACTGGATCTAAGCGTATATTTTCACCGATAAAGTGTTGAAACTCATCTGGAGAAATCTCTCCTAATCCCTTAAATCGCGTGATTTCTGGTTTGGGTTTTAATTTCTCAATAGCAGCCACACGTTCTTCATCGCTGTAACAGTAAATCGTTTCTTTCTTATTTCTTACACGGAACAAAGGTGTTTGTAGGATATACAAATGCCCTTCTTTAATTAATTCAGGAAAAAATTGCAGGAAAAAAGTAATCAACAACAGGCGAATGTGCATTCCATCGACATCGGCATCGGTTGCGATTACGATGTTGTTGTAGCGCAAGCTTTCAAAATCCTCTTCAATGTCTAACGCGGCTTGAAGCAAGTTAAACTCTTCGTTTTCGTATACAATCTTTTTGGTCATTCCGTAGGAGTTCAGCGGTTTTCCACGTAAACTAAACACGGCTTGTGTATTAACATCTCTTGATTTCGTAATGGATCCAGATGCTGAATCTCCCTCCGTAATAAAAAGAGTACTTTCTAAATATTTAGGATTCTTGATATCCGTAAAATGCGTACGACAGTCGCGTAGTTTACGGTTGTGTAAACTTGCTTTTTTTGCACGTTCTTTTGCTATTTTACGAATACCTGACAATTCTTTGCGTTCGCGTTCTGCTTGCAAAATTTTGCGCAACAGTGCTTCTGCAATGTCTGGATTTTTATGTAGATAGTTATCTAATTGCGTTTTGACGAAATCATTGACAAAAGTACGAACCGTTGGTAAATCAGGTCCCATATCGGTTGATCCCAACTTTGTTTTGGTTTGCGATTCAAACACCGGTTCTTCTACCTTTACGGAAATAGCGGCTACAATGGATTTTCTAATATCCGAAGCCTCAAAGTTTTTATTGTAAAACTCCTTCAATGTACGCACTAAAGCCTCTCTAAAAGCTCCCAAATGGGTTCCTCCTTGCGTGGTATTTTGCCCGTTAACGAAAGAATAATATTCTTCTGAATACTGTGTTTTACTATGGGTAATCGCTACTTCAATATCATCCCCTGTTAGGTGAATGATTGGATACACTTGATCTTCGGTATCGATATTTTCATTTAACAAGTCCATTAACCCGTTTTCTGAATAGAATTTTTCACCATTGAAGATAATGGTTAACCCTTTATTCAGGTAACAGTAATTTTTGAGCATACGTTCGATATACTCTTTACGGTACTTGTAATTCTTGAATATTTTTTCATCCGCAATAAAGGACACTTTGGTTCCTTTGCGTTTGGTTGTTTCAACTAGTTCTTCTTCGTTAACTAAATCACCAGCGGAGAAATCTGCTGCTTTTTGTTGGTTATCTCGAACCGAAACAACGCGGAAATAATTAGACAAAGCATTCACTGCTTTGGTACCTACTCCATTTAAACCAACTGATTTTTTAAATGCTTTTGAATCGTACTTACCTCCGGTATTCATTTTCGAAACAACGTCGATTACCTTTCCAAGGGGAATTCCACGACCGAAGTCACGAACGGTAACCATTTTGTCTTTTAAGGTAACTTCAATAGTTTTTCCTGTGCCCATCACAAACTCATCAATACTATTGTCAATTACTTCCTTAATCAGGATATAAATACCATCATCAGGAGACGACCCATCACCAAGCTTACCGATATACATACCCGGACGCATACGGATATGCTCTTTCCAATCTAAAGAACGAATATTGTCTTCAGTATACTGATTTTGATTTTGCATATAAATTGTTGGAATTTGCGCTAAAATACTACTATTTAAGCTAAAATAAAAATTATAAAAATTTGTAAATACCGTTTTTTTGACCGCTAAAGCTCCTCTTCTTCTACCTTTTTAATGGCATTTTTATCAATTTCCAAAGAAAATTCTCCTGGTCTGATTTTTTGACCAAACATTAACGCATAATTTTTAGTAAACTCCGCGCCAAAATACAAAATCATTGCGGAATAATAAATCCAAATTAGCATCACAATAATGGAACCCGCTGCACCATATAAGGATGAAGTGGCTGTTGTTCCCAAATAGAAACCAATCCCAAATTTCCCCACCATGAATAAAACAGCAGTAAACGCAGCGCCAACAAAGGCATCTTTTATTCGAATCTTACCACTAGGTAACGTTTTGAATATAAGCATAAAAAGCAAGGTAATTACCCCAAAAACAATTGCATTATTCAGTAATTTCACTAGATGAATCGTTGATTCAGCAAACAGCGTGGCTAAATATTCATACAAGAGACTCGCTAAGGAATTGACTAACAAGCTCACCAAAAGCAAAAAACCAACGGAGGCGATCATCGCAAAAGAGAGCAATCGATTTTTGACCATTCGGATGATACTTTTATCTGGTTTAGCAACAAAACCCCAGATATAATCTATGGAACTTTGTATTTCGGCAAACACACTAGAAGCTGTAAAAAGCAGCATCACGATTCCAATAATCGTTGGCAAAACCCCCGAGCGATTAACCGTTACATTATTCATTGCTCCCTCCACCTCTTTCGCTGTATTCGGCCCAACTAAATCTCCAATTTGCTGATAAAAGAAAGCCGAAACATCTTTTTCTTCTAGGAAGAATCCAGAAGCTGAAATAATCAAAATAATTAAAGGAGGCAGTGCAAAAATCGTATAATACGACAAGGCGGCACTAAATTTTGTTGCTCTATCATCCAAAAAGTCAATCACTGATTTTTTAAGTAATTCACCAATCTTCTTATAGGGTATATTTTGTAACATAGTATTATTTATAATGTCTGAATATGCCTTGGTCATGTAAAGTCCACAAAGCAGCTTTTTGATTTATTCGTTTTAATCCTTGATTCACCCAGGTATTGCAAGTATAGAATAAACTATAACTTCCTTTTGCCTGATAAAATGCATCATACGGTCCATAAGCGCTGGTTTCTATTCGCTGGTAAAGCCCCTCATTCTTTTGAAACGTATGATCAATATACAGCACCAGTTCCCGATATTCCTTAGGCGAAAGCAACAGTTCAACCGCATCTGAATCTACCGTAAACGAAGGATAAGCCGTAACATGCATGGCTGAAGCTCCTCTACCAGACAGTGCCGCTAAGGCGGTTGACATTTGTAAATCACTCCAATTGGGTGTATTCAGATAGAATCCCTGATCTCCCCAACCAAAAGCAAGCCATTTCACTTGCGATGTAGGCAAGGTAAATTTTGTCTTCCAATCCATCACTTCTGTAGTAACAGGTACTACAAAATCCGTATGTACACCATTGGTCGATAAATAAATGATGATTGGTTCTTCATCTGCACTTAACTCCCTCACTTCCACAGGTGTAGACACAAAAGACAAGGCGTAAAAAACGCCAACATACCCGATGACCAACGTAAAAAGACACAAGAAAAAACGCGCCAAAAACGTTGCTGCTTTTTTGCTCATAACCTATTAAAATAAAAATAAATATACAAAAAAAGAGAGGTTAAAATCAACCTCTCTTCAATATTTATAGCATAAAATATCCTTATACGTTAAAACGGAAATGCATTACATCACCATCTTTAACGATATATTCTTTTCCTTCTACTCTTAATTTTCCTGCTTCTTTTACTTTTGCTTCCGAACCAAACGCCACATAATCATCATATGCAATAACTTCTGCGCGAATAAATCCTTTTTCAAAATCGGAATGGATAACACCTGCTGCTTGCGGTGCTGTATCGCCAACATTAATCGTCCAAGCTCTTACTTCTTTCACTCCTGCTGTGAAGTACGTTTGCAATTTAAGCAATTGATAGGCCGAACGGATTAACTTAGATGATCCAGGCTCTTGTAAACCCAAATCTTCTAAGAACATCTGACGCTCTTCGAATGTTTCTAATTCCGTAATATCTGCTTCCGTTCCAACGGCTAAAACAATTACTTCTGCATTTTCATCTTTTACCAGCTCTTTTACTTGCTCTACATAGTCATTTCCATTTACAGCTGCTCCTTCATCTACGTTACATACATATAAAACAGGCTTGCTTGTAATCAACTGAAAAGCTTCTAATAGCTCTACT
This sequence comes from Myroides fluvii, assembly GCF_009792295.1. Taxonomy (NCBI): domain Bacteria; kingdom Pseudomonadati; phylum Bacteroidota; class Flavobacteriia; order Flavobacteriales; family Flavobacteriaceae; genus Myroides; species Myroides fluvii. Next base: position 3,244,874 of record NZ_CP039934.1, on the reverse strand, counting down.
TCGTCTTGATTTTTTGCTTCAACCACACGAGCCGATTTACCTGCTAACAAGTTCTCTCTGATTCGCTCTAATAAGTCCGCTTCTACTTGCGCTTCTTTATTTCCTGTTTTGGCTGCTTTTTTTACTTTCTCTAAACGTTTTTCAACTGTATCTAGATCCTTTAACTGCAACTCAATATCAATTGTTTCTTTGTCGCGAATTGGATTTACTTTTCCATCTACGTGCACGATATTATCGTTGTCAAAACAACGCAAAACATGGATAATCGCATTACACTCGCGAATATTTCCTAAAAATTGATTTCCTAATCCCTCTCCTTTACTTGCTCCTTTTACCAATCCTGCAATATCAACGATTTCCACTGTTGCTGGTAAAACGCGCTCTGGATTCACTAATTCTTCTAATTTCGACAAACGTGGATCTGGTACGTTCACCACACCAACGTTAGGTTCAATTGTACAGAATGGGAAGTTTGCACTTTGCGCTTTAGCGTTTGATAAACAATTAAATAATGTTGATTTTCCAACATTAGGCAATCCTACAATACCTGCTTTCATATTTTTAGTAACTTATTGTCTTTTTTATAATGCTTGCAAATATATTCAATTTTTACATAAATTCTTCTATCCACAAGGAAGAACACCATCAAATAAAACAATATCCTTCACTTTTCATGGAGACAACTCCCTTTGATCGGGGAAAGACCTTATTTTTGCGTCAGATTAAATTCAACTACTATGCTACTTGAGTCACTTCAAATTAAAGAAATTCTAGACAACACCTATCCGATAGATTTACTTCTATTGGCCGATGAAACCCTTGAGGCTATAGAAAAATACGTAGATAACAGTCGTGTTTATAGCGCATGGCATGAGCAAAAAGAAATTGCTGTTTTTTGCCTCTACCCTATAGACGACAAAACGCTGGAAATAAAAAACATAGCGGTTCACACCGCCTATCAAAACAAGCACATTGGGAGTTATTTGATCGATCAAATTAAAAGCATAGCCCGCCAGCAAAGCTACCAAACGCTAATCGTCGGAACCAGTGACACGGGAGAGGCTCAAATACGCTTCTATGAACGCAATGGCTTTGTGCTATACGCCAAGCGAGAAAATTTTTTCATTGACCATTATCCGGAACCTATCTTTGAAAATGGAAAACAGATGATTGATATGGTCTTATTGAAGTGCGCAATCAGCTAACGTTAATTGTTTCGTATTGCCCTATGCTCCGACCTGCCTTTCTGTTTCTTCGCTTTTTTTGTCCGCTCCAGGGGGAAACAGTTATTGGCTATCTCTCCTCGCATTAACGCATAAAAAAAGGCTATCGCAATGCGATAGCCTAATATGATATATTACCTGAAACCGTTAATCTTCTTCGTCAGCGATTTCTAAGTCTTTTAATGCATCTAAAGAATCATCTGCAGGATCTACAAAATCTTCTTCATCTTCGTCATCGAAATTTTCGATACGATCTGCTAACTTAGTACTTACTTTAACCAAATAGATGGTGTCTTCTGTTCTCACCTCAACAGCCTCAACAGTTTCGTTTTTAATATTTTTAAAACGAATAATATCTGAATCGTCATAACCATCGGGAAATTTTTCCACTAGAAGTGTCAAAATTTCGTTTGTTAATTTCGCGTAATCAACAATTACTCTCTTCATTTTTTATTTATTGTATTTCGTTTTCAAATGTAATAGCTAAATCCTAATTAACAAATAAAATGCCAATATTTTATTGAGATTTTTTTTCTATACATTAATGACCTAGAATGTAAGCAAATACCAACGGTGCAACGATTGTAGCATCGGATTCGATTACATATTTTGGTGTATCAATATCCAATTTACCCCATGTAATTTTCTCATTTGGCACTGCACCAGAATAAGAACCGTACGAAGTTGTAGAATCAGAGATTTGACAGAAATAAGCCCAGAAAGGTACATCTTCCCATTCTAAATCTTGATACATCATTGGAACAACACAAATAGGGAAATCTCCAGAAATACCTCCTGCGATTTGGAAGAAACCTACTCCTTTACCTCCTGAATTTGCACGGTACCATTCTGTCAAGAAGATCATGTACTCAATTCCTGATTTTACTGTATGAACGTTTAATTTACCTTTAATTACGTTTGAAGTAAAGATATTTCCACACGTTGAATCTTCCCATCCTGGAACAACAATTGGCAAGTTTTTCTCTGCCGCTGCTACAATCCATGAATCTTTTGGATCGATTTCATAGTATTGCTCTAACACACCTGAATTGACAACTTGGTATAAGAATTCGTGTGGGAAATAACGCTCTCCTTTTGCTTCAGCAGCATGCCATACATCTTCCAAGTGTTTTTGTAAACGACGGAATGCTTCTTCTTCAGGAATACACGTATCCGTTACACGGTTATAGTGGTTATCTAATAACTCTCTTTCTTGCTCTGGCGTTAAATCTCTGTAGTTTGGCACTCTTTTATAGTGAGAGTGAGCTACTAGATTCATTACATCTTCTTCTAGGTTTGCTCCTGTACAAGAGATAAAGTGAACTTTATCTTGACGGATCATTTCTGCTAATGAAATACCTAATTCGGCTGTACTCATTGCACCTCCCATAGAGATCAACATTTTTCCACCTTCTGCTAAATGCAATTCATATCCTTTTGCAGCATCAACTAATGCCGCTGCATTAAAATGTCTATATTGATGCTCAATAAACTGACTAATCGGTCCTTTACTCATTTTATTAATCTTTTATATTTTACTAATTTGTTACTTATTTTTGTTGTATCCTAAAATTTCCAAAACTTCCTCTGCAGTTTGTTGTTCAGAGAACAATTCAGAAGCGATAATTCCATTTTCATCTTTGTCAATTAAGATGTGTTTTGGTTGTGGAATTAAACAGTGGTGAATACCACCAAATCCACCAATCGTATCTTGATAAGCTCCTGTATTGAAGAATCCAATATACAATGGCTTCTCTTTGTTGTATTTCGGCAAATAAATGGCATTCAAGTTTTGCTCTGAATTGTAGTAGTCATCACTATCACAAGTTAAACCACCCAATAAAATACGCTCATATGGATCATTCCAACGGTTAATTGGCAACATAATGAATCTTTTATTAATTGCCCAAGAATCGGGTAATGTTGTAATAAAAGACGAGTCGATCATATTCCATTTTTCACGGTCGTTTTGTTGTTTTTGGTATAAGATTTCGTAGACTGCTCCTCCACTTTCTCCAACAGTATACGAACCAAATTCAGTAAAGATATTCGGAACATCTACATCTGCTTCCTCACAAACGATTTTAATTTGATTGATGATTTCATCTACCATGTATTGGTAATCGAATTCAAAAGCCAAAGAATCTTTGATTGGGAAACCTCCACCAATATTCAAACTATCTAAAGTTGGACATTCTTTTTTCAACGTAATGTACACTTTTAGACATTTTACTAGCTCATTCCAGTAGTAAGCCGTATCGCGAATACCTGTATTAATAAAGAAGTGAAGCATTTTAAGCTCTACTTTTGGGTTTTCAGCAATTTGTTTTCTATAGAAAGGCAAAATACTCTTATATCCAATACCCAAACGCGAAGTATAAAACTCAAATTTAGGCGATTCCTCTGATGCAATACGAATTCCTATTTTAAATTTCTTGTTAATTTGATCTTGTAAAAGATCCAATTCTTCGTAATTATCAATAATTGGAATTGTTTTATCGTGTTTGTTATTGATCAGGTTTGCAATATTATCAATGTACTGCGTACGTTTAAATCCGTTACAAATAACGAACGTATCCTTGTTTATTTTCCCTGTTTCCAATAGCTTCTCCACAATATTCACATCAAAAGCAGAAGACGTTTCTACGTGAATATCGTTTTTAAATGCTTCATTTAATACATAAGAGAAATGAGAACTTTTGGTACAGTAGCAATAGTAATAATTTCCTTTGTATTTATTTTTTTCCATTGCCTTTCTAAACATCCCTTTTGCTTTGGCGATGTTGTCAGATATTTTCGGCAAATAAGTGAATTTCAGTGGAGTTCCGTATTTTTCAACTAAGCCCATTAAATCGATATTATGGAACTGCAGGTTGTCTTTGTTTAGTTTAAACTCCTCCTGTGGGAAATAAAAAGTCTGATTGATTAAATCAACGTATTTTGTGTTCATTTGAAAAGTCAATTTTAAAAGTTATTAATTATTTTAATCTAAACGGTAATGAAACCGCTTTTCAAACTCTAATATTGGCAAATACAATGGGAAGCTTGTGTCTAAAACGAAAGGAGTTTAGTGCTTCTTTTGAATATTTAATAATCGTATATATGAAATTGGCCTTTTGTTTTCTAACAAAACGCTTCATGTTTCTTCGAGACGAAACACATAATCTAATATATAAAACATCTATTTTCACGAGCGCAAATGTAACAAAATATTGAATCCAATTCTTAAAAAGTGGGTTAAATTCAATACTATTTTAAATAATCTTCAAACCCTTTCAGGATCAAGTCCTTACTCACTTCTATGTCGTAAGCGCTTTCTCCTATTTTCGACAGCAAAACCATTCGGATTTCACCAGCCTTATTTTTCTTATCAAACTTCATCCAGGTTAGTATTTCTTCCAACTCTGTTTCGATAAAAGTTTGTTTTCCATAAATATATTGAATAGATTCCTTAATCTCCTGATAAACTGTGGTATTTAACCCTAAAATAACAGTTGAGATGTACGATTCTACAATCATTCCTATTGCGATTGCTTCACCGTGTAACATGCGCTCTCGGGTTGAACTTGTCAAACAATAGCTTTCAATGGCGTGTCCGACGGTATGTCCAAAATTCAATATCTTGCGCAATCCAACTTCTTTTGGGTCTTCTTGAACGATTTGACTCTTTATCTTTATTGAGTGATAAATCAATGTTTCAATATCGGCAAAATCGACTTGTGCGATATCTTTGAGGTACTTAAAATAACGCTCATCGTGGATTAAGCCGTGTTTTAGCATTTCTGCATAACCTGATTTCAGTTCTCTAGGGTCTAATGTATCTAAATAAGTTGCATCAATCAGCACGAGTTTAGGCATCGAAAAACTCCCTATACTATTTTTGATTCCGTTCAAATCGATTCCTGTTTTTCCGCCTACAGATGCATCAACCATAGCCAGTAAGGTAGTTGGCACAACAAAACAATCAATACCCCGCATATAAACAGAAGCAACAAATCCGCCTAAATCAGAGACAACACCTCCTCCAACGGCAATAACCGCACTGTGCCGATCTAATTCTAAATCGAGCATGGCAGACCACACTCCTTCACAAGTAGCGAGATCTTTGGCTGTTTCACCAGGTTCAATCTCGATAATTTCAAAGGGAATCACTGTGGGAAGGTGGGCTAAAAAATGAGGCAAACAAAGTTCGTTACAAGTTGAATCTGTTAAAATCAGCAACTTACTGTATTGTTTTTCGTTCAAAAAGTCACCTAAAATCGCGTAGCTTTCAACTCCAAAATAAATAGGATAATCCGCTGTTTCTACTTTTATCATTTAAATTCATTTTCTATACAAAGTAAAGTATAAATATTTTGAATAAAAACTAAAAGAGTAGCTATATTTGCACAACAGTTATTAGTAGCAAATAATGAAAAATTTATTTAACAATACAGAAGTAGCTTTTGCACTTAAGAACAATAAGGAGTTAAAAAGAGCTCACTTTTTATTTAAAATGATTAGCAAACCCGCACTTGTAAAAATGGGGTCCTCTTTAGCTAATTTTGCCATCAAGACTCATTTACCGGTTACAGGATTAATCCGATCGACGGTTTTCGACCACTTTTGCGGTGGGATAAACGAAGAAGACTGTTTGAGTGTAGTGGATAACATGTACAATCAGGGCGGAGTTGCGTCAGTATTAGACTATTCTGTAGAAGGAAAAGAAACCGAAGAACAGTTTGACGCGGCATTAAATATGACGATTAAAACGATCGAATTGGCTAAGGCACGACCTGATGCTATTCCATTTGCGGTTTTCAAACCAACTGGATTTGGTCGTTTCGATATGTTCGTTAAAAAGGGAGAAGGCAAAACCTTTACAGCTGCAGAAGAAAAAGAATGGGAACGCATCGTTTACCGTTTTAACATGGCGTGTAAATTCGCCTATGACAACGATGTATTGTTGTTAATTGACGCAGAACACAGCTGGATGCAGGATGCTGCTGATGCCATTGTATTGGATATGATGCGCAAGTACAACAAAGAAAAAGCATTGATTTACAATACAGCTCAGATGTATCGTTGGGATCGTTTGCAGTTCTTAAAAGATTTACATGGTATTGCGAAAGCGGAAGGATTCCACATAGGAATGAAAGTGGTTCGCGGTGCTTATATGGAGATTGAACGAGAACGCGCAGGACAAAAAGGGTATAAATCGCCAATTTGTGTGGATAAAAACGCAACAGATATCAACTATGATGCTGGTGTAACGTTTATGTTAGAAAACATGGATTGCATGGCGCTATTCGCTGGAACACACAATGAAAACAGCTCAAAATTAGTGATGGATTTGATGGAAAAACACCAAATTAATCATGATGATAAAAGGCTTTTCTTTGGTCAGTTGTATGGAATGAGTGATAACATCAGTTTCAACTTAGCCAAAGCGAATTATAACGTAGCAAAATACCTTCCTTTTGGACCTGTACGCGATGTAATTCCGTACTTAATTCGACGTGCACAAGAAAACACCTCAGTAAAAGGACAAACAAACCGCGAATTAGATTTGATTGAAACAGAAATGAAAAGACGTAAGCTTTAATTACGGTTCACTATAAAATAAAAGGCGTATTTCTTTGAGAAATACGCCTTTTATTTTTATGTAATCAACCCGCTAGTTTATCTTTTTAACGACCAAAGCATTGCGCAATAGTCGTTGTCCCAAATGATCTTGTTTCCGATTGTCCGAAGGATAATTAACCACCCCATTAACCTGAGGTACTTTTGTGGTTGCTATCCACATGGTTGTTGATCCTCCTCCATCTATATTCAATGCCTCTTGAACAGGAAAATACGTTTGAATAAATTCGGTCAATTCCTTTGCACTCATTCCAGCAGCAACGGAGCTTCGACCATCTACGGTGATTAATAATACTTCCTTTTCTGTCAAAGCAATAGCTGTACGAGGATGTCGAACTCCCTGATGACGTTCGGGATTTTCATAATGCAGTTGATGTAAATCGCGAGTTGGAGATTTGACAAAATGAGCGCCCACGGGCTTTCCTTCTTCAATCAAAATTGGGGAGCCTGATATTATATTTTCTTCTTTAGCCTTGCCATACACTTGATTATTTCCTCTAATAATTTTCATCTGATCTTTTGTAAACGCCAACGCTCCTTCGTGCTTCCATCCAAACTGATGCGCTGCATCTACTTCAACACTGTCTATCAATATGGTATTGATTTTCAAATAGGCCGTTGAACTTCCACGAGTCAATCCTTTTTCAAAATACGTTCCATTGATAGCTGCTACAATAGAAGAATCAATCGTTACCGCTTGCGATAGGCTATCTTCAGGCAAAATATCAAACAACTCCAATCGCAAGGTTTTACTTTTCTTAGGCAAAGCCAATACGCGAATGGTTTGATAAGAATCATAAGGCTCATAATAGTGCCCTACCCAACTATACAGCACTAAATCATCAACAATCTGTTGGCGTGTCCACCTTGCTTCTTCTTTTAATAAAATGGATGATTCGCCTTTAATCCCGCTTTTGCAACTTACAACCATAAAAAGCATACACAGAAAGAGTAGGCCTGGCGTTTTTGTATTGAATCGAGTCATCGATTAAAAATAACGATTAAACACCTGCTCAAGATGCGGTTGCACCGTTTCAATCCATCGGGCAAAACCGAGGTCGGTCGGATGAACACCATCAGAAGTACCTTCGTGATCTGTACCCAGTAAGTGTTCCACATCAAGATAATAAATATTTTGAACCCCTTCTTTAATCAAAGCTTCATATTCTATTCTAAATTGCTGATTCTGAGCAGTAACTCTTTGGCCAATAACGGTATTAAAATAACCTACTTCGCGAATTACAGAAGGAATCATCACAATAGGCACTTGTGGATTTTTCTTTCGATAAATCGCAACAAAAGCAGCTGTACGCTGTTTAATCTCTGCTACAGAACTATTGGGTACACAGTCCATAATCAATAGATCCACTGCGGGAATATCCGCCAAAAGTTCAGCAACAGAAGCTTCCATCTTCGCACTTCCACCAAAACCGTAATTTAAAAATTCATGCCCTAATTTTCGTTCCAATTGTGCGGGATATGCCATCCCAGGTCTACTAGCTGAGGCTCCTTGTGCAATACTAGAACCATAAACTAAAACACGCTTCTTGTAAGTAGTAGGAGTTTCTTGAAACGTAGCCTCTTCTTCTACTCCAATTTGCAGGGTTGCTAGTTCACTATAAACGGGAAAGTATAATCGATACTCTCGTTCTTCCCCTGTCAGTTGATCGATAATTACTGCTTCTGTACAATCCTTAACTGTATCGGGAAATCCAGAACGAACATATTGATAAACACCCTCTACTTTGGCATATAAATCTAACCCTCTTCGGTTTACCTCACTCAAATATGAAAAAGCAGGAGCAGGATTCACACACCAGCTCGCTTTAATGCTCTTCGAATTCGTTTTAAAATCAACATATAAACCAGCACTGTGTCTACCCGTATGTTTCACACCGCTTGGTAAGTCTTTGTACTTCAAGGTATCCACTCTATAAAAAGGAGGGTCTATCTCGTGATAACTCATTTTCTTATCCGTTTGTGCTACAATACAAAACGATTGCAAGCACAAGAGTATTCCTATAACTTTTCGCATATGATTACATTTAAATTGCAGATGCAAAACAAGGGGTTTACTATTAGCCTAGTATTACCCTCAGGTTATGAAAAGACTAAAAGCGCCTTAAAACTGGGAAGCTTTTCCTATAAATAAATAATATACTGCCATGAGCCAACCAAACCGCTATAATCTGTTACAATTCGAACGAAAATCGAGGAAAACAGATTATGAATTCCATACAGACTTATTTACCTTTGCCGTTCAATTTAATGTACCATGAGAGAATTTTCAGCCATTTTAATATCCGAAGACGCTATGGCAAGCCATACTGCTCTTGCAATACTAAACTCCAACATATCCGTTATCAACTACTTGCGAAATTCAGAAGTTGGTGATGATGAACTACATCCTGATGCTTTTGCTAGTTATTGTGTGGATTATTATTACAATACAGTGAAAAATGAAGGCCTAGCTTCTTTTATTCATAAAACGCAATGGGACAGTGACATTGTAGACATTGTGCATGCAGGCTTAACAGCTATGGCTGCACTAGAGCATCTCGCATATTTTGAAAAACAAATGCGCCAGATGAAATTGTTCAGCAAAATTAAATTGGCTAAATTTTTAGCTTCCCCTCATACACCTAAGGATGCTATCAGTCAAGCATTAGAAGACATTGGGTTTCAAACCATCACAGAAGATCTTGTACAACTAAACGCAACTTGGCTAAAAGAGCACCCTGATACTCAAATCGTTGCTATAGCAGAAATGCAAGAAATTTTAACTGATTTCTTAACTGAAGAAGAATAAAATACAAAGAGCGAAACGTTGATCAAACTGTTTCGCTTTTATTTTTTTGTTCCTTCCTAGTATCCCTAATTCTTACCTAGTGCTTTTTTCTGTATTCATCTGGAGTCAGATCCACATATTTTTTAAAAAAACGCGTAAAGTAAGAACTATCTTTAAAATTCAACCGATAGGCAATTTCACTAGCTGATAAATTTGTCGTCGTCAAAAGTCTTTTACTCTCTACTAAAATACGATCGCGAATCAAATCTCCCGCTGACTTATCCTTCATTTTTCTACAAATACTATTCAAATAATTTGGCGTTACTCTTAAGTGCTTGGCGTATTCTTTTGGAAATTTATATTCGCAAAAATGATTTTCGATGAGTTGTTCAAATTGCTCGACAAGTATATTGGAATTAACACGTTCAGTTTTAACTTGATTTTTTCGATCAATCTCTCGCTTAGATATTAATAATATTTCTAGTAAGTAAATGCGTATTAAGTCAATATCCTTATTTATCTCAAGTTTTAATTCATGTAAAATACTTTGAATGGCATGTTCTACTCGATTGCCTAATGTGTGATTTTCCAACAAATTATGTACGGTAAATTGATTGAAAAAGGCGAGTTCTTGTACAAAAAAGTGATTGGAAATGAACTTGGTTAAAAAAGCGAATTTAAAATGGATGATATAGCCTTTAATACTCCTATTTACACTCCAACGTTGTTGTTGAAAATCGCCTACAAAACAGATGTCGCCCTTCTTCAACTCAAACGCTTGTAAATCGGCATAATACACTCCTTCTCCTTCTGTAATATAAATAACCTTAAAAAAATCGTGTTGATTTAATGCAGAAAAAGAAGCAGTCCCCAATTGCAAGACTTGATCAATTTCCATAAACATAAAATCGTATTTATTTCCACTGGCATCATATAAAGCATAGTTATCAAAAACATCATTTTTCATTATAAATCATTTTTTTTACATAAATTTAAATAAAAAAACCGATACAAATACAAAAATAATGATTTAACGCATTTATTTAAATTAAAATAACAAATAAAACAAAATCACCTTATTTCCTACAAGTAAGTAGTAAAAAAATTCAGCTGTTCAAGGGGTAGAACAGCTGAATACACTTTCTTTTCAAAATAGATTTAAAAAGATTCTCATTGCGACTATTGGCTAATTTTGTTGCAGGGCTTACAGGGCGACGATGATAAATTCACTGCGTCTATTGACCTGATACTCAGTTTATGTGCTAACTTGGACAGTTGGAAAACAAGTTGTAAACAACGCGCATAACGCATAACTTTTCTAATCAGATTGTAACTTTTAATCAATATTTTATCAAACTTAATACTAATTATCAATCAAAAAACACCAAAAGAAAAAGAACGCTACAAACCAAAACTGTCTTGTATTGAATTATTATCAATTAATACAGCTATTTTAGATACTTGCGAAAAGCAGCGCTTCAAAAAAAAATATTTTTTTCAACAAACAAGTCTATCTTACTGAAATGACCTAAAATTCACAGGTTCAAGAATCACAAAAAATAAGTAAAAAAGAACGAAAATATAGAATAAACACCTATATCGTTTTTTTATTTATTAACAATAAACAAATAAACACACCTTACAATAGGTAAAAAACACTAGGAATAAACACCTATTTTATTAATTAACAGTCTTTTTATCAAAATTATTTCATTAAAACTTACCTTAAACATTTAAATCATCTAGCATCCTTTTATAGAAAAAAAAACAGTGGTAATGCTCTATACCACTGTTTTTTTGTAATTAAAAAGATTGGATGTCTTTATATTTTAGCTTCTTTAATATCATCAATTACCTCAGGGTTAATGAGTGTTGAAACATCACCAAAATCTTTGGTTTCCCCATCTGCAATAGAGCGCAAAATACGACGCATAATTTTTCCTGATCGTGTTTTTGGCAAACTTTCAACAAACTGGATTTTATCTAATTTGGCAATTGGTCCTATATGGCTGCTGATATACTGATTGATTTCTTTTTTTACATTTTCTCTATCTCTATATTCTCCTTCTACTTTTAATGTAATAAATCCATATAGTGCATTTCCTTTGATTTCGTGTTTGTATCCAACCACGGCACTTTCTGCTACTGCTGGATGCTCATTAATTGCATCTTCAATTGGAGCTGTACCAAGATTATGTCCAGAAACAATAACCACATCATCTGCACGTCCTGTAATTCGATAATAACCTACTTCATCGCGCAATGCTCCATCACCTGTAAAATATTTACCTGGAAATTGACTAAAATAGGTGTCTTTATATCGTTGGTGATCTCCCCAAATTGTTCGTGCCATTGAAGGCCAAGGGAATTTAATACACAGTGAACCATCGATTTGGTTATCGTCGATTTCATTGCGTTTTTCATCCATCAACACGGCTTGAATGCCTGGTAAAGGCAAGGTTGCATAGGTCGGTTTAGTTGGGGTAATAAACGGCAACGGAGAAATGAGAATACTTCCTGTTTCCGTTTGCCACCACGTATCAACAATAGGGCATTTTTTCTTTCCTACATGGTCATTATACCAGTGCCAAGCTTCCTCATTGATTGGCTCTCCTACAGATCCAATTACGCGTAGGCTGGATAAATCATGTGCATTTACATATTTATAGTCTTCCGTCATCAACGAACGAATAGCCGTCGGAGCAGTATAGAACTGCGTTACCTTATATTTATCAATAATATCCCAGAATCGACTTGGATTTGGATACGTTGGCACTCCTTCAAACATCACAGTAGTTGCTCCGTTTAACAAGGGGCCGTATACAATATAGGAATGTCCTGTGATCCAACCACAATCTGCAGTACACCAAAAAATATCATCGTCTTTATAATCAAAGATATTTTTAAACGAATAGGCCGTTTGTACCATATACCCTGCAGTGGTATGAACCATTCCCTTCGGCATTCCTGTAGAGCCTGAGGTATAGAGAATAAACAACGGATCTTCTGCATCCATCACTTGTGCTACATGATTCGTTGAAGCAGCTTCTAACAAGGGATTCAACCAAATATCTCTACCCTCTTGCATCGCTGTTTCAGCGCCTGTGCGTGCTACTACTAATACCTGTTGTACTGAAGGACACGATTTTAACGCATCGTCAATAATTGGCTTTAACGGAATTGTTTTACTTCCTCTAAAACTTCCATCCGAAGTAATTACATAATGACAATCTGCATCATTAATACGCTTACTTACGGCTGAAGATGAAAACCCAGCAAAAATCACGCTGTGAATAGCTCCAATTCGAGCACAAGCCAACATCGCTACTGCTAATTCAGGAATCATGGGTAAATAAATACAAACGCGATCTCCTTTTTTTACTCCTTGTTCTTTTAGAACGTTTGCCATTTTACAAACGCGATTAAACAAATCGTTATACGTAATTATTTGAGCCGTTTCTTCTGGATTATTTGGTTCAAAAATAATCGCCGGTTTTTCTCCTCTTTTCGCCAAATGACGATCTACGCAGTTTTTTACAATATTTAATTTTGCATTGACGAACCATTCAAATTTAGATTCTTCCATGTCAAACTGAAAAACCTTATCCCATACTTGGTACCATACAAAATTTTCCTCTGCAATCTTACTCCAAAATTTTCTCGGTTCTCGTACAGATTTTTTATAGTGTTTAAAATACTGTTCAAGGTTTTCTATTTTATAATAACTCATATGTAGTGTATCGTTTTTTTAATTTATTTTACTTCCTATAAAAATAAAGGATTATTAGTATATACCAAAAAACCATCCGAACTTTTTATTCAAAATTCGCATGGTTTTTGGAATAATATAAAAAAATTCCTTCAATTCTCAGTAAATCCTCCCCTTTTATTAGGGGCTAATTCCCTTTAGAAGTTGAACTTTTCTTGTTGAGCTACTCTAAATTCACTCATAATTGTATCGATAATTTGTGCAACTGGCTCGATGCTGTGAATTAATCCTGCTATTTGACCAGCCTCTAATTCTCCGTCTACCAAATTGCCTTCAAACATTCCTTTTTTTGATCGTCCTTTACCCAAATAGGTTTTCAATTCATCCTTTTTAGCTCCATTTGCATATAAATTTTCAATGCCTTGATAAAACTCGTTCTTGATCAATCGCACGGGAGCTAATTCTTTTAGGGTAACAATGGTATCCCCCTCCTCGACTTGAACCACTCTATTTTTGAAATCGCTGTGCGCAGAGCTTTCTATAGAAGCAATAAAACGCGTTCCCATTTGCACGCCCTCTGCTCCGAGAATCATAGCGGCTAACATTCCCTTACCCGTTGCAATTCCACCTGCAGCGATTACCGGAATATTGACCTTTGCGTGAACCATTGGAATTAGAGTAAACGTGGTCGTTTCTTCTCTTCCGTTGTGTCCTCCCGCTTCAAATCCCTCTGCGACAATAGCATCAACACCTGCTTCTTGCGCTTTTAGAGCAAACTTAGAGGAGCTAATGACATGCACTACGGTAATACCGTGTGCTTTTAAAAAAGGCGTCCATAGTTTAGGATTTCCCGCAGAAGTAAATACGATTTTAATCCCTTCTTCTACAATAATATCCATTACTTCCTGAAGATCTGGATAAAGCAAGGATACATTAACCCCAAACGGTTTGTCTGTGGCTTGTTTACACTTCTGAATATGGGATCTCAAAACATCGGGATACATAGATCCTGCTCCTAATAATCCTAATCCGCCCGCATTGCTTACAGCACTAGCGAGTTTATAGCCACTATTCCAAACCATTCCCCCTTGTATGATGGGGTATTGTATACCAAAAAGAGCAGTTATCCTATTTTGTCCCATGTGTCTATTTTCTTATTTATTCTACTTTGGAAATAACTCCAGAGCCTATTAATTCTTCCTCTATATGCCAAGATACGAATTGTCCTTCAGTTATCGCAGATTGAGGCTCGTCAAAGCGAACATACAGTCCTTTTTCCATCTTGTACAGCGTTGCTTCTTGCAGCGGTTGACGATAGCGAATACGCGCTTTAATGCGCATCGTTTGACCAGGTTGTAATTGCATGTCTTCGCGAATCCAGTGAATTTCGTGTTCTTGTACAAATAGTGTGCTGTGAAATAATCCGGGATGTTGATTGCCTTGTCCTGTATAAATAATATTATTTGTTACATCTGTTGCAATAACAAATAACGGTTCTACTGTTCCTCCTACATTTAATCCTTTGCGTTGCCCGGTTGTAAAATAATGCGCGCCGTAGTGATCCCCTACTTTTTTACCCATTTCGGGTGTATAGTGAAAGGCTTTAGCTTCTGCATACAATTCCTCCTCTAGAGATGAATAGGTCACTGCTCCACCTGTTGAAAAAAGAGGTGCATCTTTCGCTATTTCATAGATAAACCCCGCTTTGGGCTTTAATTGTTGTTGTAAGAATTCAGGCAAACGCACTTTTCCAATGAAGCACAACCCTTGGGAATCTTTTTTCTCTGCTGTAATTAAGTCTGCTTCTGCTGCAATTTCTCTTACCTTAGATTTGTATAATTCCCCTACTGGAAATAAAGCCTTCGCTAATTGTTCTTGAGATAATTGACATAAAAAGTACGATTGATCTTTTGAAGGATCCACTCCTGCCATTAATTTATAAACCGTTTGAGAAGTTCCATCTTCCAATACCACTTCTTCTTCCGCTTTTCTACAATAATGCCCTGTAGCTACATAATCTGCACCTAGCTCTAAGGCAATTTTCATAAAAACATCAAACTTAATTTCTCTATTGCACAATACGTCGGGATTTGGGGTACGACCATTTTCGTACTCCTTAAACATATAATCTACAATCTTCTCCTTATATTGTTCACTTAAATCCACGGTTTGAAAAGGGATGCCCAACTTTTCGGCAACCATCAGAGCGTCATTGCTATCTTCTAGCCACGGACACTCATTCGAAATTGTAACGGTATCATCATGCCAATTTTTCATGAATAATCCGATGACTTCGTATCCTTGTTCTTTCAATAAATAAGCGGCAACACTTGAGTCTACCCCTCCTGAAAGTCCTACTACTACTCTTTTCATAATAAAAAAAACTTAGAGGCAAAGGTACGGAGAAATGAATGAATCTAATACGATTTTACAGTTGTATTAAGAAGTAATGCGAAATAGTTTTCTTTTTCAATCTAAAGGAGAGGTATAAAAAAAACCACTCCTATAAGGAATGGTTACACTATATTTCATCATTTGCTGTTGCACTATCTTTACAATCCGATGCCATATCTCAGTTGAATACCAACACTGTAATTTTTAAATACAGCTGCTGACTGCTGTTGGATACTATTAAACTCAATTGCGTTATCCAGTTCGGGTTTATACGTAATTAAGTCCTCTTTAGTAGTAGAAACAGCGGGGCTTTGGTTATTCAATCCCAAATCCAAATAAACACCTACATATAAATTTTGATTGGATTTTAGGTTGTGCTTCACGCCGACTTCTGCAATCCACGCCCATCTATTTTTTAAATCAAGCTTGGGTTTTGATTCCATTTTCTCCTTATCGCCAAATCCAGCAAACCAAGGATGATCAAAAACGACATTGTATTGAGGAAAATATCCTTCGGCTGTTAAGTTGTTCCAGGTTAAGGTTGTCTTTGAACTCATTATCACGGAAAACTGTATCCCTGTACGAACGTATAAGCTCGTTTCTCCCTTTCCGACATACTGCACAGTTAAAGGTAAATTAAACTGATTGACTTTCCACTCTTCTTTGTATTTTTTACCGAGATAACTAAAAGTAAACGTATCATTTTCAGTATCGATATACGATCTTTTTCCTTTTAAATTGGTTCCTGAGAAATTAGTCGTTTGCATGGCGTACTGTCCCCCAATTCCCAAACTCCACGTGGGACTAACATAATAATCATACTGAAGACCAAAAGCCATGGTAAAAGCCCTATCGCTTCCTATTCCTTGTGGCAAGCTGCCATAGGCTTGATTCCATCCTGCCTTTAGATTAATACCTATCTCGTGATCAGGATAATAATAAGACTTGAATTGTGCTTGTATGGTAGAAAATCCACTGCTTAAAATTCCTACTAACGCGATATATAGTTTTAGCTTCATGTGTTCTTGCAACTAGTTTGTTTTTAAAATACTCAACTCTAGAGGAACGAATCATTATAGTTCCCTACTGGATGATAAATTGTACCCCTTGTTGTGTTTCTTGGGTTTTCAGAATAAGGAAATAAGAACCCGAGGCTACTGTAGTTGGAATTTCAATACCTGTATGATCGCCTTCTAAAGTACCGCGTTTTATCAACTGTCCTTTGATACTGTATATCATATACTGAACCTCTTGCTTTTTGGCTTCGTCCATTTGCACATATAACCACTGACTTTTTTGTACTGGATTGGGATATACAGCCCAATTGGACGTTGCTTTACCTTTTATTATAATCGGACAGCTTCTTATTTTCTTGCCATTATGCAACGTCAATTCTACTTGATATTCAGCTTTAGGATCTAAAGTTGCACCAAAATTGTCTCCGGCAGAATACGCTTGTTTTTCACTTAGTAGGGCTCCATTTTTAAACCATCGATATGCTTTGAAAACGTAACCGCCATTGGTTTGTTTGTTGTTATTCACCAACAACACATTATCGTATTTCTGTATCACAAGATTTTCAGTAGGAATGCGCTTGTCAATGACAATCTTATAGGTTTCTGTCACTTGTTTATTTTGCGATTGAACCGTAATCAATTGTTCATAAATTCCATAATCCTTCACTGGGATTACAATAGAATTAGCGGGACTAACTTCAGCTCCTTCTTGGGTGTGAATCTTCAGATTTACTTCGTCTTGTTGCGTTTCGCATCCCAAGACGATATGTACTTCTTTGGCTATTTTACCGTAGGAAGTACCATCCACAACCAAATCCCAAATACTTGCATCTCTACTGCTCACTGTAATTGTATGAGATACAGCTTTAGCAGAATTAAAATTAGCATCCCCCTGTTGATTGGCTGTTATTGTAACAAATCCAGGTTGTAAAAAGCGCACGAGACCTGATTCATCCACACTTGCTACCGCTCTATCAGATTCATTTTCAATCGCATAAGAAACGGGAAGGTCGGAGCTTGCTCTTGCTGTTAAATGCAATGTAGGTGTATCTTCTACTACAACTTCCGAGACTTGATTCCAAGAAATATTCTGCTCTGCCTTCGTGATTGTCAACACACTTTGCAAGGTCAAAATTTCATAATTAGATCCATAATCGACAGTAGCCATAATGGTATATCGTCCCACCTGTGTTTGATTGTTATTCGCATAAACAACAGTTGCTTGAGGTTCAATATTCCCTTGTATTTGCAACTGTTTATACTGACCATCATAGACAAAAGTTTGAGCAGGTAAGGTCAAACCTTTGATTGTGTTTTTCTTTATTTCAAAAGTTGCCTGAGTAAAGGAATCAATCGCATAATTGGCTCTAGCAATTAAACTTCCTTGCTCTATAGCATATTGTCCCACTGCCTCTCCTGCTACACGAGTTAATTGTCCAGTCACCGCTTGCAGGGCAAAATCCCCACGTTGTAATCCCGTCACTTGGTAACGGAATACAGGATCGGTTTCTCCGAATCGCTTGAACTGATTTGCATCCGCCACAACTTGTAAAAGAGCGGGGGTGATTTCAAATTTTTCTTGTGTATCCAAGGTCAAGTTATAATTCATCGCTACCGCTTGTAAGCCATCCAATCGATACGCATAATGATTGACATTTTCTCCACTCACTCGTTCTAATCTACCAGTCATTGCCGTTGTCATGGTATCGTGATGTTGCAAACCTGTAACAGTAAATTCAAAAATAGGATCCGTTTCTCCATATTTTTTCTGTTGACCTATCATTGGATGAATCTTCAACTCTGCGGGTGATATTGTAAGTTGAGCTTCCTCAAACAAAAAAGTATAGTTTGGACCTACTTGTATATTTCCTCGTCGAATTGGGTAAATTCCTACATTGTCACCTGCTTGACGCGAAAGATTACCCGTCAGCACTGTTGTTACTCTATCTTGGCCTTTTAATCCAATTACCTGATACGTCAATATAGGATCAGCATCACCGTATACTTTGGTTTTCGCCTCTGCTTTGATCGTTAGTAAAGCAGGTGTAATAATTAGATTGGCCGAGTGAAAGTCCAAAGTATAATTGGTTGATGCTTGTATATTGCCTTGATTAATAATGTAAACGCCCACATTATTTCCACTATCTCGAGACAATACACCTGATATAATATTCGTTTGTTGTTCGTTGTTTTTCAACCCCGAAACGAGATAAGTCAGCACAGGATCAGCATCCCCGTATACTTTGGTTTTCGCTTCTGCATTAATCGTTAGTAAAGCAGGGATAATCGTAAGATTCGCAGATTGAAAATCCAAAGTATAATTGGTTGATGCTTGTATAGTACCTTGATTAATGGCGTGCGAACCCACATTCTCACCACCATCACGAGATAGTATACCTGTTATAATATTCGTTTGTTGGTCGTTGTTTTTCAACCCCGAAACAAGATAAGTCAGCACAGGATCAGCATCCCCGTATACTTTGGTTTTCGCTTCTGCATTAATCGTTAGTAAAGCAGGGATAATCGTAAGATTCGCAGATTGAAAATCCAAAGTATAATTGGTAGATGCTTGTATAGTACCTTGATTAATGGCGTGCGAACCCACATTCTCACCACCATCACGAGATAGTATACCTGTTATTATATTCGTTTGCTGTTCGTTGTTTTTCAACCCCGAAACAAGATAAGTCAGTGCAGGATCAGCATCCCCGTATACTTTGGTTTTCGCTTCTGCTTGGATTGTTAGTAAAGCAGGCAAAATCGTAAGATTCGCAGATTGAAAATCCAAAGTATAATTGGTAGATGCTTGTATAGTACCTTGATTAATGGCGTGCGAACCCACATTCTCACCACCATTACGAGATAGTATACCTGTTATAATATTCGTTTGTTGCTCGTTGTTTTTCAACCCCGAAACAAGATAAGTTAGTTCAGGATCAGCACCCCCGTATACTTTGGTTTTCGCCTCTGCTTGGATTGTTAGTAAAGCAGGGAAAATTGTAAGATTCGCAGATTGAAAATCCAAAGTATAATTGGTTGATGCTTGTATAGTACCTTGATTAATGGCGTGCGAACCCACATTCTCATCACCATCACGAGATAGTATACCTGTTAGTATATTCGTTTGTTGCTCGTTGTTTTTCAACCCCGAAACAAGGTAGATCAATTCAGGATCAGCATCCCCGTAAACTTTCGTTTGAGGATGAGCCGTTACCGTTAAAACAGCAGGGGTAATTTCAAAATTAGCTTCTTCAAACACGAGTTTATAATTGGCGGTAGTTTCTAACGTTCCTTGAGCAATCGTATAATTCCCAACCGCTTCATCTCCCGTACGGGTTAAACTTCCACGTAAAGCACTAGCCACTGAATCTCCCGATTTTAATCCAGAAACCGCATAGGTTAAGTGTGGATCGATATCTCCATATACTTTTCCTAAGGGTTGTGCTGTTACCGTTAAAACAGTAGGCGTAATTTCAAGATCAGCTTTATGATACTCTATTTCATAATTGGCCGTAGCAGCTAAACTTCCTTGTCTGATTTCATAGTTTCCGATCCCTTCACCCAACTCGCGGGTTAAGTTTCCACTTAAAACAGCAGTTGCTTCTTCATCGCGTTTAAATCCAGTAACGGTATAGGTAAACGCTGGATCTTCCTCACCATATACTTTGGTTTTATCCGCCGCTGTTACCGTTAATGTTGCTGGAAGAATCCTAAAGTTCGCATTATCCACATTCAGTATATAATTAGCCGAAGCAGCCAAGGTTCCTTTGCTAATTACATAAGTACCAACTTCTTCTCCTGGAGCACGGGTTAAAGCCCCCGTTAGTTGATCATTATTAACTAACCCACTAACACGATATAACAAAGTAGGATCCTCCTCCCCATACACTTTTCTAGTAGGTTGTGCAGTAACCCATATAGACAAAGGACGTATAGTCAGACTGATATGACTTCTTATACTCTCACAACCATTTACTACTCCACTCACCCAATAGTCATAATTTCCTACAGCTAAGTCAGCAAATGCTGGCGTGTCAACGGGTAATCCTCCAGTCTCCTCTGTGTACCATTGCAACTCTGTTGTACCTACTGCATTATAAATGCTAGTTCCAACCGTTTGTGAATCGGTTCCATAATTATAATGCACATTGATTCCTGTTGTCTGAAGACGAGCTTCTTCTACGACTACTTTTACGGCAGTACGCCTTGGACTTTCACAAGCATAGAGAAATTGAGAAGCATAATAGGTTATATTGTGTACCAAAGGAGTCGTATTTGACAACGCAACGCCCCCAGTTTCATTTGCATACCAGCGAATATTTGTTCCTGTGATAGCTATATCTGCCAATGTTGGATTTGAGCTTTTACAAAAATATTGTATCGCCTGATCCACTGTAGGTGCAACTGCTTTAACTACTGTAGCATCGAGTACAACACCTGAGGTTGAACATGCTCTTTGAAATACCAGTTCAAAAAAATAGGCATAGAAAGCTCGATTCTCTCCGGGTGTTAGACTAGAAGTTACTCGCAAGCTATTGTGGCTATCATATATCGGAAAAAGAACCTTTTGATCAATGAAAAGCTTCGCATTATTTACCTCCTTCAAAATCATTTTATATCCCCTTTCTGCATTTAATTCAGCATTTAAAGAGACCGTGATAGGTACAGTAGGACCTGCGGCATTAATCGCTATAGCATTTGATACATATACCTCTCTTCCACTTGAATTTAGAATCGCAACCCGGATGCTTCCCGATTGACTGGCATATACGGTGGTGCTTTTAATCGTACCTGGATCGAGTAAATCAAATGAAATCCCCCAAGCTGCATTCGTTTGGGTATCGTTGGAATTGGTAGATAAACTTTGTTTACCACCTTTGCTATCTTCTAAATAGGATTTAACATAGTAACTTTTTGATTCTGTTAAGGGTGGAGTTACAAAAGTAGAGCCTTCTCCTAAAACTTCCGTACTCGTTCGCGAGTCATACCAACGGAGTGTACCATAATTAGCCTGAGCCTGCAAGGTTACTGGCCCGCCTTCACACACCCATCCACTTAACCCCCAAAGTAATCTATGGCAACTTGACTGCGTTACTTCAATATCACCCAAGTAAAATAAAAACTGATCTGCAAGGGAATGTACTTGAAAACCAATATACAAAACACCCGTTTCATCTGCTGTAAATTCAATCAATTGATCTGTTACTTGGTCCGTTCCACCTGTATCCACATTAAAAATTTCAGTGGTCATCGCTTCGGGATAGGCGAATTTCCCTAAGCTTACCCGTAACTTTTCATTAAATTTTTTATCTCTATACTTAAATCGCAAACGATACGTTTCTCCTCTAGTTACATTAATTCCACGGGTAAAAAACCAATCATCTGCTGCTTGAGTAGGATTATAACGGTATCTCAAAACAGAACCTTCAAAACCAATGGCACTACTTTCTGTAATCCAAGTATAATCATCTTCATTTGCATTTAAAATCGTCGTACAAGCAGGTGGATTTGGAACATCTACCGTATCAAACGGCACCTTATAGGGTGTGTTAACAGCATTGCATAAGGTTGTAAAAGTAAAAGGTCCTTTCCAATATCCTTGGTTTGTATCTGAACAAAACGAACGAACATAGAAGAAATATGCTGTTGCATTAGCTAAATTAGTAAAAGTGATCTGATTATTACTTTCACTAAAATTTTGACTTTTAACGAGTCCTGTATTCCCTGACCCCGGTAAACCAGAGGTACGTAATTCATATTGATAGGTTGTTGCCGGCAACACTGGTAAATCGACTGCTGCAACTACGCTATTCATCGTTAATTTGCTAAATGTAACAAATTCAGGGCTCGGACAACTATCTAACAATTCTGCTGAGACTGCGAAAACATTTAAAATCCCTTCAAAGGTAATGGGACGGACAAATTTAATTTGCTTGACTTTCTTTAGCTGATTTTGTTTACCAATATTTAAAGTAACTTGATATAGTCTAGGGTTATCTATTGGTTTTTCTAAAACACTTGCTCTTGTTAATCGACCAAAATTTTTATGAACCACGGGCAGCGCAGTTCCATTAAACCAATCGGGTACACGGCTTGAAAATATTTCTGTGGTATCATCCTCAAAGATTACCGTCACTTCTAACGCTGTACTTGCTAGTCCAGCTGTTGTCAGTACAAAAAGTTTTCTCGTTTTTACAGGTGTACCTAAGCTAGAAGTAACACTCGAGGTAGTAGTACTTAAACGAATCGAATTATTCGCACTGTAATTTTGCAAGAGAAATTTCATTCCTAGTATATGAACAGAAGAAATACTACCACTCATAGGCAAACCTGTTCCGCTCAAAGGTTGACTCGCATCTAACTTCCAATCTTCTGCAAGTAAATAATGTCCTGAACTATCGATATCATTCGTAGTTGAACTCCCAACTACTCCAACTCCATTAGCAATAATATCGGCATTATAACCATCGATAATTAGTGGTTGATAAGGTTGTCCCAGTAGTTTAATGGGCTGTATAAATACCAAAATAAAGAAAAGAAGGAGTAAAACTTTTTTCATATGTAAGGGGGCAAAAAAATAGTTTGTTTTCATTTTTGAATTCGGTATTACACAACCCAATTCTTCGCAAAAGTAGATTCTTCTTATAAGAAAATGACAAAATGAGGGGGACAAATAGGGGACAAATACTTTTCACACTACTAAACCATTAAAAACCAACACTTTAAATGGCGTGAACAAAAAACTCTTTACTGATTTACCGTAAACAATTGACGGTTTTATTTTTGGAACTGAGTAGATTCGCCCTATAATCGAGCGCTTGTTATCTTTCCAAAAAGCAAAATAACAAGCTGACGACCTAGCCGTAGTCAAGCTTGTCATTCTGACGAAGGAGAAATAGCAGAAGTCCATTAGCGTTTGTGAGATGACGCTGTACCTAAATCCTATTGCGGATAAAGAGGTAAACAAAAAAAGCCTTCCCGTTATGGGAAGGCTTTTGTATTATTTTTTATTCTGATCTTTCAAGCGTTGTTGTTCTTGTGCTTGTTCCATCATTTCTTGCATTTTTCGCTGCCATTTTCCTTGTGGACGCTTTTTCGTTTTATTCTCTTCGATTGTAGCTAAAATCTTTTCGTCTTTTACAATGTGGTTTTTAATTACATACATAATTCCAATTGTAATGGAGTTCGAGATAAAATAGTACAACGATAGACCCGAAGCGTAGTTATTAAAGAAAAATAACATCATGATTGGAGATACGTAAATCATAATCTTCATGATCTTACTCATATCAGGCATCCCCTCTTGTGTAGGTTGCGCCATTTGTTGATCTCCTGTTGTCATCTTCATATAGAAGAAAATAGCAACTGAGGCTAATAATGGGAATAAACTCACGTGGTTACCATAAAAAGGAATATTAAATGGCAATTGCAACACAGAGTCATACGAGGATAAATCATCTGCCCATAAGAAGCTCTTTTGTCTTAAATCAAATGAAGACGGGAAGAATTGAAACAACGAGTAGAAAATTGGAATCTGCAATAGTGCAGGAATACATCCTGCCATTGGATTCACGCCAGCTTTCGAATACAATTTCATTGTTTCTTGCTGTTTCTTCATTGGGTCATTTTTAAACTTCTCGTTCAATTCGTTTACTTCTGGGCGAATCATTTTCATTTTCGCTTGAGAAACGTATGATTTATACGTTAATGGTGAAGTGAATAAACGAACTAAAATCGTCAATACAATAATACCAATACCGTAAGGTAAGAAACTAGTCAATAATCCGAATACAGGAATAAACAAGAAACGGTTAATCCATCCGAAAATCCCCCATCCTAATGGAACGATATTGTCTAAGTTGCGCTCATATGACTTTAATATTTTGAAATCCGATGGACCAAAATACCAGTTCATATCGTAGTTTAACTCTCCATTACTATAGTTCAATGGAATTGTACTAGAAAATTGTTTTGTAAATACGGTATCTACTTGTTCGTCAGCCACTAAATTCTTGGTATTTAATGTTGCTGTTTCGAAATTTTTATCTGTCAATAAAACAGAAGTAAAGAAGTGTTGTTTGTATGCGATATACGAAACGTCTTTTAATTCTTTTGTATCGTCTTTACTTGATTCGCTTAGGTTGTTGTCTTTCCCTTTTTCGTGTTCATAGTATAAACGAACGTATCTGTTTTCATACGCAATACTTTTCTCATTGCGGTACGTTTTCATTTCCCAGTTTAACGCTGGAGTTTTAGATGCGTCAACAATTTTACTCAATCCTTGTGTACGGATAGAGAAATCAAGCATATAATCATTTGGTTTCAATACGTAGCGATACTCTAAAAACGCTGTTTCAGAAGCTTTTAAGCGCATAGCTAATACTTGGTTTTCTCCTTCTTTTGTCAAAGTAGGCTCAAAGTACAAGTCTTCCGTATTGAATACTCTATTGTCGTTGGTGTGTAATTGTAAATTGAAATTTGCGTTTTGATCTTTAATCAACGCAACGATTTCTGCTGAATCTTTGCTGAAGCGTTTAAAATCGTTTACAACTACGTGAGATAATTTTCCACCTTTATTATCAACTTCTAGTGTAAGTAAATCTGATTTTAAAGTTGTAGTTCCTCCTTTAGCTGCTGGTAACATCGCACTATAAGCAAAAGGACCGAATGTAGCGCGAACTTGTTCCGATTGTAAAGAATCTCCTTCTACAGGGGCTTGAAGCGCCTTTTCAAAAGTAGCGGACTGTTCTTGTTTAACGATTTCTTTCTCTGCTAATTCAGTATCTTTCACAATAGACTCCTGCTCTTTGTTGATATTGTTCAACATCATCCAAATCAGCAATCCGGCAATAATAACAAAGCCTATAATACTGTTACGATCTAATTTTTTTTTCTCCATTACTTAGTTTGTAAGTGATAAAATTTATGATATAAAAAGGCAATTGATTAATTTGTTTTATAATCAATCGCTGCTTTTACAAAATGAACAAAAAGAGGGTGCGGTTTCGCTACCGTACTTTTGTACTCTGGGTGGAATTGAACCCCGACAAAGAATGGATGAGCATCCAATTCTACAATCTCGATTAATCCCGTTTCTGGATTCCATCCTGCAGCTGTTAATCCTGCTTTTTCGAAATCTTCTAAGTATTGATTATTGAACTCATAACGGTGACGGTGACGCTCATTGATCATGCTATCCCCATAGATTTCAAATACTTTTGAACCTTCTTTCAGTTTACAATCCCATCCTCCTAAACGCATGGTACCTCCTTTATCTGTAATATCTTTCTGATCTTCCATGAAAGTAATTACCGGATATTGTGTACTCTCGTTTACTTCGGTTGTATTGGCAGTTTGATACCCTAAAACGTTTCTAGCGTATTCAATTACAGCCATTTGCATTCCCAAACAGATTCCCAAGAAAGGGATTTTGTTTTCTCTTGCGTATTTTACAGTTTCAATTTTTCCTTCAATACCACGTGATCCAAATCCTGGAGCAACTAAAATAGCATCTAGGTTTTTCAATTTATCACTTACATTCGCTGCTGTGATTAAATCCGATTGAATCGTAATGATATTTACTTTCGCTTGGTTTTGAGCACCTCCGTGAACTAAAGCTTCTAAAATTGATTTGTATGAATCTTGTAATTCGACGTATTTTCCTACTAACCCAATATTCACTATGTGGTTAGGGAATTTTAAACGGTGAATAAACTCATTCCATTTTACTAAATCTGGTGTTTGCTTTTCTGGTAGATCTAAGCGTTTTAACGCTACTTTGTCTAGTCCTTCTTGCAACATTAAATTGGGTACGTCGTAAATTGTTTCCGCATCAATTGATTGGATTACCGCTTCTGGTTTTACATTACAGAATTGAGCTAATTTTTGACGAATCTCAGAACTTAAATTGTGTTCTGTTCTACAAACTAAAATATCCGCTTTGATTCCACTTTCCATTAATGTTTTTACCGAGTGCTGCGTTGGTTTTGTTTTCAACTCCCCTGCTGCTGCTAAATAAGGAACTAAGGTAAGGTGAACCACAATGGCGTTGTTGTCTCCTAGCTCCCATAACAATTGACGCACAGACTCAATATAAGGTAATGACTCAATATCTCCTACAGTTCCACCAATTTCAGTAATCACAATGTCATAGTCTCCTGTTTTACCAAGCAACTGCATGCGATCTTTAATTTCATTGGTAATATGAGGAACAACTTGAACTGTTTTACCTAAAAACTCTCCTCTTCTCTCTTTCTCAATCACCGATAAATATACACGTCCTGTTGTTACGTTATTTGCTTGAGAAGTTGGAACGTTCAAGAATCTTTCATAGTGTCCTAAATCTAAATCCGTTTCTGCCCCGTCATCTGTTACGAAACACTCCCCGTGTTCATAAGGATTTAACGTACCTGGATCCACATTGATATAGGGATCAAATTTTTGAATTGTCGTTGAATAACCTCTCGCTTGCAACAATTTCGCCAGCGATGCTGCTATAATTCCTTTTCCTAGGGATGACGTAACGCCCCCTGTCACGAAAATATACTTAGCTTGTCTCATTTATGTTTATTTGTTGTGTTGTAAAGAATAAAACTTGGCAAAAATACAACTTTTCCAGCTATTCTTCTAATTTTAAAACTCGTAAAATAACTTTAAAATTTACTCGTTTCTGTATAAAGGGATTAGCATTTGAAATGTTGGTCGTTTGGCGTTTGTTGACGGTTGATTGTTGACGGTTGATTGACAAACGACAAACGACAAACAACGAACGACAAACAACAATCAACTAATCCAATCGCTTATCGATGATTCGATCAAAGTAATCTTGAATAAAAGCCTTACACTTCATTTCCAATTCTTGCATTTCTTTGTTCTTTTTCTTAATTAGATTATGCTCTAATCCTTTATCCGTAATAGCATAAAATCCAGTTACTTCTTTTCCATTAAAACGCACGATGTAATTTCCTTCTTGATAGGTATATTCATTTCCGCCATAGTTAATCGCAAATGGCTTTACAAGAGAATCATTCAACAAGCTTCTACCCCAACTTCTAAACGGTTTATCATAACCAATCATATCTAATAGTGTTGGATAAATATCTATTTGTTGTGCCAACTCTTTATTTACGCCTTTATAGCGTTCATCGGCCGTATAGAACAGAATAGGGACGGCTGTACGATTGACTAATTTTCGGTATTCGTCATAATCTATTTGATTGGTGTGATCAGCAGTAATAACAAAAATAGTGTTGTTAAACCAAGGTTCTTTGCTACTTTCTTCAAAAAAGCGCTTAAAAGCGTAATCTGTATACCCTACTGTTTGGTGAATCTGTTGATTTCCCTTTGGAAATTTTTCTTTGTACTGTTCTGGAACATTAAAAGGTTCATGTGAGGAAACCGTAAACAAAGTGGCAAAGAAAGGTCCTTTTTTCTCGTTTAGTGTTTTGCGCATATACTGAAAGAACGGTTCATCCCAAATACCCCATGTACCATCAAAATCATCATCGTTATTGTACTCTGTCTTCCCGTAATAATGATCATAGCCCAAAATATTTCCAAATCCTAAGAATCCCATGGAACCATTCGGCGCTCCGTGGAAGAATGAAGTATCATATCCTTTTGACTTCAAAGTAGAAACCAGGGATTCAATCTTTTGCTTGGGAAATGGCGAAGATGTAAAGGCGTCTTTAAATGAAGGTATTCCCGCAATAACAGACGATACTCCGTGAATTGATTTGTACCCATTGGCAAAAGCATTAGGAAAAATCAAACTGTGCTGAGCTAGGGAATCAATAAAGGGTGTATAGCTTTTAAAATTGGGAATATTCATATCTTCATTGAATGCTCCTATGTATTCTCTAGCATAACTTTCTGTGATAAACAGTACAATATTGGGCGTTGATGGATCAGTAGAATAATATTGTTTTGTTCCACTCACATATTGATTTAGTGCAGCTTCATCCATATACTCCACCTTTTTGAAACTCGTTTTGCCAATAGTACGCAAAATAGCAAAAGGTGTGTTTAAAACAATGTCAGCATGTTCTGGTTTTTCCACATGGCGATTGGCGTCAATAATATTCAAAGGACGCGTTGTCTTCTTCAAATCTCCACGCACTCCAGCAATAAATCCGACAGCAACTAGAACAAAGATAAATGCGCTGGAAACAAAATAGTTCTTTTTACTTTCCAGTTCTAGTGTTTTAGTGAATTTTACGCGTTTATACAAAAACACCCACAAAGCACAAAGACCAACGCACAAAGCAAATACATGCCAGTAGTTCAACAAAAAGTTTAAGAACAATTGTCCTTTATTTGATTCGTGTTCTAAGCTGTCAAACACAGCAATTGTGGTGCGTGCATAGATAAAACGATAGTAAATAAAATCAATAAAGTTTGTAGCATACGCCAATAAATTGGGAATAATATAGCTCCAGAAAACTACTTTTTGGTATCCTTTAGAAGTGCTTTTGAAAATTGGCAAAATTGACAATAGGATAAACAATCCATTGACATAAAAGATGGCCATTCTATCAAAAGTCAATCCATGATAGGCTAATTTCATAAACTGCCCTACTGAATCAACAGCAAGCAAATCACCGTTATACAGATAAAATAAAACTCTCGCTATAAAGTAAAAAAAGAAAGCCAAAAATAGTCGATAGGCGAATACCAACATTTCGTTTAATCTGAAGCGATTTGAAAGCATGATAGATTTTTGTTTTTAAAATTTGAATTACAAATTTAATTATTTCTAGGGCTTTAGCTAGGTGAAGAAGAAATTCTTTTTCTACATCGGTTCACTTAGCTAGACAATACAGAAAAAAAGCTCTACTGCTAGTGTAGAGCTTGACAATATTTTTAAATTTCAGAATTAAATATTCCTTTTTCCTTTTGCTAGATTTAGATCGACCGTTCTTCTTTACTAAAGACACTAAGATCTTTGTCTTTCAAAGCGGCAGCAACTAAATCGGGTAAACGATCAGGCGTACAAGCAAAACAAGGAATTCCCAATTTGCTAATTTCTTTCCCCAACTGTTTATCATAAGCAGGCCTCCCACGATCAGTCAACGCAAGCAAGGTAATTACTTTTACTCCATCTTGGTGCATGTCGTTCAAACGGCGAAGCAAGCCCTTTCTCACCCCACCTTCATATAGATCTGAAATCAAGATAAAGATGGTTTTTTTTGGATTTTCGATTAAGGTTCGGCAATATGCGACGGATTTATTGATGTCCGTTCCTCCTCCTAACTGTACGCCAAACAACATATCCACAGGATCTTGACGACACAATGCTGTCAAATCAGTCACTTCCGTATCAAAAGCCACAACATGAGTATCTAATGCAGGCATACTCGCAAAGATGGAACCCATAACAGAGGAATAAATAATTGAATCCGCCATAGATCCACTTTGGTCAATATCCAAAATAACAGTCCAGCTTTTTTGTTTTTGATTGCGTTCATAAAAATAAAATTTCTCTGGGATTAATCGCTTAGTTTGCACGTCATAATTTTTCAAGTTGCGGTTAATGGTTCGCTTCCAATCCATAGATGCAAAATTGGGAATAGGCGAATGTGCCTTTTTATTCAGCGCCCCCGTTATGGCTCGACGCATATCTTGTTCCATCTTTTTCATGATCTCATCTACGACACCGCGTACCAATTGGCGTGCTGTTTCCTTTGACTTCTCGGGAATCTGGCCTTTCAATGCCAATAGTGTACCCACCATAGCAATGTCGGGCTTGACGTTTTTCAGGGTTTCTGGCTCAAATAACAATTTGGTCAACCCCTTGCGTTCAATAGCGTCCGATTGAATAACACGAACAACATCCTCTGGAAAAAAAGTGCGTACATCGGTCAACCATTTTGCCAATTTTGGTGCTGAAGCACCTAAGCCTGCTCCTTTCTTACCACCAGGACTTCCTCCTCCTTCTCCATTGTAAATAGCGGCTAAAGCATCATCCATCACTGTTTCCCTTTCACTGAGACTCACCCCCGCCAAAGCACGTGTATCTTCTCCTAAGATCAATCTCCAACGTGTTGCATTTTTATTTTCTTGTTCCATGTACTTGCTCTTTATTAGCCTCGACTAAAATTCAAAATCAAAATCGTTTAACTCATCTAATTGATCCGTTTCTGCTTCTGTCAACGCTCCTTGTACTAATTCAGCCGTATGCTCCGCTCCGCTCCCCCAGATATCACCAAGTAATTCTGCAATGCTATTTTTCTGACTCGCTTCAAATTCACCAAAAGCACGACGTAAAAAAACAACCGAACGATAGAATTCCTCTTCGTCTAATTGACTGATGTATTGATCCAATTCTCTCCACAAGGTAATTCTAGACAGCAAAGCATAGCGATTTCGCCCCGCTAACCCTTCAAACCACCCCGCACCTAAATCAGCGGGTACCCCAGGAGATAATCTACGAGACACTTCTTTTGCACAATCATCTTCACTAGCTAAATTGTGTTCCAAAAGAATAGAAAAAGCAACGCCCGAAATTGTCGTATTTAAATCATCTCGCCAAGCGACCTGATGCAATTCCCTTTGCCAAGTTTCCACATCGACGAATTCATACTGTTGCTGGCCAATCAGTTCCATTACATTAATTCCTTGAATCACAGCTTTTGCAGCTTGATTATCACAAAAAGCGGCTCCCTGTACTAAAAGTGCTGTACGCAAAAACAATTGCTGTAAAATCGGAACCAAAGGTTCTAAATTAAACTGACGTAAATCGCCATATTGTATTAAAATAGCTAATTCGTGTGCAGCCTGTGCAGTTGCTTCAAAATCCGTAGATTCAACTAATAAGGCTTGTAAAATACGCAAAGCATTATCAAAAATATGCGTCAATTGACACTCGCAAGCTAAGCGAATAATTTGTGCAGCCGTTGCAATGTCCTCCCCCTGCATGAGTTGCTCACGCAAGGCATAAGCCGTTGCTATTTCTAAAGTTTCTCCTTTTAAATTGGCCTCTACAATTTCGATTTCCACTTCTGGTGTCCATTGTAATTCCCATTTTTCAGCCCAAGTTGCACTATCTTGATGCGTGCGAATTCGCTTAGCAAAATGAATCTCCAATACTTCCAACCGATGTAGAAAAGTAGAGCGTTCTAAATCAATAAAAGCAGCCTCTTTGGATTTTACTTTAAAATTCTCTCGTAAATCCAAGCTCAATTCTTGTGCTACTGCGGATTTATAATTTGCTAATTTTAGTCTTTTGAGTTCTTGGTTGACGTTTTCTTGTACAGGCGTTTGACTTACGCCTTCTGGTAAATATCCAATCGCTGTTCCGATATCAATGCGATTAATTGCTTCGGCTACAGGGGAAAGTTCACCACCTCCAAAACAAGTGATTACCGCATCGTGTAAATCGCGAAGTACAGGTCTTGTTCCACCTCTTAAAAAAGTCAATGCTTCAGCCAATCGCACAGCCTCAATTACACTAGCAGAAGAAGCATTACTTCCTCCATCGCGCAACGCTTTAGCTACCTTGGATAAATAAACTGCTGATAAATCAGCAACTTTATCTTCCTTCATCGCTTGCCACATCAACTCAAAATAATAAGGGGCTCTATTTCCTGCTCCATATCCCATGCGGCTACTAAGACGCAAATAAGAATAGGGCATCAAGGTATGTTTGGCCTCTACCGTAGGAAGATTGTTTCCCTCTTCTTCTGTCAGCGCAGGTAAATTCAAATCCATCCCCGGCACGTGATATGCTCCAACAATCACAACGATTTCTTCAGGTTTAAATCCTTCTGAAATGGCTTGCTTAATTTGACGGCGCATATGGGATTCACGAATGAGATTATACGAAAAATCATGAGGAGCAGCCTCGTATTCTCGATCTACAACACATTGGCGCATTTCTTGTGTTTGATAAATCAAACGCTCTCGAAAGGTTTCTGCATTTAAATTGTGTTCGAAATTGCGTTCCCAATAATTTTCGTAATCCGTTTCTCCACTATATTGGGCAACCGTCTCATACAATCCGTTGTGATAGGCGTAAAAAGATTGAGCTTCTTCATCTATTTCTCGCTTGCGTTCCTGTTGCAAACGAAGCATAACTTGAGTTGGCAAATCAATAAAACGCACCTCACATTTGTGTTTGATTCCCCAACAAATTGCTTGATATTCTGGCGAATAACTAGCAAATGGATATAAAACCGTTTCAATAGGTAAAGCTGTGGTATACGCCAACAAAGCAAGTGGAGGTTTAACCTCTTGCTTTGCAATAGAAGGAATCATTGCTGTTGCATCTGAAGGTCCTTCGATTAGGATACACTTGGGTTTCTTTTCCTCTAGATAACGCAAAAGGTGATACGATGCACCAGGAGAAAGATGCCTTACCCCAAATAAGTTTACTTGTGTACTCATCTACCCCCTATTCAACATTCATTTCACTACATGTATTGTACAATCCACGCCATGTAGCTCCTCTTTTCTTCATTACATTTTCAAGGTATTCTTTCCATACCAGCTTATCTTTATCCTCGTCCTTTACCACAGCTCCTTGCAAACCTGCAGCTAAATCTTCATCTGTAATAGTTCCATTGCCAAAACTAGCAGCCAAAGCCATGCTGTTTGTAATTAATGAAATTGCCTCTGCTGTTGAAATAACACCGCTAGGTGTTTTTAATTTTTGCTTTTCATCCAAGGTTAGTCCTTGACGCAATTCACGGAAAATAGTTACTACTTTTTCAATAGCTTCTTGACTTGGTAAACTTGCTTTTAACTTGTAATTACTCGAAATTTCAGCCACGCGTTTTGTAACAATGGCGACCTCGGTCTCTAAATTAGCTGGTGATGGCAGTACAATAATATTAAAACGACGTTTTAGCGCTGAAGACATATCATTTACTCCTCTATCTCTTGTATTTGCCGTTGCAATAATAGAAAAACCACGTTGAGCGGCCAATTCTCTTCCCAATTCTGGGATAGCGATATTTTTTTCAGAAAGAACAGAAATCAAAGCGTCTTGTACCTCCGAAGCACAACGCGAAATCTCTTCAAAACGAGCAACAGAACCCGTTTCCATTGCACGGTAAATCGGACTTTTAATTAGCGCTTCATTAGAAGGTCCGTTGGCAAGCAACAAGGCATAATTCCACGAATAGCGAATTTGCTCTTCACTTGTTCCTGCAGTTCCTTGCACTACTTTGGCCGAATCTCCACAAATAGCAGCAGTTAAATTTTCTGACAACCACGATTTCGCTGTTCCTGGTTCGCCAATCAACAGAAGAGAACGATCCGTTAATAAAGTTGCAATTGCTATTTCTACTAAGCGATTATGTCCGATATATTTAGGAGTAATCTCTACCTTTCCCGACTTGCCACCAACGATAAATTTAAACACCGCTTTTGGCGACAACTGCCAACCCATCGGTTTCTCTTCCATTTTATCCTCTATTCTTAATGCCTCTAATTCGTCTGCATAAAGTTGTTCTGCGGGTAAACGCAATGTATTTTCTTGTATCGATGCCATCTCGTAAATTACTTTTGTTTAATTTGATTGTTGTGATGTGATTTCTTCTGCTATTTGCTTGTAAATATCTACGTTCTTTTTTTCGTATAACACTTGAAACTTCTTGCCATATTCTTTGGGAAATTGCGTCCAAAATCCTTTGTTCATTAAGCGATAAATAGCGTAGTAATAGGTATTTTTAGTAAAGCGATCCATAGCCTGATAAACGAGCTCAAAATTATTTTTCACCTTGCGCTCCAAGAGCAATTCGAAGATGGTAATTTGTTCTGCTGGGGCAATGATTTCCGTCAAGACTTGTAATAATTTGTCAAACCCCTTATGTCTAGGTTCTAATGCATGAAGTAAGATAAGTACTTCATCATAGGTGCTATCCCAACGTATTTTGTCGTCAAAATAATCGAGTAATAGCGGAATCCAACGGCGATCGATTTGATCTTTCCTTACCACAACCTCGTAAATCGATTGATAGTGAAACAAATGGGTATCTGTATAAACATGAAACAAGGAAGTGGGCGTTATCAACGCTTTGTTCTTTCCAAATCGCGGTCCAAAGATAGTGTACATTTGTTCAGGCGTATAAAAATTCACCGCTACTGCCATATAGTCAAACCACAAGTGCGATTGGTAATCTCCCGTAAAGGCTTTGTGGATGTAGTTTTCATAAAAGCGCAATACTACAGCCTTATCATATGTATTCAAACAAGATTCAATGGCATAGAATAAATCGCGAATACCATACGATAAAGACACTTTCTTAGCAGTTAATAGTTCCCCTAAGGCTTCACTGGTAATCACTTGAGCTAAGAAATTTATCGCTTCTGGTTGTTCTTTATTTTGCAAAACATCCAAATGGAGAATGAATCGCTCTAAGGTATCGCTCACTTTTTTATCCTCTGTTTCCTTGTCTAGTGTACTAAGTGTTTCAAAGGCATCAACAACTTGAGTAAAAACAGCAGGAAAGAAATAAGGTAAAGATGTAGTGGATAAAGCTGCTGTAATCAACTGAAGATTCGTTTTATTCTTGATATTCTTCTCATAAGCTTCTTTCAACTTCTCTAAACTAGCACTTGTATTTAACGTTGCTAATGCCAGATAAGCTGATGCTCTCACCAATTTATTTTTATCATCTGCTAAACGAATAATGAGCAATTCATTCGCTGTATCTTGCTCCAATACACGAATGACTTCTGCTTGTAAATTAGGTAGCGATTCGGATAGAATGGTATCCATCATCTGTTGAAGTCCACCATACCCCAATTGAGACAATAATCGAAATCTTCTCACCTGTTCTGTCTTATCTTCAAATTGAAATCCCTGCAACAAGAAATGAATCATCGGTGTACCTATAGCTGGAATAATAGTTTGCTCAATATATTCGGCCAATTCACTATACTTATCCGCCAAAGCTGCATCCAAATACTGAAACGTACGCGAATCATTAAAAATATGGCGCTCAAAAGCGTCTTTTAAAATCTCTAGTCGTCCTGAATTAGAAAGAGTCAAGGCTTCTAAAACAGGTTTTAATTGTAAATAAGAATACTGTGTATTTACTTCATCGATAGAAACACTAGGTTGTTGAGCTTTTACTTCGTCTCCCTCTATGGTAAATTCACCTTGGGTATACAAAATGGCATACAACAACGTGGAGAGATTCATCAATTTTGCGGCTGATTCTTGCGCATCTGACTGAATTAACGCTTCAATATCTACAGCTAACTTCTTAAAAACAGGTGCTTTCTCCCCTAATTTAGTAAACACAGCAATGTGTTTTTGCAAACGAGGATCACCCTTGGCAAATTTGCTTCCTGCAATAAACAATCGATTAATCTCTTGTTGAAGGTCGTATAATGGTTGTATTTTCATGCTAATTTTCGATCAAATATTAATATAGAAGTCTCACAATTTTTTGAGGAGTAATCAACGAAAGCGGTTGAACAGTAAACAAGCCGGTTTGCACGTCATTGTATACCATGGCCGTTAAAGCATAGCCTCTAACATCAGCGGGTATAATCGACTTTAAATTCGATGTTGGAGCCACCACTTCGCTATAGATGTCTTGCATTGTGAGTTTATTTCCTTGTTCATCCTCTACCACAAGATGATCACCTTGGAGATAGGATTTGGTTAAAGCAAGTAGTACGACTGGATTTTTATCCATCAAAGGATTCTTAATGGTATTTTTCACCTCTTTTACAAGCTCCATAAAGTTGTTACTTGCAAATGAATGAAGAGTTTCAATATCCTTTAGCTCTAATTGACGTTCTTTATTTCCCTCCACTTCCCAACGAACACGAGGGTTGCGATCTCCTGGATAGATATAGAATTCTTTCACCTGGAGGACGTCAAAACAACTATTGTCTTCTTTGATATATTTTGTTGCGCGATAAGGACGATAATTCTTTGTTTTATAGAGTTTTCCTGTTTTTAAATTAAACCAAATCCCCTCATCAACATATTCTCTTCTCGCTAAATTATCCGAACTAGAGAAAGATAGTTGTACAACTTCTGCATCTTCCTCATAACGCCCATATTGCATTAATTCCAACAAGGTCCAAGTATACCCTATTTGCTCTTCGATAGCCGAATCCAAATCCGGTACAGCTTCTGGATCTTCCTTGCGGAGATTTAAATACGTAGTGCTCTTTTTTAACAAGGCCGAAATAAAATTCAATTGATCAATCACTAGCGTATATTCATCATGACGAACTTCTTTCAACTCCAATATTAAATTGCTAAATGCCGTTTGAATTCCATTGATATAATAATTCCCCAATTCCTTAATTTGAGTCGTTATTGTTTGTTGCATTCTTGCATCTAAAGCGGCAAGACCTGTAAGTACAATATCGTCCAAAATCTTTTCAGCCATAGCAATACCCGTCAATTGGGCTTCTACTTTTTTGGCAAAAGTTGCTTTATTAACTTTTTTCGGCTTATTTGCTTTTTCCTTAATCGACTCCTTCACTTGGGTCTTTTTCTCTTGTTTTTTCTCGATTTTATCGCGTTTGGATACGATATCTTCGGGAATTTCATCAGTTTCAAAAGTATTTCCTCCTGCTTCATAGGCATAGAGCAATCCTAAGGCGTGTTTACAAGGAAATTGTCGACTCGGGCATGAACAGCGAAACACGGGATGATGAGGATCCATATAATCAGCCGAACAACGGTAGGGATTTTTGCCACTTCCAGCACATTCTCCCCAGATTAAATCTTTTTCAACCGAGATTTTTAAATTTGAAAATTTGTTCTTTTGCAATAGATCTCGTCCATTTTTAGCCGCCGCCGCATTGGGAGCCATCTCTTCAATTTTATTTTGCGTTATTTCCATCGCTTACTAAACTAATGTGTTTTTATTTGCAATTTTGATTCAAGTATAAAGATAGAGTTTTCCTTTATTCAAACGTGAAGTCTTCCATTTTAAACCTACTTATTCCAAGAATAGTACTCCTGCTTCTAAAATAAAAAAAGTCGGAAGAACAAACTTCCGACTTTCTATTATGAGAGGCAATCCCTGTTTTTAGTGACTATGTCCTCCGCCACCTTCATTTTTAATCAAATGGCTTTGTAGATAATAGGCTCCCTGAACAACAATGTTGTAATTAGCAGGTACTTCCTCCACAATTTCAACTTGTGTATAGCCTAACTCTTTAACACCTGTTTTTACCTCAACACGCAGATAGTGATAGTGTTCTCCATGCTCTTCCGTTGTATCGGAAACAAAAATAAACTCGCGTCCATCTGCTTTGACAATCGCTTCATTCGGCAAAGCTTTGACTGTTTTTGCTCCAACATCGATTAGAGCATTTACGTACAAGCCAGGAATTAAGTTATCAGGCACCTGATCAATATTCGCATGGGCAATTACCGTTTTCGTTCCGGGTTCAAAAGCTTTACCGATGCTAAATATTGTTGCAGTAACCTCTTCTTTATTGATATTCGTCAAATTAAACGACACCTTTTGTCCTTCGTGAATATAAGGCAAGTCTTTTTCGTATATTTTTAAATCCAAGTGAATTTTAGAATTGTCAACCAAAGAGAAAAGCGTTTGTCCATTTACCATATTCGTACCTATACGAATGGGAATCACAGAGACATTGCCACTTATTGGAGCCACAATTTTCAACGTTCGCGACATCGCATTGGGATTGGTTGACAACAAAGACAACTGATTGGTCAGCGATTGATAACGCGATTTTTCAATATTCAACTCCGACTTAGTTTTCTGATAGGTTTTTTCTGAATTGACATTTTCTGCTCGTAAAGTTTGTTGTCGCTTATATTCCAACTCGAAATACTCTAAGTTGTTTTTCGAAATTTGATAATCTTCTTGTAGCTTAATAAATTCTGGGCTATCTGCAATAGCCAGTACCTGTCCTTTCGTTACGCGATCGCCAATATTAACGAGAATTTGCGTCACAGTACCGCTTAAAAAAGTAGTTACATCGGCCTGATTTTGTGGTGGCAATTCCGTTTGCCCATTTACTTTAATGACATCCGTTAGATTCTTATCCTCCAACTGCCCCATCACAATACCCGCTGCTTTTTTCTGAGCGCTATTTAGCTCAACTTCTTTTCCGGTATTTTCATCTTGCTCCTCTTGTTGTGTAGTTACTACTTCTTCTGTTGTCGTTTTACTTTGACAACTCGTAAAGAAAATCGTTCCAAAAACAACAAAAACTATATATATTCTTTTCATCTTAATCTCAAATTATTGGTTAACTAAATAATGGAGGGTATTGTGTCCCAAATTGTATTGCAAGACCGCCTCTAGGTAATTAATCTGTATGTTGAGTGCCGTTTCCATAGACTGAATATACTCTACATAAGAAATATCTCCATTGTTGTACGATTTGTTTGCGTGATCTTGAATAATTGAAGCATTGAGCAGAGCACTTTCTTGGTAGTAATCAATCACAGATTGTTGGGCCTTAATGATTTCCAATTGCTGCTGAACGGATTCACTCAATTGTTTATGCAAATAGCTTTTTTCCAATTTTGCTTGTTCAATACTGTATTTTAACGCCTTTACTTTTTTGGATTGACTGCCGAAAAAAACCGGAATACTCAGTCCTACTGTATAACTGGGAATTCGCAACTCTCTTCCATAGCTGTTGCCGTTCGCTCTGATTCCTGCCGCTTCAGATTCAAGAGCATACCCCAAAGTGACATCCGGCAACAAAAGTGATCGCTCCAATTTTTGGGTAGCTTCTACTTTTTCCACTTCTTTTTCCGCTAGTTGCAGACTATTGTTTTCCTCCAAATTCAAGTCAGCCCAAGGATCATGCTCATCGTAGACCAACTCTTTCTCTGCTAATTCGAAATCTGTATCTAAATTCAAATACGTTTTAACTTTGGACTTTTCATTTTGTAAAAAGGTATTGTTTTGTGTCAATAAAACACTTATTTCTTGTTCTTTCGCTTGAGCAACATTGCTTTCCATCAACGTGGTCTCCCCTGTTTCATAACGCAATTTTGCCGATTTAGAAAAGGCCTTCAACAAGGTAAATTGTTGTTCTAACAATTTCTTTTTGGATTGAGCATAGCACATATTCTCCCATGTTTGCTTCATCTCAAATTCAATCGCAATTGTTCTTCCTTGCAACTGAATTTCGGCACTTTCATACTCTTTTTGTAGGATATTTTTCTTTTTCCCATAAGTAAATGGACTAAACGCTTGACTTACATTCAAACTAATATCCTTTTGTCCTTTGCCGTTTAGGTAACCAAATCCCATAGACACATCTGTTTTTGGGATGTCATAGGCTGTATGAACCAATTGTTGCTGACCTAAAACATAAGCTCTAGAAGCTTGTAAACTTTGATTATTCAAACGAACTAATTCCAGTGCTTGATCCAAAGACAGTTGTCTAACTTCTTGTGCCTGTACACTTCCCAAAGTTAAAAGCGCCAAAATAGTTAAAGCTACTTTTTGGTTTTTAGTTGTTTTTCGGAATCCTCTTTCCTCATAATAGTAGATAATCGGCAAGACAATCAACGTAAGCAAAGTTGCCGTAATTAATCCGCCAATAACGACAGTTGCCAATGGCTTTTGCACTTCAGCACCTGCACTGGTACTCAAGGCCATGGGCAGGAATCCCAAAGAGGCCACTGCCGCCGTTAACAATACTGGGCGCAAGCGAATTTTGGTTCCTTCAATAATGCGTTCATATAAATCCATTCCTTGTTCTTTTAGTTGATTAAACTGACCTATTAGCACAATTCCATTCAATACCGCTACACCAAATAGAGCAATAAACCCTACCCCAGCAGAAATACTAAACGGCATATCTCTCAACCACAAGGCAGCCACACCACCAATCGCTGAAAGTGGAATTGCTGTAAAGATAATAAGTGATTGCTTTACCGATTTAAACGTAAAATACAGCAGGACAAAAATTAAAGCCAAAGCAATTGGAACCGCAATCATCAAGCGATTTGTCGCTTCCACTAAATTCTCAAATTGCCCCCCATAGGTAATGTAATAGCCCTCAGGTAATTTCAACTGAGCTTCTAATTTTTCTTGAATATCGTGAACTACACTTTTTACATCTCGATCTTTGACGTTGAATCCCAATACAATTCTCCTTCTTCCATCCTCACGGCTAATCTGCTGTGGTCCGTCTTCATAATCAATATCGGCAATTTGACTCAATGGAATTTGTTGCCCATCAGCTAGTGGAACAAAGAAATTTTTCAAATTCTCAATATCCGATCGCGACGCTTGATCCAAGCGCACGACTAAGTCAAAGCGCTTTTCTCCTTCATAAACTACTCCGGTTGTTTCTCCGGCAAATCCCGCACGGATAATTTGACTGATATCGGCAATTTTCAATCCGTATAACGCTAATTTATCTTTGTCGTACTTAATCGAAATTTGAGGCAGGCCTGTTACGCGTTCCAATTTAGGGCTAGAAACCCCAGGAACACCCGCAATCATTCCGTTAATCTCATCGCCAATACTCGCTAAACGATCCAAATCATCACCAAATACTTTAATGGCTACATCACTTCGAACCCCTGTCATTAGCTCATTAAAACGCATCTGAATTGGCTGGGAAAACTCTGTTGTTACACCGGGGATTTGCTCTAAAGCCACCTCCATCTTATCAATTAACTCCCTTTTGGTCTTGGCTGAAGTCCACTCTTTTTTATCTTTTAATATAATAATCATATCCGCAGCCTCCATCGGCATGGGATCTGTGGGTATTTCGGCACTTCCAATTTTAGAAATAACCATTTTTACTTCTGGAAACTGCTCCATCAGAATTTGTTCTGCTTTGGTTGTCGTTTCAATTTCTTGTGAGAGCGAACTTCCCGACGAAATAATAATATGCGTAGCTAAATCTCCTTCATCTAAAGTGGGTATAAATTCTCCACCCATTTTACTAAATACCACTAAAGCCAAGGCAAATAAACCAAAAGCAAGTACCAAAACAAATTGCTTTATTTTAAATGCTCGCTCTAAAATTGGTTTATAGATGCGATACAGCTTGTCAATTAATTTATCGCTAAAATTCGGTTTTATCTTTCCTGCTTCTCGCTTTAAAAATAAGGAAGAAGCCATGGGCACATAAGTTAGCGAAAGAATAAAAGCGCCTAAAATAGCAAAAGACACCGTCATAGCCATAGGCCCGAACATCTTCCCTTCAATCCCCGTTAAGGCCAAAATAGGCAAGTAAACAATCAAGATAATGATCTCTCCGAAGGAAGCGCTGGTTCTAATTTTAGACGCTGCGTGATACACTTCATCATTCATCTCCTTTTGCGTGAGTTTTCTATTTTTACCACTGTGCAGTCGATGGACAATTGCTTCTACAATAATAACCGCTCCATCGACAATCAATCCGAAGTCAATGGCTCCTAAACTCATGAGGTTACCACTAACCCCAAACAGCTTCATCAAACTAATGGCAAATAATAAAGACAGCGGAATCACAGAAGCTACAATTAGTCCTGCGCGCCAATTACCGAGAAGTAAAACCAAAACAAACACCACAATTAAGGCTCCCTCAATTAGGTTGGTTTGGATGGTACTCACCGTTTTATCGATGAGTTTGGTTCGATCAATAAAGGATTCTATGGCCACCCCTTCAGGAAGTGTTTTTTCAATCTGTGTCATTTTTTCTTTGACCAATTTCACCACTTCTTGTGTATTGGAGTCTTTGAGCATCATCACCATTCCACTTACATCTTCTCCCTTTCCATCTTTGGTTACTGCACCATAGCGAATGCTACTGCCAATCTTTACTTCTGCTACATCGCGAATTAAAATTGGGGTACCATTAACCGTTTTGACGACAATTTTCTCAATGTCTTCCATAGATTGCACCATTCCGATGCTTCGAATAAAATAGGCGTATGGCTTTTTATCGATATAAGCTCCTCCTGTATTTTCATTGTTTTGCTCTAAAGCATCAAAAATTTCAATGATAGAGGTATCCATACTCTTTAGACGATCAGGCTGTACAGCTACTTCATATTGTTTTAAATGCCCTCCGAGGGTATTCACCTCAGCGACTCCCTTTACGCCAATCAATTGGGGTTTGATGATCCAATCCTGAATGGTGCGCAAATCCATACTGTTGTGCTGCTCTTCATACCCTTCTTTCGCATAAACAACGTATTGGTATATTTCACCAAGTCCCGTACTAACAGGTGCTAATTCAGGTGTTCCCACATTTTTAGGGATCACTTCTTCTGCAGCCTTCAGATTTTCATTAATCTGATTTCTAGCCCAATAGATATCGGTCTCTTCGCTAAAGACAACGGTTACTACGCTTAAGCCAAATCGGCTAATCGAGCGCAATTCGGTAATATTGGGAATAGGCTTAACTGCCTGTTCAATGGGATAAGTAATAAATTGCTCTACCTCTTGCGTAGCCAAGGTTGGTGAGCTGGTAATAATTTGAACCTGATTATTCGTAATATCAGGTTGGGTATCCATAGGTAAATTTGCCAAAGAATAGCTTCCCACTGCGATGAGTCCCAGTACGAAAAGTCCAATGATGAATTTGTTACGGATACTAAACTGAATGATTTTATCTAGCATCTTTGTATAATTATAAACGTGAAAAAAGGCGTGAATCTCTAAAAGATTAACGACAAGAGTACGAGGTAATTATACGAGTTTAGGCGGTTGCCAAATACTGTAGACTACAGTTTCTACAAAAGGATAAGGTACAAGTGTTTTTTCAGTCATCACCAATTGCTCTACTTGAGGCACGCTATAACTCGGCAAGACTAAGCTCACAGAAACGGCACAACATACACAAGCACAAAAAGGAGAACAAGCGTCGGCGGCATGATCGGTGTGTTGTTTTTCAACCAAGGCGGTTGCAACTGATTCTACCGACACCACAGGAGAAACGTATCTATCCGCACAAGGATAGAAAGAAATAACCGCTATGATTATTGCCAATACTAGAGATACTATGTATTTATACTGTTTCATCTCTACAAAAATAGCAAGTTTTTTGAATCTACACACTTCTTGATGTTCTTTTGCAATGCAATTGCATCTGTTTGTTTAGATTTGCTTTTTCTCTTTTTTGCTTTTTTGCTTTTTCGCAAGTTGTTTTTTCGCCAGATTATCGATGAAAGAATATATATCCTTAAATCAGAAAAATTAACTGTTAGATTTGCTTTTTCGTTTTTTCGCAAGTTGCTTTTTCGCCAGATTATCGATGAAAGAAAATATTTCCTTAAATCAGAAAAATTAACTGTTAGATTTGCTTTTTCGTTTTTTCGCAAGTTGCATTTTCGCTAGATTATCGATGAAAGAATATATTTCCTTAAATCAGAAATATTAACCGTTCACTGTTCACTGTTAACTGTTAACTGTTAGATTTGCTTTTTCGCTTTTTCGCCAGTTGCTTTTTCGCCCGATTATCGATGAAAGAAAATATTTCCTTAAATCAGAAAAATTAACCGTTAACTGTTAACCGTTAACTGTTAACCATTCTGGCACGGCTTTTGTGCTAAATTAAATACCCAAAATGCAAATAACAAGCAAATATAGATTACCCAAAAGTAGCCCGCATGTAAGATGCAAAAACAACAAACCCCTTGTAACCTTTTCCTCCCCAGGAAAAG
This sequence comes from Myroides fluvii, assembly GCF_009792295.1. Classification (NCBI taxonomy): domain Bacteria; kingdom Pseudomonadati; phylum Bacteroidota; class Flavobacteriia; order Flavobacteriales; family Flavobacteriaceae; genus Myroides; species Myroides fluvii. Next base: position 3,200,542 of record NZ_CP039934.1, on the reverse strand, counting down.
GTTACTTTTTTATCCCCTCTCCTGCTTGCTTCAACCTTCTTCTTACGCTTCTTGTCAGTTAAAAAAATAAACTACCTTTGCTTCTGCTTCCTCAAATTTCAACAACTTCTAATTGAGGACTTGCTGCGCTAGTGCATCCTACCTTCTTATAAATAGCGCAGTATTTTTTGTTTCTTATTCTCTTCTTTTTTCACCTAAGTTCCCAAGAGGTTTACTTTGGGTTTGTTCGCCCAACACCCCTAGTTACTAAACTTACATTGAACGCCCCCTCATCTAATTCCCGATAATCCCATTTTTTGTTTTATTCTAACCGTCACTCGAAGTTGTGAAATCGCGATTTTGCTCTTCTAACTTCAAAAAAACACAAAAGACAATGCATACAAATTCACTGTATATTTTCACTGGTGGCCCAGGTAGTGGCAAAACCACCACATTAGACGCTTTAGCTGCGCTGGGATATAACATCATACCAGAATTATTCAACATCAAATCCAAGAAAAAGGCGAAGCTTTACCTTGGCAAAACAAACAGCTTTTTTTTGAATTGATGTTTGAGGCTTCTCTTGCTGATTATACCCAACAAATACATCCACTTGCTTTTTTTGATCGGGGTTTACCCGACAGTATGGGATATGCAAAATTGGAAAATCTTTTCATTTCTACCCAGCAACGTCAAATAGCACAGCAAACAAGCTATGCTTTTACTGTTTTTATTTTTCCTCCTTGGGAAGCGATTTACACCCAAGATAAAGAGCGCAAACAAGATTTTAACCTAGCTGTTCAAACATGTAACACCATGCGAGAGACTTATGCGCTGTTGGGCTATTCACTTGTGGATGTACCTTGTACAACCCTGGAAAAACGCGTAGAATTTATTTTAGATTATCTCCATTTAAACAAGTAGAAAATTTACCTTTGCATCCATACGCCCAATGGGTGCAATTTGTTTTATGGAATTAGATCTGATTTTCTATCTGTGCATTATTGCTTTCTGTGCAGGTTTTATTGATGCCATTGCAGGTGGTGGTGGCTTGATTCAAACCCCTCTAGGTTTAGCTTTACTGCCCAATATCCCTGTTTCTTCGGTAATTGGAACACTTAAAATCCCCGCCTTTTCCGGAACAGCTATCGCTGTGCTTCAATACCTCAAACAGACGCGTATTCAATGGTCCTATTTTTTATTTCTCGCTCTTATTTCTTTTGGGAGTGCTTTTGTAGGTTCATATACGCTAACGATTGTCAATAATGACTTTATGAAACCTTTACTCTTGGCTATCCTGATTGCGCTTTGGGTATTTACGTATTTCAAAAAGGATTTTACCAAAAAACACTTAACAGAAATAACTAAGCAAAAACGCTATATCTACGGAATACTTATCGCTGTAATTATTGGATTTTACGATGGCTTTATCGGTCCAGCAACGGGTACCTTCTTTATTATGGGGTTTATTTTCCTCATTGGATTCGACTTCTATAAGGCTTCTGCTTATGCGAAATTAATTAACCTCTTTACGAATTTGGGAAGTATCGGTTTATTCCTACTCAAAGGTCAAATTATTTGGTCCGTAGCACTCCCTATGGCTGTATGCAATGGCATTGGCGGTTACTGCGGAGCTAAACTAGCGATATTAAAAGGACAACAATGGGTGAGGTATGTTTTTCTTTTTATCATGCTGATTGCGATTGTGCGTTTTGGGTATGAGGTAATTAGAGGGTGAGTTGGTGTGGTGGTGAGTTGGTGAAATCGAAACGTAGTGAAGATTCATCGAATACCAAAACAAAACATAAACCTAATGAGATAAATATAAAATAAGTGAGATAGTTGGTGAGGTATCGGGTGTTGTGAAACAAAAAAACCAACCCTTATTCAAAATTGGTTCTCCAAAAATTAGTACAGTCTCTTAAATCACTTACTTCAAGTTTTTTTGTAAACTTTGAAGTTGATTTGTGATATATTCTAATCTTACTCTTAGTTTTTGGTATTCTTCTTCTGTGATTAATTCTAAATCTAAACATAGAATTAAAAAATTAATTACCTCAATTGCAGAGGAATATGCTATATTTAGAAACCGTCTCTTCTCTTTAGTAGATAACCTAGAAATTCCTTCTGCAATATTTGCTGCAACACTTGATATAGCTCTTCTTAATTGAGAAACTAAACCAAATTTTTCTTCTGAAGGAAAATTTCTTGTAAGTAAATAAATCGTTTTTGTTGTGTTTCTTGCATTTTGCCACACGGTTAATTTTTCAAAAGAGTAAATATGCATAAATCGAAAAAAATATAGAGATTTTGATCTTATAGTTACAACAAAAGGTGTTCCAAAATTACACCCTCAAAAAAAAAATTAACAACAAACAACATACGACCAACAACATACGACCAACAACATACGACCAACTCACCCTTCCAATTGTTCATCAATTTTTTCTTTGTCTTTACTACTGATCCACAGCTGACCGATTTTAGACATTCGAATACGCGTTAAAACATCCTTCGTACGACCATAATGATGAAATAAAGCATAGAGTAATATACCAATTCCCAGTATAGTAATAAACCCAAATATAATCTTATTTGCTCCTAGAATAGCGTTGATTTGCACGGTACTAAAACTGATAGTCCCTCCGGATTGAATCAGCCAAACATCATCCAAATACACCGCTAAATTGCTCAAGCTCTGCAATTGTAATTTGTATTGTAACCAAGTAAACAAAGCGCTAAAGATTCCAAGCGAAATAAACGTACGCCAAAGCAGAACAAAGCCGATTAAACTCAACAAACTTGGGATGTCCAATTTATCTAGGGTATAGTACCAAATCACAATAAATAAAATACTCATTCCCATTCCCTTAAAGAATTGAGGCAACAACCATAAATTATAGTTTAATTCGGGTACCATGAAGAAATACATCATTATGGTGTACATCATAAAAGCCGCAAAACCGGTAAACATAAGCATGCGAATTGGAATTAATCGATTAAACCACTGATAAGAAACAATAGCTCCTACTAATAATCCAGGAATCATCATCATATTCAAGGAAGCGTTGGTTAGCGCATTATATCCCAATACCCCCATAGCAAATGTATTTTGCATATTCGTTGTGGCTAAATACATTCCCAAAAACAGCAACATAACAATCCCGTGTCGCACGTTATTTTTGGAAAAAGCTTTTAGCGATAGAAAAGGACGTGTCAGCAATTTTTGTCGCAAGAAAAAGGAAAAGACGAACAAGACGAAAGTTAAAACGGCGTATTTTATTTGTGTTGATTCAAACCAGTTTTGTTGTTTTCCAAAGGCTAGAATATACCCCAAGATCATAAAGGAACTGATGTATAACAGCACACTCAGCCAATCGATATAATAAAGAGGGACTTTTCGCATAAAACGCTGGTTATGTTGAAATACAATACAAATCATCGCTCCTACTAAGCAGATTGAGGCATAGACCAAGTATCCAAATTGCCAATTGGCATAATAGGAAATTTTAGTAATATAATACCCTGCCATTTGCGTTACAACGAGAACTGCCGTATAAAAAATGCTGTAAAAACGTCCGCGATTACCATCTTTTGTCAAGATAAACATCAGCGGTAATACGACCTCCATCATCCCCAACATTTTGAAAACGCCAATTAAAAATGAAGCACCAATGATTACCTGAGGTTGATGCGTCGTTCCCATAACCACAAATAACAAGGCAATTCCCGTTAAGCTTCCTACTAGAATTTCTTTGGTTCTAAAACGCGCTTTGATACGAACAATCAAAGGCATAACGGTTCCCATTCCCACTACACTAGCGTAGTTTGCCCATAAATAATATTCACTCATGGCTCCTGTGCTCCCTACCAAATACGTAATATTTGGGGTATAGATGGCACTTATTCCAAAGAAAATCAAGGCTATTACGACAATGAGTAATAGCATGACTGACTTGGGTACCCAAGAGTAAAATAATCCTTGATTATACATAATTACGTTGTTCCTACTTGTTTTTTACTTGTACGTTCATATTCATTCCCGCCTTTAAACGCTGAACAGCTTCTCGATCATTGGCCGTGGTAAATTCAATACGCACCGGAATACGCTGTTGTACTTTAACGAAGTTTCCCGTTGAATTATCTGTTGGCATGCTAGAATAGCGATTTCCAGTGGCTGCCGATATGGCCGTTACGACTCCTTCGAATTGGGCTCCTCGTACAGCATCGGCTGTCATGGTCAATACCGTTCCAATCTGAACATCTGGCATTTGCGATTCAAGAAAATTAGCCGTTACCCATTTTTCATTGTCGCGTACAATTGTAGTTATTTGTTGGCTCGGATTGAGCAATTGCCCTGGGTTAATTAAGCGCCTTCCCATCGTTCCGTCATAAGGAGCTCGAATAACGGTATAGGACAAATTGAGTGCAGCCATATCCAACATCGCTTTGGTACGCTTGATATCTGCATCGTTTAACGCCAAGCGCGTTTGAATTTCCGAAACGGACAAACGCGTCGTTGTTTGTTGTTTTTTCAATGCTTCATAGGCAGATTTTGCCGCTTGATATTCTGTAATCACCTGATCGAATTGTTGTTGCGTTACCGCCTCTACTTTTAATAGATTCTCAAATCGATTTTTATTTTGCTCTGCATTCCACAAACGCGCCTGTGCACCTTGAATATTCGAATCAAAAACACCAATATTGTTGCTTGCTGTTTGCATACTAGACAAGGTTACTTCTTTAGCCGCTAGCGCGCTTAAATAAGCTGCTTCTGCTTGTTCTACTTGAGTGCGTATCTCGCGATCGTCCAAAACAACCAAAGTATCCCCTGCTTTGACGATTTGATGTTCTATAAATTTAATTGCTTTGATGTATCCAGATACACGCGTATTAATGGGGTTGATGTATTCTTCTACTTGTGCTGATTCCGTATAATCCTTATCGCCAATGTGGAAATACTTCGTTAACAACCAATAAAAAGCAAAAGCCACAACCAAGAAAGTCAAGGTATTGACCATAATAATCTTGCGCTTCTTTATTACATCTTGTTTATTGTTAATGGTAATGGGAGAACTTTTCTTTTCTTGAGGTTCTGTATGTGTAATCTTGTCTGTTTGTTCCATGATAATTGTAGCAATTTTACAACGTTCCCGTTGCATTTAATAAACTATAATATTGATAAAGTACATTAATTTGTGCATTGGAAAACTGTAATTCAGCTTCGAGTTTGGCATTCGTAGCATCTGTCATTTCTGCTTGAATGGCCAATTGATTCAGGTATTTTGCCTCTATAATGCGGTAGTTTTCTTGAGCTAAGTGCTGGCTTTTCTCTAAAAGATGAGCTTGTTGAATCGACTCTTCATACTTAGTATAAGCAGCATGAACACTCATTTCAACTTGTTGCATCACCAATAATTTCGTATCCTCTGCCTTTGCCTTTTCTAGTTTTTCTAACTTGACTTTTTGGGGCGTTTTATACAAATTATCTAAACTGTAATTCAAAGACACGCCTACTTGCCAAGTGTTGGAATACAGGTCCATAACGGGATTCGAGGTTGTAATTGGTCGACTCATCGTATAACCTCCCATAGCAATTAGAGCTGGATATTGATCTGTTTGAGCCAATTCGATTTTTTTATCCGCCGCTTCTATTCCCTTTTGTGTTTGTCTCAACATAGGGTGATGTTCATACGCCAACGCCAAATAACTATCATAAAGACCTATCAATTCCTTTTCTTTTACTACTTCAGAAGGGATAATGCGATTTTTTACCTCCAATCCCAAAGCAATATTTAAATTATAATTGACAATGGATACCTTGTTGTTCACCACCAAAAGAGCTTGATCGATATTTTGAAGGGCTAATTCTCCTCGAATAACTTCATTTCTCGTTAGCATACCTTGGCTGTAAAATTGCTTTACGTTGGCGAGTCGAATCTCTCCTAGCTGCTTGTTATTTTGATATACTTCTTGTTGATTCAACAATTTATAGAGGTCTAAGTAATTGGAAATCACCAAAAACTTAATATTCTGTTGATCCTTAATCCAATCCAACTCCGTTAGTTGCTGACCAATTGTCGAAAGCTCAATTGCCTTTTTAATGGCTCCTCCTTTATACAGTAATTCAGATGCTTGTATAGCATAGGAATTGCCAAAATGCGGCATATCTTTAGTTGTAACCTTCGAAAAATCGCGATCGAGAATCAAAACATCTCCAACATAAGCCCCAGTTGCAGCAATACCAATCGTCGGTAATTGTTGTTGTTTTAAGATTTGAGTTTGTTGGGTTGCAATTTCTTTTTGTTGGGCACTTATTTTGAGCTGTTGGTGATTCGCTAATGCTAGTTCAATGAGTTCTTCTACAGTTAGTTGCCTTGTTTTTTCTTGTGCATAACTCCCTATAGTTGAAAACAATAAAGCACCAAAACCAACGAGGATTGTGCGCAATTTTCTTTTCATTCTTTCCTTTGTTTAATCTGTACAAAGGTAAAGGACTACGCAAAGATCCTCAATGATTGAAATGAGGCATAAGATGTTCAAAAGTATTATTTAGCCTTATTAACCAGCGATCTATATTGCGTTGGACTCATCTCTAGATGTTTTTTAAAGAAGTGCGTAAAAGCATATTGATCGCTAAAATGGAGCTTAGTTGCAATTTCCTTGAGTGAGATAGACGAGTCATTTAACTGTGCTTTTGCTTCATTCACGATAAATTCGCTAATAATCTGATTGGGTGTACGTTGGGCTATTTCTTTCACTACGGCACTCAAATAGCGAATGGAAATCGAAAGGGCATCGGCATAAAACTGCACGCTTTTTTCTTGCAGATAATGATCCGAAACCAAATTGACAAAATTATACGTCAGCTTTTGTTGTCTGTTGAGTTGAGACAATTGTTCTTCGTGTAAAGGAGCAACAATTCCGACAAGGTGATAGAGCAAAATATTAAAATAACTTTGAATAATTTGCTCCGCATAGGTTGTGGTTTGAAAGTGTTGTGTATAGTGATCCAACAATTTTATATTCTCCCAAAAAACGGCAAATTCAGGAGCAGAAACTGTAAAAATACGCTTTAGTTGATTTTTCAAGTCTTTGTATACCTTCACCTTATTAAGTTGAAAGGTACTATGCTCAATAAAATCTCGATCATAGCCCATCAAACGAAATTCGGTATGGGGTTCTATTTCTATGATTTCATATACGTATTTCGTATTAATAAGAAGAAAAGAATAGCTGACAATTTCCATTTCGTGAATTTGTTCTTTCATGCGAATACGTCCTTGCAGTACAAACAAAATAGAAGAGCGCTTTGGGCGATAGGGCCTTCCTGAAACAGCTGTCTCGAAAATGGTATCTTCATTGTAAATGCGCAGCGCTTCGTATTGTTTCGGTACTTCAATTGTTGTGTCATTCATGCGTTCAATCTTATGGGGTACAAAGTACGAAATGAATTTTGTTTTTTTAGAAGTTGTGGATCTTCGATTAAAGAAGAAATATCCTTCAATCAGAAAAATAACTAAGAACTATTTTATCTTATTCTAAATAAGCCTACTACTGGACGAACAATTCTACTAAGGAGAGAATAATCCGCTATATTTGCATGCTTTTACTCTTTGGGTGTGTGTGCATCCAGAACAATAATAATTAATACAGAAACTCAACCCTTTAACCGTCAATTATGGAAGCAACTTCAACCGTGCCTTTTTCAAGGTATGAGAAATTTGTCATCTTTATACTTGCTATTACGCAATTTACTGTTATCCTAGATTTTATGGTCATGGCTCCTCTTGGGGATTTGCTCCTTAAAAGTTTAGCTATGGATACGCAGGATTTTGGTATCGCGGTTTCTGCCTATGCGTTTAGTGCGGGTGCAGCGGGATTACTTACAGCGGGATTTGCAGATAAATTTGATCGCAAGAAATTGTTGCTATTCTTTTATATTGGTTTTATTGTTGGCACTTTGTTCTGTGGTTTGGCTTACTCCTATGCAACACTAGTTGCGGCTCGAATCTTTACGGGTTTATTTGGTGGGGTAATTGGCTCCATCTCGATGGCCATTATAACGGATATTTTCAGCTTACAGCAACGTGGGCGCGTGATGGGATTCGTCCAAATGGGATTTGGCGCTAGTCAAGTACTGGGAATTCCCATTGGATTGTACATTGCCAACAAATGGGTTTGGGAAGCCCCTTTCTTTTTAATTGTTGCACTATCGATTATCATTGCGTTGCTGATTGGTTTTTATCTGCGTCCTGTCAATGCACATTTAGCTCTCCAACAAGATCACAAACCGCTAGTTCACCTTTGGAATACGCTAAAAAACAAAGAATACCGCATTGGTTTTGTCGCAACAACTTTCCTTTCCGTAGGTGGTTTTATGATGATGCCTTTCGGGACGATCTTTGCTGTAAATAACCTCGGAGTTCACCCAGATCAACTGCCATTATTGTTTATGGTTTCTGGAATTACTTCTTTGATTTTCATGCCTTTTATCGGAAAACTAAGTGATAAAATGAATAAATATATACTCTTTAGTATTGCTTCGATTTGGTTGATGCTCGTTTGTGTAGTGTATACGAATATGGCTCAAATTCCCCTGTGGTTGGTGATGGTAATCAACGTCTTAATGATGTTTGGTATTATGAGTCGCATGGTCCCTTCTTCTGCCCTAACCAGTGCTGTTCCGGAAGGTAAAGACCGCGGTGCTTTTATGAGTATCAACTCCTCTATTCAACAAATTGCCGGTGGAATCGCCGCTGCTATTGCAGGTTTAATCGTATATCAAGAACACAAAAATAGCCCGTTGGTCAACTACGATATCGTAGGCTATGTTGTAGTAGGTGTTTCGTGTTTGAGTATTGCCTTGATGTATCGCGTAAATCAATTGATTCAGACAAAACGATAAGAGGTGAGCTTTGTTTTTTCGCAAGTTGCTTTTTTGCTAGACTATTGATTAAAGAAAATATATCCTTAAAATCAGAAAATTAGCCGATAATCTGATGACGGTTAACTACCACTGTCTAACGCCTAATTTTTCTAAGCAATCTGCTAAATGTGTTTGTTGTTCTACATGGAGTGAATGCGCACTTATTCTCGGTTTGAATACCGTATTTTTTCCATGTCGTATATGAAGTTTAGCCGATTTACCATACTGAGTAAACATCGAACTATAGTCATACGTCAATTCGTCTAAAGGATAGCGTTCTGTTGTTTTTTTTCCCCATCGACTATAGGTGTAGACCAACTGTCGCTGTACTCCATCGAGTTGAATCTCAATATCGGCATATACATAACTAAACAACACAATAACTGCAGGTATAGCGATTGCACACAAAACGATACTTAAGTAATTCAATTCCATCGTATATCCAATAGCTCCTCCGCCAATGAAAAAAAACAGAGGCATAAAATAATCTATTTGGATTACATAGGTATAATTCATTTTATTTGCGATTTACTCGAAGAAACACTTGTTTCGTTCCCTTTTGATCAAAACGGTATACGATTAGTTCAGCTGAATTTGCATCTTGCATAATATGATCACCTTTGATGATTTCTTTAGGTGCATCGAAAGTATAGCTACTGAACAGATTACCTGCAGCATCATAAAAAGAATAGTTTCCATCAGAGGAAACCTCAATTTTATCTACAACAAAGTCAATAGCTTCGGTTTGTACTACTTCTACCTTGCTCGGTTGACTCTTCATAAAATGATTGAATTGCAGTACAGCAACAGTCACAACAACAATAACGATAATGATACCTTTTTTCAATGGGTTGGGATTTTATTGGGATAAAACTACGATTTAAATTTTTGATTGGGAAACATAATCTTTGTAGGAAAATGCTTTTATGTTTTTTTGCTAGTTGCTTTCCTATAGCTTGCCCCTCAAAATATACAACAATTTACATCTCATCTTCCATCGCTCTTTCTTTGAGAGGATGTACTTTTTTGTCACTCGTTTTCCAAATGACCTATATCCTTAGACAAAAAAACACTAAGTTGCATCAACAATATACAAAAAAGCTTGTCAACCCTTTGAATTTGGTGATTTTTTAAGCAATGTATTCAGTCTTCATTTTGTATTTGTTCGGTAAAAGGGCGTAAAACCAAGCAAACACCGAACAAACACAAAAGGAACCTTTAACTCACCTTTACTAACATATTATTTTTCAGTATTTTATATTTTATTTACTAAACAAAACAGGATATTTTATGTCATTTTATCCCAAAAGTAGTAGGGCACTACCCGAAGGCACGGACACAGATTATCTCCATGCTTTAGCTGTTGCGAACAAAAGTTATTAGGGAATCTAAACCATCTATACTTTTTTTTAAAGGCTAAAAAAGAACCAAACACAACTGCATAAAAACACATGCTTTACATCCACGACCCACGCTCGTCATGTCACCCTGAGGTTACGAAGGGTCGCATCCTACAAGGCTTTGAAAGACGAGCGTGATTGACGGATGTTGAGTAACAAATGCGATTTCTCCTTCGTCGAAATGACATACTGGGTAGAATTAAATGTGTTACCATACCGAATGGATAATAATTTGTTTCCTCAATGATCTTCCCAACATCGATCTTATTATTTTTTGTTGGCATCAGTAATTTTACAATTGCAATTTAAAAAATATCTTACTCTTTTTTACCATAAAGCAATATCCTTTTAAAAGCATATAAAGCAGGTAGCTTTTTAAAAGAATTCGCTATTTCTGCTTTAAAAGCTGCAATAAACAAAGCTTTTTTGTCCTCTTCTAACCTTTCTAAATAAGGTATTAAAGCAGAGCCAGCAATAAATTCATATAAGGTATGATGATCTTGAGCTATTATTGGATAAATACGTTGAGAAATACTCAACTGACTTAACCCACCATCAAACATAATTTGGGCATAATCATCTAATGCCAATACAGAAGAAGGTCTATTCCATCCTTTTAGCTGGGTTCGATAAGGCTCTGATTCCGCAAGGGTGTAAAGTAATTTGTTTAGTATATTTTCTGGTTGATAGGGCATCTGAACAACAAACTGTCCTCCTGAATTTAATTTAGCAATAAGCTTTGGAAATAAATCTTGATGATTATCAGACCATTGCAGTGCGGCATTGCTAAAAATAACATCCCACGATTCATTCGTTTCTACAAAGTTTTCTATGGTTTGACATTGAAATTCTAACCGATCGGATTTTAAAAGTGCTGCTTGTTCAAGCATTTCTACAGAAGAATCAATTCCTATAAAAGTGGCTTGTTTGAATTTTTCAACTAACAATGCGGTTTGTTCTCCTGTACCACATCCCAAATCAACTGATTTCATGATTGGTGTTTCCTGAATCATGGCACTTAAGTCGAAAAACGGCAAAAAACGAACCTGCTTAAACTTGTTATATACTACTGGATTCCAAGGCATAATACCCTATTTTAAAATTATATACTAAACTACGGAGACGCTAGTGAAATACCAGTTACAATCTACTAAAAATAAGCAGGAGTTTATGTGATTTTTGTAAAAATAAGGCTATAAACTAAGAATTTAATACAGACTGAACAAGAAGTATGGCATGCTTTTATGTCCTCTTACCACTAGTTATTCTAATCATTTTTGTCTGAACTAAAGACTAAATTACGAAGATAAAACAGCAGCCGTAACGTATTTCTCAAAGATTTTCTTTGCCTTTTTCTTCGTTACTTCTTTTTTATAAGTATCGTGTTCTGAAAGGTAGACTACGGGAGCCTTTTTACACATGCCTTGACACTTCATTTTACACAACGCATAATCGGCTCCGAGACCACTTTCTTCAAGTAAATCTTCAAAGCATGCTTTGGCTTCTTCATTGTATCGGCAACATTTTTTTCCATCGCAAACGAAGATTGTTCGCTCACCTTTCTTAACTTTACTCATTTGGATCAAAGTTTGCTGCAAATATATGGTTATATTTATCTATTCTAAATAAATTTTTAGTTAAAATGCGCCCAATAAAAACAAGATACTATCTCATCGGATTCGCTGTGTTTCTGATACTTAAAAATATACTAACCTCAAATGCCGAATGGGTTGAACGCTTTTATACCCATGGGTTTTATGCGGTTTACTTGCGTCTGATTACCGCGTGTACTAACCTATTTCCCTTCTCTCTTGGCGATGTACTTTACTTTTTAGTTGGATTATTTCTCTTGTGGAAAATTCGCCATCTTTGGAAAAAGAACCGCGAGACCAAGAAGCGAATACGTGCTTATGTGGGTTTACTCCTCAAAGGATGTGTTGTTTTTTATGTTGCTTTTAACCTCTTCTGGGGATTCAATAACTATCGAATTCCCTTAGCCACACAGCTTGATTTACAACAAGGTTATACCAAACAAGAGCTTTTGGAGTTGACTCAAATTATGATTCAACAAACCAATGCCTTACAGCTGGCTATAACCCAAGATTCTTTACAGGCTGTTGTACTTCCGTCTAACAAAGACCAAATTCGACAAGACGCTCAATTGGGCATGCATACCTTAAGCGAATCTACCCAATGGTTTACATACGGCAGTCAAAAGGCTAAAGGTTCTTTGTATAGTTTGCCTTTAACCTACATGGGATTTTCAGGTTATGTCAATCCTTTTACCTTAGAAGCACAAGTCAATACCAAAATTCCAACCTCTACATTGATTGTTACCTCCTCCCATGAAATTGCACATCAAGTCGGTTATGCCAAAGAAAGCGAAGCCAACTTTATCGGTTTTTTAGCTGCTAAAAAACAAGAAGACATTCGCTATCAATATTCTGCCAATATCTTTGCCCTGCGCTACTGTTTAAAAGCGTTGGAATCGGAAGAAACCGAAAGTGACTTTAAAGTTTTACTTGAAGAGATTCACCCAGGAGTACACACCAATTTAATCGAAAACACCTTATTTTGGCACTCCTATAAAACGGTAACGAATTCAATATTCAAGTTCATTTACAGTAACTTCCTCAAGATCAACAACCAAAAAGAGGGCATTCGCTCCTACAATAAGTTTATTGATTTATTGATTCACTACAATAAAAAAGAGCCTGTGTTTACAGGCTCTTTCTAAATTTATTCATTATTCTTCGTAAAACTTTCTTCGTTTTTCTTCTTATATGGTCGAACGATTAAACGCGCTTGACGATCAAACATTAAGTAGTTGTATAGCCAATTCCAGAACACCAAGAATTTATTTCTAAATCCGATTAGAGACATTAAATGCACAAACATCCAAACGAACCAAGCGAAGAATCCACTAAATTGAAATCTAGGCAAATCGACTACGGCTTTATTTCTTCCGATGGTTGCCATAGACCCTTTGTCGTTGTAGACAAACTTTTTCAGCGGTTTTCCGTCTCTTAATTGAATTAAGTTATTCGCTAGTAATTGTCCTTGTTGAATAGCGGGTTGTGCCATCATCGGGTGTCCCATGGGCAAATGTTCCGTTACCATAGCCGCTACGTCTCCAATAGCAAAAATGGAATCAAATCCTTCTACTTGATTGTATTCGTTGACTTTTAATCGGTTTCCTCTTTGAATCACAGCCGCTTCAAATCCATCAATCACGGCTCCCATTACACCTGCTGTCCAAATAACCGTTTCTGCTTTAAATTCTCTTCCTGATTTTGTTTGTACCGTCTTGCCATCAAAATCAGTTACAATTTCATTCACCCATACATTCACTCCTAATTTCTCTAAGAACTCTTGGGCTTTACGGGATGCTTTATCTGACATCGCATCCAAAACCTTAGCACCTCCTTGAATGACGTTGATTTCCATTTGTCTGATATCCAGATCGGGATAATCTTTTGGCAACACGTGTTTCTTCATTTCTGCCAAAGCACCAGCCAACTCTACTCCTGTCGGTCCTGCTCCTACAATAACGAAGTTCATTAAGGCGCGTTTCTCTTTTTCGTCATTGGTCAACAACGCTTCTTCAAAATTTTCCAATACCAAGCTTCGGATGTTTAACGATTGTGGAATCGTTTTCATCGCCATACTGTTTTGCTGAATAGCGGTATTACCGAAAAAGTTTGTTTTAGACCCCGTAGCGATCACTAAGTAATCAAAAAAGATGGTGCCGATATCGGCGATTACTTTTTTATTTTCTGTATCAATGCGTTGCACTTGAGCCACGCGAAAGAAAATTCCCTCATAGTTTTGAACCACCTTTCGAATCGGAAATGCAATAGATCCCGATTCCAAACCGCCAGTTGCGACTTGGTAAAGTAAAGGTTGAAACGTATGATAATTATGCTTATCTAATAGTACAACTTGAAAATTTTTGTTTTTCAATTTCTTAGCTAATGCTAATCCACCAAATCCTCCTCCAATAATTACAACTCGAGGACGATTAGATGTAGGAATATTCATCATAACTAGGCTGTTTTGTCCTACAAATTTACGACTATTTATCAAGTTTTGCGTTTCCTACTACAGGGAAGGAAAGAAAATCAATTTTCCCATTTATCTACTACACAAAAAACAAAGGTTTTTACTATTCAATTGCTAAAAATAAAGGCTTAAAATAGCAATTCAAAAAAATTAAGCAAAATACCTTCGCCTTTTTTTATTTAGCCTAATTTTTTATTTAAGGAAAGAATTAACATTTCTGCCCTATTCCCGGGTATTTACAAAGCCTTTAGTATAGATACAAAACAAAAAAACCGACGATTAAGTCGGTTGTATCTCTAAAAGTTATTTCGAATATTTCGAATTAATGGCTCTAAGCCGTTTAATTTTAATTCGTATACCAAAGCGAGTTGTTGGCCTAATTTCCCTTTTGGAAAACCCTTATTGTGGTACCAAACGACATAGTATTCTGGCAAATCAATCAGGTATTTGCCTTCGTATTTGCCAAAAGGCATTTTGGCTTTAGCCAATTCAACCAGTTCTCTTTGATTGTCTAGTATTATTTCTGCGTCCAGTTAAACGTTATTTCCTTTTCTATTTCGGGATGCAAACTCAATAAAACGGGGCAATGCATGGCTACGCGTTCTAAGATTACACGCTCCTTTTCATTAGCAGTACTCAACATCTTAATGTGTAAAGTTACTTTTTTAATTCGCCTTGGTTCCCCTTGCATTTCTTTAAAAACGTCAATCGTAGAACCGACCATATCAACCCCCAATTCATTGGCTTTAATTCCCATAATCGTCATGGCACAAGATCCTGCAGCATTGGTTACCATATCGGTTGGGGAAAAAGCTTGTCCTTTTCCGTGGTTATCCACTGGTGCGTCTGTAATAATTTTTTCTCCAGATTGCAGGTGAGTTGATTCGGTTCTCAAATCTCCTAAATACGTTATTTTTGACAACATTATTCTACTACTTTTACGGTTAAATCATCATTATATTGCAGGATATACACTCCTCTGTTTCGCACAGTTCCCTCTGGATTTTTACTGTACACAAATTTATTCTCTATTTCTGTCGATTTCATTCCCAAAGCTCCTGTAAAGCCTTCTTTCTGAAACATGCGCAAAATAACGTCTAAAGTAACGTCATATCCGCGAATAGCGAAGCGATTAGGCATCGCGTTATTTAACGCTTTATATTCTCTCGCAAAGGCTGTATCTAGGCTTGACTCACTATCTCTTGTTACGGAAGGAAAAGTATAGTGTAAGGCTACTAAGGTTTCAATCTTAATTTCTCCATAATCAAAGACTTCACTTTTGTCGAAAGAAGCAACTTGAATATCAAAGCTCGTTGTTTTTCCCTTTAATTTATCTGTTAACAAAAGTGCAGATTCGATACTATTGGAATCTAGGATAAATGCATTGTTCTTTCCTGCAACCAATGTTTTATCGACCTCTTTTATTTCTTTGGTATCGATTACTTTTATGTTGGGATAATGACGTTGCATAAAGCGCTTTGTCGATGCTTTTTTCTCATCTACAATCACGGTAATTTTACTGTCCTTTTGAATAAGATACTCCAACAAGGTCTGTTTGAGTACATCGCCATAGGGCATTGTTTGCACTAATTGAGACGAGGGGTTAGCCTTTTCATTAGACAAAGGAGAAACCAATACGATATCACTATTAGGCAAAGCTTTTACTGCATCATCGACATTACTTTGAAAGAAAGGCCCAATAATTACTTCTGTTTTATTTAAATTTTCACTTGCTAAGATGCGCTTAACATCTGAACTGCTTTTTGTCTCATTAGAGTCAAAAACTTTAACTGTTAGGGGTAGACCCATACCCACAGCCTTATCAATGGCTAATTTAGCTCCTAAATAGAAATCCATCGTCATATTTAAGAATCCATCGGTTTTCATGCGTTCGTTGGCATTATCTCCCACACGAGACGCATTAAAGGGCAACAACAACACTAATTCCTTGGACGTATAGCGATCCAGACTTTGTGTTAAATCCACAAAAGAACCCGAAGATTCCAAATTCCACTTGGGTTGTGGAGTCGAACTACTCGCTTTGTTCTCTCCTGAATTTGGTATTTTCACTTCCATACCAACCTGCAAACCTTTTCTCAATTCAGGATTGAGTTCTACCAATTCCTCAATAGAAATATTGTTTTCTTTAGCCAAGCTAAATAGCGTTTGCTTGGGTTCGATAGTAATCGTGCGATATTGTTCCGTTTCTTTGGATGTAGTCGGTGTGGTCACCGAAGTTGTTGGTTTTACTTCAGCGGCAGCAGTAGTTGAAACAACTGTCTTTCCTGAAGTAGGTACTTTTATCTTTTGTCCACTCTTCAATCCTTCGCTCAATTCTGGATTCAACTCCATAATCTTTTGCACACTCGTTTGGTATTCTACCGCCAAACTATAGAGTGTTTGCTTGGGTTCTATTTCGATTTCCTTATATCCTATTTTAGCTTTATCTACAGGTGTGTCTGCTTTTGTAGCCGCTAGCATTACCTTAACTGTAGCTGCTTGATCTGTAACAGCAGTAGTGGAAGAAGGTGAGATAAAAAGAGTCGTATTTGCCTTTAAACCACTGCGTTCCAACTCTGGATTCCATTGATATAAATCTTGTACACTCACGTTGTATTGGCGACTGATCCCAAAGACTGTTTCCTTGGATTGTACCACGTGTGTTTTTCGTTTTACATCTGTTGACTTTGCCGTTTGAGTCGTTGTAGAAATATTCGTTACAGCTGTTTTTGCTTGTGTTTTACTAGCGGGAACTTGAATGACATCGCCTTCTTTAATTCCCGTTTTAGCCTCTGGATTCAATCGCAAAACCTCGCTAACAGAAATTTTGTGTTCTCGAGCTATTTTACTAATTGTCTCCCCTTTACTCACGCGATACGTGGTGTAATTTGACTCTTGAGCGAAGGCTAATCCACTGGTAAAAATAAAGGCTGTTAAAGCTATAACGATTTTCTTTTTCATCTTGGTAGTTTTATAAAAGCGAATAAGTCGCTATACAAATATACAGCGACTTATTTATTTTTCTAATTTTTATTCCCATTCAATTGTTGCAGGTGGTTTAGAACTGATATCGTATACCACTCTATTTACCCCTTTAACCTTATTGATAATCTGATTGGAGATTTCCATTAAGAACTCATAAGGTAAGTGTACCCAATCTGCGGTCATACCATCTGTTGATGCTACTGCGCGTAAGGCTACTACTTTTTCGTATGTTCTTTCGTCTCCCATTACACCTACTGAATTTACAGGTAACAAAATAGCTCCTGCTTGCCAAACTGAATTGTACAATCCATGTTCTCTTAATCCGTTGATAAAAATAGCATCTACTTCTTGAAGTAAGCTTACTTTTTCTGGTGTGATATCACCTAAGATACGAATTGCTAATCCTGGACCTGGGAAAGGATGACGACCTAATAATTCAGGGTCAATTCCCAAAGAAGCTCCTACTCTACGCACCTCATCTTTGAATAGCATACGCAATGGTTCTACTATTTTCAATTTCATAAAATCAGGTAATCCCCCAACATTATGGTGTGATTTGATAGTTGCAGAAGGTCCTTTAACCGAGATGGATTCAATTACATCAGGATAGATTGTTCCTTGACCTAGGAACGTTGCATCTTTAATTAGTTTTGATTCATCATCAAATACCTCGATGAACACGCGTCCAATAGTTTTGCGTTTTGTTTCTGGATCTTCTTGACCTGCTAGAGCATCCATAAAACGTTTAGAAGCATCTACTCCTTTTACGTTTAATCCCATTCCTTCATATTGCTTCAATACGTTATTGAATTCGTTTTTACGCAATAATCCGTTGTTTACAAAAATACAATGTAGGTTTTCTCCAATTGCTTTACTCAACAATACCGCAGCTACTGTAGAATCCACACCTCCTGAAAGGGCTAAAACTACTTTTTCACTTCCGATTTTCTGGCGTAAATCTGCAATGGTTTCATCTACAAATGAAGCGGGGGTAAAATCTTGTTTTACTCCTGCGATATCTACTAAAAAGTTTTTTAATAGTTGAGCACCATCTGTTGAATGGTAAACTTCTGGGTGAAACTGAATCGCGTAGGTTTGTTCTCCTTCGATTTTATACGCTGCATTGGCTACATCTTTAGTGCTTGCCAATAAAACAGCATTCGCAGGTAACGTTTTAATCGTATCACTGTGGCTCATCCACACTTGACTGTTTGCTGGGATATCTTTTAAGAAAGGATCATCCGCAATAAACGCAAGATTCGCTCTTCCGTACTCACGTGTATCCGATGGGGCTACTTCTCCACCGAAGAAATGCGCCAAATACTGAGCACCATAACATACGGCTAATAAAGGTTTTTTACCTTTAATTTCAGCAAGTTCTGGGTGTAAAGCTTCTTGTGAACGAACAGAATATGGGCTTCCTGATAGAATTACCGCATTATACGCTGATAAATCCTCTGGTAAACCGTTATAAGGTAGGATTTCGCAGAATATATTTAATTCTCGAACCCTTCTCGCAATTAATTGTGTGTATTGCGAACCAAAATCTAAAATAAGTACATTGTGTTGCATATGCAAAAATAGATAATTCACACAGACTACAAAAAAGTTTTACTGCATTTTTTTTTTTGCTGAATTCACAACACTATTCCGCAATAAAGTAAAAGATTCGAATATTTTCACATTCTCACAAATGAAATACTTAAAAAACTCGCAAAAAACATTTTTCATAGTATCAAGTCACTTGATCTTTACTTATATTTGTGCTTCGAGTAACCCTGTTTCCCTTACCAACAGGAGGAAAAAACTTTAAAATATTCAATATGGATTTTGGAATTTACGAAACCTTAATGTTAGCTTGTTTGGTCCTTTTATTAGGCCATTTTATTGTATCAAAAGTCAATTGGCTACAAAAGTATAATATTCCAGAACCCGTAGTTGGCGGTTTTTTAGTTGCTCTATTTACTTGGGGAGCTCATTCCTTTTTAGGAACAGATTTTACTTTCAATGAGGCCATTCAACAAAGCATGATGCTCGTGTTCTTCTCTTCTATTGGATTAAATGCGGATTTTTCTAAATTACTTCAAGGGGGAAAATCTCTTGTTATTTTTCTTGTCATAGCAGCAATATTTATTATTTGCCAAAACTCTTTAGGTGTAATTCTAGCAAAAGTCCTCAATCTCGATTTGAGATTTGGTTTAATAGCGGGATCGATTACCCTTACAGGGGGGCATGGAACAGCAGGTGCTTGGGCAGATGATTTTGCCGTGAGTGGCAATCCTCTTTTGGGAGCCAAAGAAATTGGCATGGCTTGTGCTACTTTTGGGCTTATTTTCGGAGGATCAATTGGAGGGCCTTTAGCCTATCGATTACTCAAGAAAAACAACTACAAAGAGGCTGATCCTGATGCGATTGAAAAACAGGAAGAAGAGCAAGATATTACCAAATCTAAAAATTTCTCTCCGATTAGTTACACCACCATGATGCACACCGTAACGATGACAGCTATTTGCTTGGTATTGGGACAATGGTTAGCGGATTGGAATGCTCAGTTTTCGTTCAAATTACCCACCTTTGTTTGGTGTTTATTCATTGGATTACTTATTCGAAATAGCTTAACGTATATTTTTAAATACAAAGTACACAGTAGAAATATCGACGTTGTTGGAAACACCGGATTATCTATCTTTTTAGCTTGTGCCTTGATGTCGTTAAAACTGTGGCTAATTGTAGATTTGGCCTTACCTATTTTATTTATTCTATTGATTCAAGTTATCCTGATGCTCTTTTTTGCGGCTTATGTTACGTATCGTTTGATGGGGAAAGATTATGATGCGATTGTACTCAGTGCCGGACACTGTGGATTTGGATTAGGAGCTACAGCAACAGCAGTTGCTAACATTCAAGCGGTTACCAATCGATTTGGCCCTTCCTATAAGGCGTTTTTAATTATTCCACTTGTAGGTGCGTTTTTTATAGATATTATCAATGCGTTGATTTTAAATATATTTTTGACCTTTATTTCTTAACAGTTAACAGGGATTGGTTGACAGTTAACGGTGAACAGTAATCAGTTAACAGTTAACGGTGAACGGTTAACGGTGAATTTTTCTGATTTAAGGAAATATTTTCTTTAATCGATAGTTCACAACGCACAAACAACAAACAACAAACAACGAACAACGCACAACCTATGCAACGTATTTTAGCTATAGCAATCATTTTACTGGGAATCTATATGATTTTCCTAGGAGTTAAATCCAATATGCAACCTCCTCTTATTACGGGAATTGGTTTCATTCTTATTGGATTCTTGTTTTTGAATGGTAAGAAATGAGAGGATACGGTGAACGGTTAACGGTTGACAGTTAACGGTGAACAGTAATCAGTTAACGGTGAACGGTGAACAGTTAACGGTGAATTTTTCTGATTTAAGGAAATATTTTCTTTAATCGATAGTTCACAACGCACAAACAACAAACAACAAACAACAAACAACGAACAACATACAAAAAAAGCCAACCTTTTCGGGTTGGCTTTTTTTAGTTTGTATGTTTGTAAATAAGTTTTGTATTAAAAAAGGTTATTGATTACCTTTTGCGTAATCCGCTAAGAATTGCGCTAATCCGTTATCAGTTAATGGGTGTTTTAGTAACCCTAAAATAGCTGATAAAGGTCCTGTCATTACGTCTGCACCTAATTTAGCACAGTTAACAATATGCATGGTATGACGAACTGACGCTGCTAAGATTTGTGTTTCAAATCCGTAGTTATCGTAAATTTGACGAATCTCTTCGATTAGGACTAATCCATCAGTAGAAATATCATCCAAACGTCCAATAAAAGGAGAAACATAGGTTGCTCCTGCTTTTGCAGCTAATAAAGCTTGTCCAGCAGAGAATACCAAAGTAACGTTGGTTTTAATTCCTTTAGACGAAAAGTATTTACAAGCCATTACGCCTTCTTTCGTCATTGGCAATTTAACAACGATTTGTGGATGTAAAGCCGCAAGCTCCTCTCCTTCCTTAATCATTCCTTCGTAATCGATTGAAATTACTTCAGCACTTACATCTCCTTCTACAATATTGCAAATTGCTTTGTAGTGATTTAAGATGTTTGCCGCACCTGTAATTCCTTCTTTAGCCATTAGTGAAGGATTTGTAGTCACTCCATCTAATACCCCCAACGCTTCTGCTTCCTTGATTTGATCTAAGTTAGCGGTGTCAATAAAAAACTTCATAATTTTAAACTTAAAATTTGTTATGTTGTGTGCCAAAAATACAATTTAAATTTCCGTTTTAGGCATCCCCCTGCTCTTTTTTATCCTTTAATTTTATAATGGTTCATTAAAAGCCTTTCATACGCTTTACCAGGAAGAATCTTTTTCAAAAACAGGGAAAATTTCTGCATCGGTGCCCCTACAACGTAGCGTACTTTTGGTTTTGGTGTTTGGATTATTTTAAAAATAGCTTCAGCCATTTCACGCGGATCTCCTCCACTATTGACATGCTCATTCATCATATCCAAGGACATTTTGTACATTTCTTCATAAGGAGAACAATCAACAACTGGAGCATGGTAGCGTCCTGCAGCAATATTAGTTGCAAAATCCCCAGGTGCTACATTCGTTACTTCTACACCAAAGGTTTTTACTTCCATACGCAAGGACTCCGTAATTAATTCCAACGCTCCTTTTGAAGAGGAATAATAACCGCGAAAAGGCAATCCCATATAACCAGCAATTGAGGTAACATTGATAATCAGTCCTTTTTTTTGCTGACGCATCGTTGGTAAAACAGCTTTCATAACGGCAATAGGTCCAAATACATTGGTTTGAAAATTATTCAAAATCTCCGCTGTAGGCACTTCTTCAATGGCTCCTGTAATGCCAACACCCGCATTGTTAATTAGAATATCAATGCGCCCTTCTTTCTCTACTACAGTTCGCACAGCCTCCGCAATACTTGCTTCATCGCGAACATCAAGTTGTACCAAAGGAAATATGGACATCGTTACGCCAGCTGGATTTCTACTTGTTCCGTACACTTTAAATCCTTTTGCATGTAAAAACTCTCCTATTGACTTCCCAATACCAGAAGATCCACCTGTAATAAAAACTACTTTCGTCATGGTTATTTCTTTGTTTCCAACAAATATAAGATAACTAATAAAAAAGACAATCGGAAGTAGCCTTTAAAAAACCAAGGGAATGGGTGAGCATGTTCATACAACGAAAAATAAGTAGTACTTTTGATTGCGAGTTATCAACTACTAATTCTATTTGACACCCTATGAAAAAATATAGTATTTTATCTTTCGTTAGCCTATTGAGTTTGGGATTATTTCAATGTCAATCTCCACAAACGGTGGTGCAAAACACACCTATAGAAGCGAAAGAGGCTTATTTCACCCGCATTTCTTCCGATTCTATTCAAAAGAGTTTATTGATCTTAACGGCGGATAGTCTAGAAGGGCGTCGCACGGGAGAACCTGGACAAAGAAAAGCGGCAGCGTATCTGGCGAATTACTATACCCAATTAGGCATAGGAACGCCTCCGCATACCACAAGTTATTTTCAACCGATTCCCGCTTCTTTTATGACCAACTGGCAAATGAAGCTAAAAGACAGTGAAAACGTTTGGGCGTATATGGAAGGAAGTGAAAAACCAGAAGAAGTATTGGTACTATCGGCCCATTATGATCATATGGGTATCTTATTAAACAAAATTTACTATGGCGCTGATGATAACGGTTCGGGTACCTCAGCGGTTATGGAAATTGCTCGTGTATTTCAATCTTTAGCAAAAGAAGGGATTCGCCCGAAACGCTCCATTCTTTTTTTACATTTAACTGGAGAAGAATTTGGTTTATTTGGTTCTAAGTTTTACACGGAAAACCCGCCGATTCCTTTGTCTCAAACCATCGCCAATTTAAACATAGACATGATTGGAAGACGCAGTGCGGAACATCCTACTACAGGCGATTATATTTTTTTAGTGGGATCGGATAAATTAAGTCAAGACTTACACGATACAGCCGAAAAAGCAAATCAGGAATCGGTTAATTTAGTCCTGGATTATACATTTAACGATGACAAGGATCCTCAGCGTATCTACTATCGTTCGGATCATTACAATTTTGCAAAAAACAATATCCCTGCGATATTCTTTTACAATGGCACCCATGACGATTACCATTTGCCATCGGATACGTTTGATAAAATCGACTTTCCAATTCTAACCAAAAGAACCCAATTTATATTTGAAACTGCTTGGAAATTAGCCAATGGAGCAAACAGACCTAAACTCAACTAAAACGCGGATAAAATGGGCAAAAACGGCTGATATTTCGATTTTTGTCCTTTGCTTTATTCACCTCATGCTTTGGATTGTACGGGCGTCTTATCTCACGGGTTCTCACACGGGTGAATGGGCTGCCTGGGTGTACAATGAACTGTATACTCCCATGTATTATGCGCTATATGTTTTACCCATTGCACTAGGATTCAGCGTTATAAACCGAAAACTATCGGTAGATTCCTTCGCTTTCTTATCTTTTAAATCACTGATTATTACGTATTTTCTTATTTTTATTTTGAAGTGATAAAATTGCTTTTTCGTCTTTTTGTCGTTTGCTTTTTTGTGGAGTTTCTTCGTAAAAAGAACGAATGATCTTCTTTCTGAAAAATCAACCAACCCCTCATAGTTGATTACTGATAGCTTTTAGGATTTTGGCGTGTTGTACGTTGTGTAGACAAAACTCCCTTACCGCTACCCTCAGCAGGTGGACGCAGCGGATGCGACCCTTCTCCTTCGTGACCTCAGGACATACTGGGGGTTGACAGTTTACGGTTGACAGTTACTCCCTTGTTACTCCTACCCATCGCTATGTTTCCTCAACGCAGAAGAGGCCAAACAAAAAAATACTATTTATTTTGAATCAACTTTTCCAAGCGGTTCATCATGTCGTCTTTTTCTTTCAGCATACGCTCATACAACGCAATCTTTTCTTCGTGTAGCTGAACAATTTTATCAATAGGACTATTATTAAAAATAGGATTATAATTAATATCATTGAATGTACTAGATATAATATTAATCGCTTGTTGTTCATCAAAATTCTCAATTGCTTCAACGGGTATTTTCAACACTTTTGAAATCTGTTGTAAGAGGGAATGATCAATTACTTCTTTCTGTTCTAGTAAAGAGATCTTCTTTTGATTCCAATCTTCCCCTAAATCAAAGGCAAGAACTTCTTGTTTGATTCCAAGCATTTCTCTAAAACGCTTTACATTTCTTCCTTGGTGTACTGCATGTTCCATACTTAATCGCTGAATTAAAAGGCTCAAAGATAAAGCCAATGAGTTAAAAAGACTGAATGGTAAAGTTAGAAAATTATCTGGTAAAATATCCTATAACATGAATATTATAACGGATAAACTCATGCTCTTTTTATTAACGCTGGTTATTGCTTTTTTGCTTTTTGTTTTTTGCTCTCTTGTTACTCCTACTCCCCACTATGTCTCCTCGACGCAGGAGAAATCGAAACGTAGTGAAGATTCATCGAACACTAAAATAAATATAAAATAGGTGAGAGATATTCATCGAACTCCAAAACAAAATAATAACTTGGTGAGATATGTCGCATCTGTTGCTCAACGCTTGTTACTCCTACCTACCACTCCCCCTCAACTGGATGGACGCAACAGATGCGACCCTTTTTCTTTCTTCGTCAGGAGGACAAAAGTTGAATGAATTTTTTATTTTCAGGGTGATACTGGGTGGTGGTGGTGGGTGACAGTTGACAGTCAACTAATTACTATTCTACCCTATTTAGAAATATACTTTGGATCAATATAATCGGTTAACCAAACGCCATTAGCGGAACAATAAAACAGCAAACCATCTTCCTTCATTTTTCCAGCTAAAATAGTTAGGACTATTACGCTACCATGACGGGAACCTACGGCTGTTGCTGTTGCTTTATCTCGACTCAAAT
Source organism: Myroides fluvii (assembly GCF_009792295.1). NCBI lineage: Bacteria > Pseudomonadati > Bacteroidota > Flavobacteriia > Flavobacteriales > Flavobacteriaceae > Myroides > Myroides fluvii. The sequence continues at coordinate 3,175,189 of NZ_CP039934.1, read as the reverse complement.
GCACGTGTTGGCGACTCATTTTTTTGATGCCTTCCCTGTAAATAGACGATAAAAAACGATTGGCTGTTCCATGATATAAAAACAATGGAGGATCTTCGGGAGAAAACTCCAAATCCACCACAATTGAATGTCCTTGATTGGCGCGTATTTTTGTTTGGTCCTCGTTAAATGAATATCTTTTCTTATTGTTTGTCGCTACAACCTCATCCAATTCACTTCGGGTAAAAGAAACGCGATGTTTTCCACATTTTTGAATTAATTCGTCAATATCTGCCCAACCGTTGGCATCCAACTGAATACCTATGTTACTGGGTTCATGTCGTAAAATTAAAGACAAAAACTTTCCTATACTTTTCTTTCTTGCTTCTTCCATTTAGGCTTGTAAATCTTCTAGTGTTAGCTGCATCTCCTCTAAACGATGTTTTAGATTCTCTATGATATAATAATCCTCCGCTCTATTTTTATACTTTTGATACACTACTGCATACGCTTGTGGCAATCGTTCATCCTTTACTCCTTTAAGTGCTTGTATACTATAGAGTACTACATAGTAATCTTCGTCTTCTAATGCAGTAATGAAATAGGATGCATAGGCTTGTCTATTTTCCAATTTCCCCAAAATGAAAATAGTTTGCTGTCGCATAGTAACCAAGGGTGAAGTAAGTTTAGAAAGTACTAAATTACCAAAGTCAGGTGTAGCCTTTGCCGCTATATAGGTATAAAAACGATACGTTTCTATTTCATCAATCTTATCTTTATAATATTCCAGCATGGGCAACCAATACGCTTTATCCTCAGCATACCAGTGAATATGCTGCAACACAAACAACAAATTGTCTTCGATCTGTTCTTCCAAAAAAGGAATAGCCACATGGAATTTTTTTGCTGCTACAATTGAAATTAAACTCAACTTTACTTGATTAGCTGTCTTTGGAATCGCTTCTACTATCTCATCTAAGATTTCTTTACTAACCGTACTTCTTGTTAACAAAGTACGCAGATAAAGGAGCTGTCCTTTTTCTGTTCTACTTTCCTGATAAGCAAGCCAAAGTGACTCATTCGATCCTCCTAAAGCATAGCCAAAATCTTCACCACCATCCCTGACTAATTCCCCTGATATAAGCTCGTCCAACCAACGTTCATACCAAGCTAAGAGATTCGATTCATGTGCAAAATCGGACAAATAAGTATCATGGAGGTAAACGATTCTCCCCTTGTGTTTTCCATTCAAAACCAAGCAAGTTATAGCGGCATCTCCTTGTGTTCCAATTGGCAATAATCCACCAAATAAAGCAGCAGTATGCTTAAGATAGTCTGCTCTTGTTTGTTGTGTGTTATTGTATTCTTTTACTCGTCTATTCCAAACATCATTACACATATCTGGATCTAATAAACAAGGATAAGACAGGAATTGTTCCCCATCTTCCATGCTTAAATCTTCTAATCCTCCTCCTAACGGATAAATCCCGTAATAAGGTCCAGCCGCACTCTCCCTATATGCATTTTCATTTGAATTGCCATTTCCGATTTGAGTCACAAATGCAACATAAGCTTCGGGTAATTGAATATTGTACTTTTGTTCCAAAACAGCAACTTCCTCTATACTCACACAGGCACCTACTTGATAGCCATGGGAATCAGCTCCAAATACAACAAGACCTTTATCGTATTTTTGGATGCCAGTTAATTTCTCTTTGATTCTACTTAGTTGTATCTCCACTTTTCTTCTCCTCCTTTATTTTATTTTGGGATCGACCAATAACCTACAAGGGTCTGTTGATCCAATTGTACTTCCACTAGCAGACCTTCCTCATTGGTAATCATGATACAATCCCAAGGTTGTACTTCAAAAGATTGGGTATTAATCCCAACTTCTCCCTTCGCTAATGCAAATAGCATAATAAACGGTTGATGGGTTTGAAAGGGTTGATCACGCACAGCAACTACCTCATCGACAATGTCATCTCTCAACATCAAATTAAAATCAGTCCCTTGCGTATAAGAAGTAATGGTATCCGTTGATTTAAAAGCAAATAGCTCGTGATTTTCATACTGTTTATCCACTCCATTGATGGTCAATTGGAGCTTGCCATCCAGCATGGCTAAATAGCGGTGATAGCCTTCAAATTTGGTAAATTCGGAGGGAATCGTTTCAATGGTAGCACTGCTGATTCGAAAGGCAAAATTTCGATCGCCATAAACAGCTTCTTGAGGATAAATGGTATATGCTCTGGTCTGTCCGCCTGTCCATTGACTAGCCGTTACGCTTTCTTTTGATCTAAATTCAATATGCATACTAAACGTGTACTTAAAAGCCTAAAATTACTACATTTTTTATGTCCTCAACTCCCTAATTCTAGTTGATTTTTCACTAGGTTGTAGTATGCTCCTTTTTTAGCGGCTAAGGTTTGGTGGTTTCCTTCTTCTATGCATTGTCCGTGTTTCAACACGACGATGTGATCCGCTTTTTTTACAGTGGATAATCGATGGGCAATAATCAATACGGTTTTTCCTTTAAAAAAAGCCTGTAGATTATCGTGAATGACTTTTTCATTTTCCGCATCCAAAGCTGAAGTCGCCTCATCAAAGAAGAGGTACTGTGGATTTTTATAGACTGCACGTGCAATTAAAAGGCGTTGCTTCTGTCCTCCTGAAATACCATTGCCCACGGCACCAATTTTGGTTTGATATCCCAAAGGCAATTCAGATATAAATGATTCTATATTGGCTATTTGAGCAGCGTAAGCTAATTTGGATTCGCTAAATGCTGGATCACTTGTTGCAATATTTCGTGCAATGGTATCCGAAAAAATATAGCCGTCTTGCATGACTACCCCTGCATTTTCTCTGATGCTTTTTGGCGATAAGGTTGATAGGTCTTCTGTATTATACTGAATACTCCCTTGAGTGGGTTCATAAAATCGCAAAAGCAACTTCATCAGTGTTGTTTTACCACTTCCACTAGCCCCTACAATAGCAGTGACCTTACCTTCTGGAAAGAACAAATGAAGATTTTTTAACACATAAGGCGATTTGGGGCCTTCATATTGAAAAGATACGTTGTTTAAATGAATCCCACGAGTTGCAACGTTTTCTTGTTTCTCTTTTGTAACAGTTAATGGTTTTAAGGACTCTTGCTCCTCGATGGGATGCTGTTGTACTTCATTTAATCGAGTTAAACTCAACTTTGCATCTTGGAGTGATCGAAAAAAAGAGATGAGTTGATTTATGGGACTATTCATCTGACCGATGATATAAGAAACACTTAGTAAAGCACCTAAGGACATTTTTTGATGCACCACTAAATAAGCCGCAAGAAAGGTTACAACGATATTTTTCAATTGATTGATACATTCAAATCCAGAGAGTTGCAATTGATCTACTTTTAAAATCCTTCTATTAATAACAAAAAGTTTTTGCTGTATTGCTTCCCACTCTATTCGCTTGGTCTCTTCCAATTGATTTAATTTCATTTCTGAAACACCATGAATCATTTCATAAATTGCTTCTTGATTTTCACTGCGCTGTTGAAAGCGAAAATAGTCTAACATTTTTCTTTTTTTCAGCCAATACAAAGACCAACCAATAGAAAGAAGCGTTAGACTCATATACACCATTAGAATCTGGATATCGTAATACCACAATACACCAAAAAAAACAGAAAAGGTAAGCATTGAAAATACGGTAAGCAAACTATCTGAAGTTAAAAACTGTTCAATCCTCTCGTGATCTTGAATACGTTGATTAAAATCGCCCATCAATTTGGTATCAAAAAACGCAATGGGTAATTGCAATAATTTCTTTAAAAAATCAGAAATAATTTGAATGTTGATTTTGGTTCCCATGATCAACATAATCCAATTTCTACCTACACTAAACACAATATTACCCAGAAAAAAGGCAAGTTGAGCCATCAATACATACGTTATAACAGATAAATTAGATTTATTGACTCCTTCATCTATAAGCTGTTGCGTTAAAAAGGGAAAAAACAACATCGTCAAGGTACCTAAAAGTAACAATCCTATTAATTGTAGCACTTGTTTGCGAAAGGGTTTGAGGTAGTTGAGCAAATAGTGAACCGTTTGCTTTTGGGGTTTGGGTATAGACTGATCGGAAAAGGATTTTGTCGGTGTCAATAGCAAAGTAACCCCTCGCTCTCCATCAGCTAACCACGATTTTTCAAATTTCTCTTGGGATAAGGCAATCAATCCATAGCCTGGATCTGCAATTTTATATTTTCTTTGTTTGGAAAATAAAGTAGTCGAAATTTTATAGAGCACAACAAAGTGATTTTGATTCCAATGTAAGATACAAGGTAGCAATGCTTGTTCTATCTCTTGTACTTTAATTTTTACTGCCTTTGTTTTTAATCCTATTTTCTCGGCAGCCAAACTAATCCCCAATAAGGAAACTCCTTCTCTCGAAATGAAACACTGTTCTCGGATGTATTGTATATCAACTTCTTTGCCGTAATACTCAGCTATCATCGCCAAACAAGCGGGACCGCAATCCATTTGGTCGTGTTGGGGGGTGAAATTCATGGACTAAAAATCAAGATCAAAAAATGGTTTAGGTGCTTTTGGGCATTTTACATCTGGATAATACCATTTATCCTCTCCATATGCTTTAACAGTCTCTCTCCAACATATCTGCTTCATAGAAAGCTTACACTCCTCATATTCCTCACAAGTTTTACAAGGACTATCAGGTTTTAATTCATCTTGTGGAATGCTTTTTAATACTAGTGCACTTGTTGAATTCCAAATTTCTTGAATCGATTGTTCCTTCACATTTCCAATTAAAAAATGATTATTCCAATACAGTTCCTCACAAATAGTAACATTACCGTCTGGAAGAATAAATAGTTGTGAATTATTAGCTGAACATATACCTCTATTTTTGAAATTCTCTTTTTTTTGTTCATAACTTATTTTCTGCGATTCAGACACTTTTAAGCCAGAAATATTTATCCAGCTTTCATTCAATGATGATAAATAATTATATATAGAAACGATTTTTTCTTTGTGAGGTTTAAATTCAGAATACTCATAATCTAAATAAATGGAAGGACCAGCTGGATCAAGTTTCCAAGAATGAACATTTTTAAGTTCTTTAATAAAAGAATACATCTCTTGTATATCATCCAATTGTCCATTGTATTTATTTATAATGCTGTGTATATATATTTTAATCCCTGCTTCATCAATATTTTTTAAAGAATTCTTCATTTTATTAAGGTAATTTTTGTGAACCTTAAGCGTTTTAATAAGGACACCATTATTTTGAGAATCAAGTGAGATTTGAATATCCTTTACATCTATACTTTTTAAATCATTAACTATTTTTTGAGTTATAGGCACTTTAGTTGATAAAAAAGAATTATAACCATTCTTTTTTAATTCAACAAGCAACTCTTTCCATTTGGGGTAATACAAAAATTCTCCACCAATTATTTCAAAGCTTCTAGAATTATGTTGTTTCGCCTCATAAATTAATGCCACAATCTTTTCAAAACTTATATCACATTTAATTTTCTTTCTTATATCAGCATAGCAATAGATACAATCTGTAGCACATTCAGTTGTCAACATTAAGGTAATATCCACAGGGAACACAGTTCTTTTGTGAATTAAATTCAATTTATCATAGTTAAATAGATTATGATCTAATCTGGCTCTTGTTTTATCTTCTTTGACATCTATTAAACAGTTTATTGGAAAAAACATTATAGTATTATCTAATTCAATAAAAAATTGTTCTTTATTATCAATAATATTTAGTACAAAATTATTCACAACTATTTCGTCAATATTCAAAAAATCAGATATAGCTTTTATTGTTTTATAAAAATTCTGATCTCCAGTGAAAAAATTTAGAATAACAGCATAAAGAGGATGAATAAATGTAAATACTTCAGGAATAGAATATAAAGATATTCTAAGGGTCTCTTTACTTAAGAGTAAGGTTCGTCCTTCATCAGGAAATAACACATACGCGGGATTGAAGATGATTCTTCTATTTCGATTTTCCATGTTGAATTATTTTTAAATTGTACAAAAGATTTAACTCAATCAACTTTAAATTATGGCGGTAATTTCTGTAAAATTACCGCCTGATTATTAAAACTTACACAGCATTACCAGGTGTACAAGCAACGCAAGTTGAATTACAAAAATTCTGAGGTCCTATTGCACCTCCCTTAATTCTAATCAAATCTGTATTCAACAATTCTTGAATTTTAGGATTTGATTTCACTGATTGTTTTTTGTTAAACTTCATTTTAATTAAATTACATATTAACCTACTCTTTTAAAAATGGATTTTTGGCATCCTCCATCTTTGTTGCAACAAAATTTTATTCAATTTGATCTGTTTTTTTCCTCCTCGTTACTCGGTTTATTTTCATTGCTTCTAAAGGAACTTTTACCTAGCGTATAGTTTACAGCAATTCTTATAAACTGTCTATCTTCATAATTCTTAGCATGATTAACAATCCCATTAAAATTTGACACATTATCCATTTTTGCTGTCCGCAATAAGTCCGCTCCATACATAGACAGCACTAAGCTTTGGTTTAGAAACACTGCTTTAAAACCAACATCAAATGAAGACAGCGCTTTTCTTTTATATATACTTTCATATTCAGACAATTGAGCCCAATAATTCATAACTATTACCCAGTTTTTATTTTTGGTGAGAAAGATTTCATTTCCCAATTGAAAAAAAGCACTCCAACTTTGATAGGATTGTAAAGTTTGGGGTAAAGAAGATTTTATTTGTTTGTTATAAATAGTTGCTGCAAGAACACTTTCCATAAAATGGAAGGGATTAAATCTATAGTTTTCAGTAATTCCCCATGTGAATTGATTATAAAAATTCTCATATTTTGTTATAGAATTAATGTTGTCGTTGGTGATATAATTGACTTGATTAAATATATTGTTGGAAGTACTTAGATAAACTGTTGTATTCCAATTGTTTTTATAATTATAATTGAGCTCATAATTATCTGTTTGATACGGTTGTAAAAAGGGATTTCCTTCGGATGTCGTCGTTTGATTAATATACCGAACAAAGGGATTTAAAATAGAATAAGAGGGTCTATTAATTCGTCTACCATAATTTAGGCTAAAAGCATGGAACTCATTTAATTTATACATGAAGTAAACCGTTGGAAATAATTTAGTATACAGGTTGTTATTCGTCTGACTCAGTGTAGTAGAATTTCCTTTTGTATTTGTGCGTTCCACGCGTAATCCTGCCGTAATTTCTAAATGTTTTCCTATCTTTTTGCTTCCTGAGATATAGACAGCTGCTATGGATTCAGCATAAGTAAAATCATCATTTGTTCCATCATTTGTTCCATCTTTTAAAGCCAACATTTCTGAATTCAACGCTTGAAATCTACTTTGACTATTATTTTGAGTATGAGAAAACTTTGCGCCGTAAGAAATATCTACTCCATTTAGTTTTTGTTCTATATCAAGTTGAGTAGCATAGTTTTTAATATCCTGCTTACTCCCATTTTCTGCTTGATAATCATTTCCAGAAACATAATGGATAAAATCATCATACTGTTTGGTTATAAAAGATCGTGAATTATTACTACTGTAATTGAAATAATCAACATTTAACATTGCTTTACTACCTATGGAGTCTATTTTATAAGTAGAGTAAAAATTTAAACTCCCATTGCGTTTTTCGATATTAGTTGTAGATAGCGTTTGCAAAAGATATTTTTCTTCATTCTCTATATAGGTGTCATTTTTCTCCTCTCCTTTAATTGTGTTATCGGTAACTAAATATTGAATACCAATTGTAGTCTTTTTATTTAATTCATAATCTAAACCTAGGTTTATAGCATTATTAGCTCGATAATCATACTTCATTTCACTTAAAGAACGATACATTTTATCGCTATAATAAATCGTCGTGTCTTCCGTTCTATTAAAATATAATCCATCATTATGATTGATACTTCCATAGAAAGAAATTGCTTTTTTAGTATAAGCTACTATTAGCGTTTGCCCTACTTGGCTGTATTTAGATTGCTTAAAAAACGCACCTAGATCTACATACCAATCCTTTTGTGTTTCTCTTTTTAAATTAATATTGATGATACCACTATTACCTTCAGCTTCGTAATTTGCGGGTGGATTAGTTATAACTTCAATCGTTGAGATGTCTTCTGATTTTATATTTTTCAAATACCCCAGGAGATCATCTCCAGACAATTTCAACATTTTATTGTTAATCATTACAGACAACTCGCTTTTACCTATTATTATAATTTGATTATTTCTAACACTAATATTTGGGGCTATATTCAAAACATCTAAAACATTCCCTCCTTGAGATACAACAGAATTCTCCACGTGAAAAACCAAGCGATCGACTTTGCGTTCAATCAGCTTTTTCTTGGCTGTAATGGTAATACTGTCTAACATTACACCTTCATCTACTGTGAGTTGCCCTAAGTTGAGATCTTGGGTTAACGTGATAACTTGACTGTATTTCTCTTTGCCAAATTCAGCGAGTGTCAACGTATAGCTTCCCCTTACAGCTTGTAACGTAAAATTCCCTAAACTATCGGTATAGGTATGAGGCATATTGGATGCTGTGCTAGTAGTGAGATAGACATCCATGAATTCAACCGGCTGAGTCGTTGCATTGACTACCTGTCCTACTATACGAAAGGATTGACTATAACTCACACCATCACCTAAAAGCAATAGTATAAAAAAGTAATTAAGGAGTATTTTATACATAATAGAACTATTTTTCAATCAACATATAAAAATCAAACATAAGTAAATGATTGTCAATTTATTATGATTTATTTTATCTAAATTAAGTGAATTAGATTTCCTAGCCGCTACACCTAAGGGTAGTTTTTACAAAAAAAACAGAAGTTTAGGGTATGTTTTTCTTGTAAAATTCTTCATAATTCCTAAACTTTCAATTAAACCTACTCTATTAAGGATTTTCGGCTTTACTATATCATAGTCTGTTTCTACTTTGATTGTCAGATTGCACATTGGAGTATTTCGTTTTACCTTGATTATTAAAAGTGTATTGGATAGAAAACGTAACTCCTCTTGTTAATCGTTTCTGATAAAAATCAAACGTAAAATCAGTATAAGTAGAACGATTTTTATCTCTACGCGTATTTAATAAATCTGTGATATAAAGTTTAGCAATTAACTGATCACCTACCATCTTTTTCTGAACAGTCACATCTAATCCATATTGATAAGCCCCCAGTATGTTTCTATACTGTGATTGGTAATCATAGTTACTAAATAATTCAATTAGGTAACTTTTAGGAAGCGTAGCTTGTAAATAGATATAGTTATAGCATGTTGGGCGAGATTTTTTTAATTCACTTGATTTAAAACTATAATAATACACCCCTGACGAAACATTTACATAGAGCCATTTAGTGATATTTCCTGAATAGGTATGATCAATGCCACTATTGTATTCTTTACCAAAATTCAGTGGTTGCACATAATTAGTACTGTCTTTTACAAAATATACTTGTTGTATAAGGTCTTTTGAAAATCTAGTAAACAGAGAAAATTCATTTTTACTTGTTCCATATGTAAGATCGATTCGTTGATTATATTGTGGAGTTAGATCTGGATTTCCCTTTTGAAATAAAAAATCACTCTGTTTTATAACAAAGGGGTTTAAATCTCTGAATGAAGGTCGATTAATACTTCGACGATAGGATAACGACAAAAAACGTTTATTATCTATACTATACTTATAGAAAAGAGAGGGAAATAAATCAACGTAACTCACCTTAACATCTTCATTGTTTATCTTATTTATCCCTGTTACTGATGTAAATTCTCCTCTTAGACCAACTTTTAAATAATTGTGTTTAGTAATCGATTTCTCTATTGAGGTATAAAACGCAACAATATTTTCTGTGTTTTTAAAATCTTCAATACCCTTTGGCATCAATTGCCAATCTTGGTCCCTCTTTTCTGAACTATTCAATTCATTACTGCGTGCTATTCGATTGAATTTAACACCTGAAAACAGTTGCCAATTTGATTTCAACTTTTGTAACCAGTCAACTTGCCCTGTATAGTAAATGGATGGAGCCTTCGTATCGAACAAAAAATTGCTGTCTCCCACCTGACCTAGAGCATAGATAATATTCCCCGTATTATAACGATTCAATCTATTACTACCATAATCGCCAATAAACTTGAGGTAACTTCCAAGGGTATCTATGCTATACTTGTAATTAATTGTAACGTACCAAATAGCTGTTTTATCATGGGTTAACGAATTAGTTTCTCCCTCAATTGCTAAAGTGGGATTGTAAATTTTAAGTAATTGATAATCTGTCAACCTGTCTTTTCCATTCCTTAAGAAAAACTCCCCGCCAAACTCGTGCTTTATATTCGGATAAAACACAATCCCTGTTCTAAAATTGTACGATTTGTTGTCCTGTAAAAAAATTCCATATTGGTGCTGTCGTCGTGAATTGCTATAATCGAATTGATTGTTGTATAGTCCTTTTGATCTATTTTTGCTAACACCTGAGGTAAAATAGACATTCCATTTTTCATGCCCGTAGATTAAATTAATGTCTCCAAAAAAATTATTATATCTTGGTTTATAATAAGTTCCACTCGTTTTTACAATCCCTCTAAGACCATAAATTTCTTTTTTTAGTACTATATTCACTATTCCACCGCTATTTGAAGCTTCTGCATCTGCCGCTGCTACATCTTGAATCTCTATGCTTCTAATATCCTCAGAGCTCAAACTCTCTAAATAGTGATTCAAATCTTCTTGGCCCATCGTAGCCTTTCGACCATTTACTAAAACCTGTACTTCTTTTTTCCTCAATTGTATGGAGCCATCACTGCTAATTTGAAGTTTAGGACTCCTCCGAAGAACCTCTAATCCATTATATCCTTTAGCCAAAGGGCTGTTTTCTATATCGAAAAGAAGTTTATCACCTTTATACTTCACAAAATTCTTAATCGCATTGATCGTCACTTCTTCCAATAGCACAGCATTATCAATTGCTAAAACACCTAAATCTATATCTTTTACTAAATCAATCGTTTTCATCCAAAGTTCCTTTCCAAACTGATCTATTTTTAAGGTGTAAATTCCCCTTTCGGCATTTAGAATAAAACGTCCCAAACTATCCGTATACACCTGAGGCATATTAGAATCAGAGGTATAGGTAAGGTACACATCCATAAATTCGATTGGTTGATTTTTCGTATTTACCACTTGTCCTTCTATGGTAAACGATTGGCCATAGCATCTACCTCCAAGCAACAATAAAATGAAAAAAAAGGAACAGAATAATGTAGACATACTAGAACTATTTTTAGATAAAATATTCAAAAAATAAAAACTAACACATTGAATATCAATCATGTATTTTATTAAAATCTAAATTAAGTGAATTAGATTTCCTAGCTGCTACACCTACGGGTAGTTTTTATAAAAAAACCAGTAGTTTAGGGTATGTTTTCCTTTGAACGTTTTTCTTTTAATTAACCCTTCCCTTTTCCTCCTCATTACTCGTATTTTGTTGTTTCACCGTGATATTTTTGTTCCCAAAAGAATAAGACAGAGAGAATCTAATATACTGTGTGTCATAGTATTGTTTGAACGTTTGAAATATATGTTGTGTTGTGTTCGATAGCATCGCTTGATCTGTTCCGAAAATATTATTAGCGTTCAATGCACATTGTAACTTCTTATCCAATAGGAATAATTTTATTCCAGCCGTTACATTGGCATTTGCGCTCATTCTAGTCCCGATGTATTCAGAGGCAAAATCTTGTTCATAGCTAATTTCCGCGATAAGTGTCTTTGCTGGATTAAGTGTTAACGTAGTGGTCGCAATAAAATAAGCGCCCCATCCAGAATATTTGGGCTTTAAATAGGTTGTATTTGTCTTCGTTTCTGTATAAAATGTATTGAATTCAAAAGCGGTGGTCCACCAGTGAAACAAATCAATAGTAGCATACAGATTATAGTTAATAATATGTGCTGAATAATAGTTTAACTGCGTGAATTTTTGAAAATTATGTTCTTCATTATGCGTCGTCAGTTGCCCAAATCCGTCCTTCACTTGACTAAGAGACACCGTTGTATACAATCGATTCTTAAAAGAATGAGAAAGTTCTAAAGCGGTCGTAAAGGCCGGTTGTAAAAAAGGATTCCCTTCTGCATAGGATGTTGTATTCAAATACCATCGAGCAGGATTTAGATTTTTATAAGAAGGACGTTGTATTCGCCTACTGTATTTTAATGAAATATCGTGCATATCATTCCACTTATAGGATACATACAAGGTTGGAAATAATTTGATGTTCTTGCTTGTATTGGTCTGATGCATACGAGTAGAATTCCCTTTATTTTGAGTAGATTCGGCACGCAAACCCGCTTTTACTTGCCACTTTTCGCCCCATGATTTAGCACCTGAAAAATAGAGTGCCTGCGTGTTTTCTCGAAAAGTAAATTGATCCTCTTGTCGGTTTACTGGTTTTAGTTCTTCCGCTGTCTCAATATCAATACCACTGTTGATTTTGGTAAAGCTTATTTTTCCACCAAATTCCCATGTTGCCCAAGCATAAGGAAGTTCAAAATCAATTTGAGTAGCCAAATTATTGATGCGTTGCACATTGCTATTCGTTAGCAGCGTTACTATATCCTGAGCATTATCCTCACGGATTTCTTGTGTGGTTTGCTTGTTATTTTTATCTGATGAAGACAGTAAATAATCTACATCTATTGTATATTTTTTACCAAGGGTATCCAATTTAGTACTCAATCCTGCTGTAAAGGAATGATTGCCATTATTATTTACTGTATTGTTTATGGAAGCTAGTGTTTTAGATAAACTTTGATCTTCTTTCTTATAAATGGCTGTTATACCCCTTTCCTTTGTTTTTGGCATGTCATTATTGCCAAGGTATTGAAAACTTATGTTGTGTTTGTCACTTATATCATATCCAAAATTGACAATACTCGCAAAACCAAAATTATTTACTCTATCATAGATTTCACTTTGCCAATGTTCCTTTGGATAATAATAGTGAATATCATTGGTGTAAATTGTTTTGGTTTGCCTTACTGATGCATCAACTAAAAGACTAAACTTACCTTTTTGATAATTAAAGCTATTGCCAAAAGAAGTTGATGGATAAGTCGCTTGCGTATAAGCAGTTCTACTGGTATTGCTCCAACTGTGTTGTGTTGTTTTTTTTAATAAAATATTGATCATTCCACCATCTCCCTCAGCACTATACTTTGAAGGAGGTATTGTCATTACTTCAATTTGAGCTATATTATCACTCGCTATTCCCTTTAAAAATTGGTTTAATTCATCTCCTGATAATACGATAATTTTATCATCAACCAAGATTGAAACATTGGACTTACCTGCCACGGCAATTTTATCATTCTTAACTCGAACACTAGGTGTTGCTTTCAGCGCATCTAAAGCATCTCCCCCACTAGCTGCAACAGAATTCTCCACGTGAAAAACCAAGCGATCGACTTTGCGTTCAATCAGCTTTTTCTTGGCTGTAATGGTAATACTGTCTAACATTACACCTTCATCTACTGTGAGTTGCCCTAAGTTGAGATCTTGGGTTAACGTGATAACTTGACTGTATTTCTCTTTGCCAAATTCAGCGAGTGTCAACGTATAGCTTCCCCTTACAGCTTGTAACGTAAAATTCCCTAAACTATCGGTATAGGTATGAGGCATATTGGATGCTGTGCTAGTAGTGAGATAGACATCCATGAATTCAACCGGCTGAGTCGTTGCATTGACTACCTGTCCTACTATACGAAAGGATTGACTATAACTCACACCATCACCTAAAAGCAATAGTATAAAAAAGTAATTAAGGAGTATTTTATACATAATAGAACTATTTTTCAATCAACATATAAAAATCAAACATAAGTAAATGATTGTCAATTTATTATGATTTATTTTATCTAAATTAAGTGAATTAGATTTCCTAGCTGCTACACCTACGGGTAGTTTTTACATCAAAAACAAAAAACTACACCGAGGAGTAGGAAAAAGAGAGAAGTACATCTCCATAGCATCCAGAGTAGATGTCGATGCGTTCAAATGCATTTATTTCTATCACTATTCAAACATTCAACACCTATTACATACAACAAAAAAACATCATTGATTGACATCTTTTATTTTCTATTATTTTTAAAAGAAAACTCTTCCATAGATTATGAAAAAAAGAAAAAAAAAGAAAGCATTCAATCCCCATTACCTCGAAGCTGTACAAGCTTTAGCTAGAATGACCTACAAAAGCATTTACATTGTGGATCATCAAAACAAGGTCTTTGACTACGTTTCTGACAATCCGTTATTTTGCTGTGGTTATTCTCCTCAAGAAGTACAAAAAATGGGATTTGACTTTTACACCCACTGCATCCCCAACCAGGAGCGGGATCTATTGGTCCAAGTAACAAAAGCGGGATTTTCTTTTTTCTCTTCTATCCCCATTAAAGAGAGAAAACAATATACGTTGTCTTTTGACATTCACCTCAAACACAGGTTAACGCACACCTTTCTAATACACCAAGAAATGACGCCTTTGTGCCTCAAAAAAACGGGGGAATTGTGGAAGTCTATTTGTATAGTCTCCCTCTCCACTGCACACCAAGCGGGAAATAGTACGATTTTTAAAAGGGGAAGTGAGCATATTTGGGTCTATCACTCGAAACAAAAAACGTGGGAGATGAGAACTAAACCTAAGCTTTCTCCTCGAGAATTAGAAGTATTACAGTATTCCATTAGAGGATATGCCATTCTAGAAATAGCTTCTTTACTCTGTCTTACAGCAGATACGATTAAATTTCACCGAAAAAAAATTCTAGAAAAACTACAAGTGAAGACGACAGCCGAGGCCATTCGCTTCGCTATTGTACACAAGCTAATATAGGGTAAGCCCTACCTATAGAGGCAATCCCCCTACAATGACAAAACACAAACAGCGTTCGTGTTTTGTATCATAGCAAGTAGCTCGGTTAAAAAAAGCGTTTAATCACGTGAAAAATTTGCAGAACATCCTCAATGGAACATTCTATCATAGCATAACTAGTATTGCGATTAGATAAGCGAAAAATTCCAGTTTGCACATTGAAATCAGCAATATCTTTATGCAAGATATAATCTTTGGTCACTAAGATAAAGCCATATTTTGTGGGTTTAAAACCACCTTCCCACAAATCTCTATTTATTTCTTTAGCTAAAATTTCCGCTCCATTTGGCGTGTCTTCAATATTTCCTCCATTCATTGTATCTCCCACTACCTCAAAGGCTTGATAATATCCCAATTCAAGATAATCTACGCTAAACTCGACTCGACTGAAGTGCTCTTGCATGGCCTTTGCATCTCGATACAATTCAACATATGCAGTATGAGCCGTAAAGGGAATCTTATATGCCTCGATATCCATTTTACCTCCTGAGTAAAAAGTAAACGTATTGCCTCGTTGATTGTAGAAAATTTCGGGTATTTGGCTCTTTACCAAATACGTTGATTCACTTTCAAACAAGAGGTTAACCCCATTTCGATGCCCTTTCATCGCTTCTTCGTGTATCGTTTTCGGTTGAGAAATAAATATACTTCCCTCCCCATTATGTAACCACTTGCGATTCAATATAGGCGCAAAAGCGACCAAGCGATTAATAAAACTGTTGCTAATATTCACCTTTCCATTGACAATCTGTGAAAAAGACGATTTCTTATACCCTAATTTTTTAGCAAGGTCGGTGTGATTTTTCGCCAAACCTTCAAAAACAATCCATTTAATAGCCTCATTAAGGCGCTGAATTTTATCCATATCTAAAGAATTTACAAAAAATATACGAACGTTATACGTAATTTTTCATGGTAGAAAAAAACTTTGTTCGTATATTTGATTTTATACCTAAAGCACAAAAATACAGAAAATTCAACAAAATATAATCATTTTTATTGATGTTAATTCAAATAAAAACACTATTTATTACATAAATCAAATATCTAATCCCGTAAAAAACACACAATGAAAACGAATTGGCGAGACACATTCCCTCCAGACTTCTCACAAGAACTCTTCCATCTACTAGAAATAGGTATCGCAAAAAACCACATCAAAGTCATTTGGTTTGGAGCAATTGGACAATCTTCTACACAACGAGGCTTATGGGTATATACACAGGACAAAACACATGCGTTATTTTCAACTATAGCTAGTCAAACTTTACTACGCGAAGACTCGATTTTTCTTATCGTACTAGACGACAAAGACTTAAGCTATCACGCAACAATAGGCAATTCTCTTTTTAAGACGAGTCTTACTGCAACCAATCTCATTTACCAAGCAACATCAACTGCGTTGCCAAAAATTTTATATACGTCTTTAGGTGGCTTCATTGCCTTATATCAAGACAAACACGCTTTATTAGCTACTTATTGTCAAGATCTAGTAAAACAGCAATACCGCGGGAGTAGTCACGCCCTATTAAAAGCTTTTACTTATGATCTCGATGTTTTAGAAATTGTTTTGTTGGGGATAAAAAACACAACAATGACCTTAACACAGCGCTTGTTACTCTTGGAGCAAGTTGTTCCCAAAATAAAAACCTTATTCGTCAAAAGCGAGCCAAATGTTTACTATATTCTAAATGACTTGGCGCAAGATATACAAGACGATGTGTGGAACTCCTCCCTGCAAAAAATTCAAAGCAAACTCCATCGCATTGTTCTTCATGTACTAGATCAAATTGATGGGCAAACATCGCTGATTAGGCCAAGAAGAACCATAAGGAAAACAAAAAACAAACCATTCAAATACAAAGAAAAACTTTTGCCTCTACTGATTACCAATCAAGTAGAAGAGCTCTATCAATTTCACGAAATACTGTATTTTCAGCAAAGTAAGCAACAAAAACAGGTCTATTTATTGGTGCTGCTTAAAGAGACTCCCACCAAAGCAACAAAGAGAATCATCAAGGATATTGAATCGAACCAAGAGGGCCTCGGCTTGACAATCTTAGCGCATACTCGCCTCTATATTCAGGACCATGTTTACGAGTTTTCGGAATTTTTCAGTTCCATTATTCAACCAAAAAACAAAATTTACGCCAGTGATTATTATCCGCAAATTCACTGGTATAAAAGCAGCATGAGAGATTATAGTGATTTTATACTCCCCTATAAAAAGCGCTTAAAACAAATAAATCTAACCCTAGAACAAGACTTTACTAACCCCAAAAAAGAGACGTATATCACAACACATCATTTGCACGTCTGTTTAGCTGTTAAGCTCAAAATTTACATCTTGCATCACCTTCATTATGTCCCTCAAACAAATAGCATTCACTCCTTGTTGTATTTAGCTTTGTATGCCCAAGACAAAGAAGCACCTTCACTAAAATCACTATACGATATCTTGTATCCCTTGGTATTTGATTATACCATCCGACACAAGCAAGAAAAAAAATACAATTTAGTTTTAGACATCACCCTGGTTAAACAAATACGTCAATTCTTCACTACACTCGAAGTCTAAGGTCGCACAATTACCTGAACACAAAAAAAACCGATACGCCTTTTTCTTGTATCGGTTTTTTACTCCTTTAGATAGGAAGATAAATTTTTTGCAAAATTTCTTCATATTCTTTATCCGCTTGGCTGGCAAAAGTTATTCCCCCTCCACTTTTGTATACCATTTGTTCCCCTTGCTGTTCGACAAAGCGAATCATCACAGCAGTATCTAGGCTTGTACCATCAAACACTCCGCAAATACCGGTATAATAATTGCGCGCGTAACCTTCGACATCGCTAATAATTTGAACCGTTTTTTCTTTGGGTGATCCGGTAATGGAACCAGCAGGTACTAATTTAGCTAAAAGATCTCCTACACTTTCTTGCCAGTTTTCTTGTAAATCTCCACTAATTTGAGAACTTACCTGCAGTAACTCTCCTTTTGTGGTTTGTAGCCGATCGAGGTAGCGAAAGCGATCTACACCGACATTTTTAGCTACGATATTCAAATCATTGCGAATCAAATCAACAATAGTAAAATGTTCTGCTGTTTCTTTTTCATCTGCTAGAATCAATTCTTCTGCATGAGGTATTGAAGCATCAATAGTTCCTTTCATCGGATAGGAATAAATCCTGTTTTCTTTTATTTGAACAAAAATCTCAGGTGAAAAACACACAAAATGGTCTTTTATCCAAAGTTTATATTTAGCCTTACTCGCGTAAAAAATATCTTTTAAAGTACCCTCTACTTCAATGGGTGTTGACACAGTAAGATTAAGTAAATAAGTATTGCCTTTTTTTATTTGATTCATCACCTGATCAAACTTAGCGAGATAGGTTTCAAATGCGATGGGTTGCGCATTTATTTTTGGAACTTGGAAGTCAGCAGGAAATTCTTGATTTGTCAAATCATTAAATTGATATGCTATTGCATTAACATCCACTTTATCTAAGGGAATAACTTGCCCATTCTCCCCCTGGTAGTCTACAAAAAATAAAAAAGGTTTTCTCTCCTTTCCCCATGTATTCATACTTGAGATAATCGTATCTTTGATGCTCATAATCTAATCTAAATTGAAGGTCAAAAATACAAATTGTTTATGAGCTCAAAGAAGGAAATTATAATTATCGATAACCGCGATTCGTTTACGTATAATTTGTATCAAATTTTTGATGAACATCCCCTTTGTACGATTCATGTTGTACAAAGCGACCAAGTACAACTCGAGGACTTAGAAGCTTATGATCAATTGGTTCTATCCCCTGGCCCAGATGTACCTCGTTCTTACCCGATTTTATTTGATATTATTGCGCGTTATGAGAACAGTAAACCTATACTCGGTGTCTGTTTAGGCCATCAAGCTATTGGAGAGTATTACGGTGCAGAATTATACAATGTTCAACACGTTTTTCATGGACAAATGCGTCAATTACAACTGATGATTCCCGATTTACTCTTTGAAGGTATTCCAAATCAAACGCCTATTGGTTTGTATCATTCTTGGGCTTTAGCTCAACATAATTTCCCCACTTCTCTCGAAATTACGGCAATGAGCAATGAGCAAGTTGTTATGGCTTTTAGGCATAAAACAAAAAACATTAGGGGTATTCAATTTCACCCTGAATCTTATATGACTCAAACGGGTAGGAAAATGCTAGCCAATTGGATTGAACAATAGCGATTTCTTCTTTTATCAATTTTGGGATTCTATTTAACTTTGAATGGAATACAAATTGTCCATAAATCATAAAACTTCTAAAAAATATTGTTTGGCTAAATGTAAAATGGTAAATTCAAACTTTTATAGCAAAACACATTCTTTAGATGAAAGCTGGAATAATACAAGATCCCAAAGTTCAGAAATACCTCCCTTACTTAGGTGCTTTAGCTATTTTCATGCAAGCTTTAGATGGTACTATTCTAAATACAAGTCTTCCTTCTATTGCAAAGAGCTTGGGTGAATCGCCCTTGGAAATGCAAAGTATTATTGTTTCTTATACTTTGACAGTAGCGCTGTTAATTCCGTTAAGCGGATGGCTAGCGGATCGATTTGGAACCAAGCGAATTTTTATACTCGCCGTTGCCTTATTTACGTTGGGTTCTTTATTTTGTGCCTTGTCTAATACGCTAAATGAATTGATCTTCGCTCGTATATTTCAAGCTATTGGAGGTTCCATGATGGTTCCGGTTGCACGCCTAACACTCCTTTATGCGTACCCCAAAGATCAACTCTTAAAAATCATCAATTTTATTACGATTCCCGCGTTAATTGGTCCGATGTTAGGCCCTACCGCTGGTGGATTTTTGGTTGAAAAACTATCGTGGCATTGGGTTTTTCTCATTAATCTACCTGTGGGGATTATCGCTATTATCATGGCCCGATTCATTATTCCAAACTTCACAAACAAAGTGGAGCGTTTTGATGTAATGGGATGGATTTTATTCAGTGGTGGATTAACCGTGTTAACCCTTGTCATTGAGCGTTGGAATTCTCCTAGTCTTTCCGTAGTTCAGTTAGTGGGATTATTTATCATGGCTATACTTCTCATTATTGCTTATATTGTTTACGCCAAAAGAAGCACAAGTCCTTTAATTAAACTCGACTTGTTTAAGATTAAAACGCTTAATATTGGTCTTATTGGCAATCTCGTTACGCGATTTGGCATTGGAGGAATGCCCTTAATGATTCCCCTTTTACTGCAACTCGGCTTTGGTTATTCGGCTTTCTACGCAGGCTTAATGATGATTCCACAAGCTTTATCAAACCTAATTTCCAGAAATTTTGTCATTCCTATTGTAAAGCGATATGGCTATAAAAAGACCTTGGTTTTCAACACAATTGCAACAGGAGTTCTCATTAGTCTTTTTTTCTTTGTCAACCAGCAGACGCCCTTCTTTGTGATTATTCTACTCATGGTATGCAATGGCGCCTTTAATGCCGTACAGTTTACTGCTATGAATACGATTTCCCTAGCCGATTTGGATCATGCAACGTCTAGTGATGGCAATAGCTTATTATCCGTTACCCAACAATTAGCGATTAGTTTGGGAATTTCAATTTCCGCTATGTTTTTACAAATTTTTAGAGCTAGTTCTATTGATATTCCGGAGCAACCGACGGCCGTTTTCAATTACACCTTTTTAGTTATGGGAATCTTGACCATCTTATCGAGCACCGTTTTTATGAAACTCAACAAAAATGACGGCGCTAGCTTATCGGGTACGCAAGATTACGGATCATCAAAAAAATAAACCCCAAGCTTTTCGGCTTGAGGTTCTGCAAATTAATATAAAACAACATAACTAAATAGTTATAACGATTGCATTAAAAGCATGGATGGTGCATGATTTAACCAGATACTTCTAGTTTCGATTAGCTTCTTCCAACTGTCTAAGGTAATGAGCATTAAATCGAATTCTTCGATGAATTCTTTCGACACAACCTTATTGCTTACAATGCGGATATGATTTGGCTTATACTGTTCAATAAGCCTAATGTGTTCTTTAAACTCCGTGTGGTTTTCCAACTCTCCAGTGGCGTCTAAAATCGAAACTTGTACATCATTGTTTCGGATCATTTTTTGAGCATACGGCAATAGCTTTAAATCTCCTTTACTAAAAATAGGCAAGAATACGTGCTCTAACTTTTGAAAGTCCTTGTTAATTAGAATTCCCAAAGGCACTTTCGTGCGATTCATAATTTGCTGAGTACGCGCGTTAAACCACGAATTTTCGAATAATTTTTCTCTTCCAGTTACTTTGTTTAACAAGACATCTGGATTAATAATACGCGTGGTAAATCCGAGAATATTCCCTAACACAGAACCGCGATAAATGGAATACCCCATCTCAATAAGCAATAAGTCGCACGTTTCTTGATGAACCATGCCCACTACATCACTTTCTATATCATTGGACACTTTGTAATAGGTCTGAACCTCTTGATCCATTTCTGTTGCTTGTTCTTGAACTGCCTCAAATATTTCCTCTTCGTAATCTTGGGTGTTAAATGAATTTAATTCCTGACTATCAATCATGTGCATGGCTGTAATACGCGTATCTACACTTGACTTTCCAGTAAACGCATTAGCCAATTTCATCAAGGGGGCTAAACTCAATTTATGCTCAAAAAACAAGAAGACTTGATACTTTCCGATGACAACACCTTTGTGTTGAGGTTCATCGCCTAATGGACCAAATATTTTAGCAATTAGATCCAGTAAAGGTCCTGTCATAAAAGTA